>JASJBG010000067.1 GCA_030066625.1 Woeseiaceae bacterium
AGCTCGTCGCCCAGCGCATCCAGCGTGGCGAGGTTCGGCCCGACGATTCGAAAGCCGACCGGAGCATCGACCGGCGGGCCCTGCGCGAACGGCGCGACGATGATCTGCGCTTCCGGGAAGCGCACTTCGAGATCGTTCTGAAGGGCGACGACAAGGCGGTTGGCAGCGGCAGCAGACTCGGCCTGGACCATCGCGTGCGCGTAGGCCGCGTTATTGTCCTGCTTCATGATGCGGTTGTAGTAAATCTGCGGATGGCTGCCACCGACGAGCCAGCTCACCTGGCGCACGCCGTCCTGCTCGCGGATTGCACGTTCGATCGCGAGACTCGTATTGCGCGTGTTGGTCAGCGACGACTCATCCGGCATCCAGACCTCGATCTCGAACTGGTCGCGATCGGCCGGTGGGAAGAACTGCAGGCTCAAGGTCCCTGCGAGTACGAATCCGGCCACCGGCAGAACCAGCGACGCGGCAATCGCCGCGAGCGGCCGCTCGAACGCTGCTGTCAGCAATCGGCGCGTTATCGAGTGCAGCGCGTCGACGCGAATACCATCCTGCCACCAGCGCGCATCGCGCGGCGCATCGGCATCGCCCTCTGGCACGAAGCGTCCGGCGAGCGCCGCGATAATGGTCATCGAGATGATGAACGACGCCGCCAGTGCCAGCACGACGGAGATCGCGATGGGGCCGACAAAATCGCCGACGTTGCCGGGCAGCAGGAAGATGGGCATGAAGCCGAGGATAGTCGTCAGCGTCGATGCGGCGAGCGGCGCGAACAGGTGGCTGACCGTGCCTGCGACCGCCTCGCGGCGGCCCTCACCGGCCTTAAGGCGCTTCTGGATCTCGTCGGTCACTACGATCGCGTTGTCGATCAGGAGACCGATCGCGATGATCATGCCGAAAATCGACATCTGGTGAATCTGCTGGCCGAAGAACGTCAGCCCGAACATGGTCGAGAACGCGCTGAGCGGTAGCGCGGCGCCGACGATGACCGCCGCGCGCCAGCCGAGACCAATCAGCACGACGAGCATGACCACCGCCGCGCCCATCGCAAGGTTGCCGGACAGTGATGACAGGCGCTCTTCGGTGTATTCGCTCTGGCGGAACACCTCGTCGACGCGAATGCCGGCGTCGAGCGACGCGCGAAAATCGGCGACAACGTCGTCGGCCCGTACCTGCCACTCGTCGATACGGACGTTTTCGGCAGCGGCCGTCGCGACGAACACGACGCGCTCGCCGTTCAGGTAGCCGTAGCTGTCCGGCGGCTCCCGCCAGAGTCGCTCTACCGTTGCTATGTCGCCGAGCCGAAGCTGGCGACCGTCGGATCCCTGGCGCACGACGAGGTTGCGGATGCGCGTCACCGAGTCGAGCTCGCCGCCAACCTCGAGAAACAGGTCGCGATCGCTCGCACGCAGCGCACCGGCGGCGCCTTTCGGGTCAGCCGCATCAACGGCGAGCGCGACATCGGCTGCCGACAGACCCTGGGCGGCGAGTTCTCCGCGATCGAGCGTGATCGTTATTTCCTCGGTCGTGTCGCCGTAGACGGTGACTCGTTCCGCGCCGCCGAGATTGCGAAAGCGGTCCGCCAGCTCTTCGGCAAGGCGACTCAGCATGCCCATCGAGCGACGCTCACCGTCCGCGGCCGACAGCCCAATGACCAGTGCAAATGCCGACGCGCCACGCTCATCGTCGAACTCGGGCTTCAGCGCACCCGCCGGTAGCCGTACCTCGGCTTCGCCGAGCTTGTCGCGAATGCGCGAGAACGCGGTCTGGTTGGTGCTCTTGTCGATGCTGTCGACAAGCTCGATCGAGATCACCGAGATATTCGCGCGCGACGTCGATTCGATCGCCTTGATGGCCTCGACTTCGCGCAGCTCCTCTTCGAGCGGCTTGGTCACGAGCGCCTCGACCCGTTCGGCAGAGGCACCCGGGAACTGCGTGATGACGAGTGCGTTGCGCGTCGTGATTCGCGGATCCTCGATGCGCGGCAGGTTGTTCAGCGCCGACATGCCGGCGAGGGTAATAACCAGTATCGACAGGACCAGCAGGTGCGTGTTGCGAAACAGCAGGTCCTTGAGACCCGGCGCTTTAGTCGGCTGCATGATCGCCTCCCGCACGGGCGACCCGCTCGGGACCGGCCGGTGTGTCAATACGAACGACCTGGCCAACAACGACGCGCTGTGTACCCGCGCCTACCAGTCGGTCGCCTTCGGTCAGGGTGCCGCGCACATAGACGCGCTCGGCACCGGCGTGCAGGACCTCGAGCGTGCGCCCGACCAGCACGTGACGGTTGCCGTCAGGCTCCGCCACAAGCGCCTGCCAGAGACCGCGCGGCCCTTCCACCAGCGCCGACATCGGCAGCCAGAAGCCGGGAGCATCAATCCAGATGCGCGTCTCGAACGACGCGATGTCGCCCGGTCGGACCTGCGTATCCGCACCGTCGATGACGAACAACGCGTCCACCGTTCTCGTTACCTCGTCGCGACGACCTACGACCGCGCGCAGTGTCGCGCGGCCGGGGCGATCGTTGATCCTCAGGTCGTACTGCTGGCCGACCGCCAACGACGAAACCACGTCCGGCGCAACGCCGATGCGCACCTCGGGATCCGCACTGCTCTGGATTTCGATGATCGGCTGGCCCGCGGCCAGGACAACGCCGGGATCGGCTACCCGGCGAATGGCGGTGCCATCGAAAGGCGCGACGAGCCGCGCCTTGTCGATGTCGACGTCGATACGCTGAATGCGCGCAGCGGCGACCTGCTTTGCGGCCTCGAGCGCATGTACACGTTGGCGAGCCTCGTCGAGCTGCTGCTGTGAGACGCCTTTGTAGTCGAAAGCCTCCGACGTGCGGGCAAAGGTGGCTCTCGCCAGTTCGAGGTCGGCCTCGACCTGCGCGAGCGCCGCGGCTGCCTCCGCGCGACTCGCGCCGAGGCGCGCCGTGTCGAGGATCGCCAGCGGCTGTCCCCTTTCGATCCGGTCACCGTCGTCGACCATCACGTCGGTCAGGAGACCGCCAACTTCGAAGCCGACCGCACTGGTGAGCGCCGCTTCGACGCGGCCCGTGTAGCTCGAGGGAGCCTCGTAGCCGCTCGCGCGCGCTATCGCGACAGTTTCGACATAGGTTGCGGGCGCGCTCGGCGTCGCGGCCGGTGCCGCGGGACCGCAGCCGGCAAGCAGCGCGGCGAACACGACAGCGAGAAATGCGTATAATCTGCGGGTCATGGCACTATCTCTTTGAAAAACAGTTGGTTTTTTCGGAAAATCGTATATACTAGACCGTACGGTTTGAGATTAAACCATACATATACTAGACTGTCCAGTATGAATTTAGAACAAAATGTAACGGCGCGGCGTGGCCGCCCGAAGAGCGAGGAGAAGCGCCAGCAGATCGCCGAGGCGGCCGCGCACCTGTTCCTGACCGAGGGCTTCGAGCGAACCTCGATGGACAGCATCGCCTCGCATGCCGGCGTGTCGAAGCAGACCGTCTACTCGCACTTCGCCAACAAGGACGAACTGTTCCGCTCGTGTATCTCCGGCAAGGTCGCCGAGTACGACCTCACCGTCGCACCGTCTGAATTCCACACGCTGGAAAGTGGCCTGCGTGCCTTCTCGGACGGCTACCTGCGGCTATTGTCGGATCCACGCGTCGTCTCGATGTGGCGCCTGGTCATGGCCGAGGCGATCGAGCACCCGCACGTGACGCAGGTGTTCTACGAGACGGGCCCGCAGCAAACGCTGGACTCGTTGACGCGATTCCTCGAGCACCATGCCGACGAACTCGATGTCGAGGACTTCGGAAAAGCCGCGCGCACGCTGTTCGGCATGACGGCCGATCAGTTCCAGTCGCGGATCATGCTCGGTATCGACTCGGGCGTGCCAGACGACGTGCGCAGCGCGCATGTCGACTACGTGACCGAGCTGTTCCTCAAATTGTTCGCGAAACCGAACTAGGTAGAGTCGATTCCCGGCATCAACCCGTCGAGCTTCGCGTCACGCTCGGCCTTGTCGAGTTCCGCCAGCTGTTCGGCGGAATCATAGAAGCACTCGAGTTCGTTGTCGCAGTCGGCGAGCAGTTGCCGGAACGCAGGAACGCGTCCGTCGTACAGCACCATCGAGATGATGCGCGCGTTGTTGAACGGTTCCGAAAGCCAGGCGTCCGCCGACCTGCCCTCCTCCTCGAATAGCTGCCGGAGATCCGCGACCAGCCGTTCGATGCGATGCTCCTTGAGCAGGCGCTTCTCATCGTCGTCGATGGTCTCCGAGTAGTAGATCTCGAGGTCGTCACGCGCAGCGCCGACGAGCGCGATCAGCCGTTTCCGAAGTTCCTTTCGAGCCTGGTAGTTCTCGAAAGTCTCCGACTCACCGCGCGCCGCCAGGAATCGCTCGATACCGAACTCCTCGACCGCCGTCGCGTACGACTCATTGAAAGCCGTGTCACCTTTCACGTAGAGCTTCTGGTGCGCGAGCTCGTGAAACAGCACGGAGACAAGCTGAATGTCGTCCCAGCGCATCATCGTGTTCAGCACCGGGTCCGACAGTTTGCCGAGCGTCGAGTACGCGGTGACGCCGCCGACATGGACGTCGTTACCCTGCGCCGCCAGCCGCGCGGCTTCCTTCTCTGCCGCCGCTTTCTTGAAGTAGCCGCGGTAGGCCACGCAGCCGGCGACCGGGAAGCACCAGGTCTCGGGTGCGAGTGAGAATTCCGGCGCGGCGAATACGTTCCAGACAACGAAGTCCCGCTCGAGGTCGGAGTAGCTGCGATAGCTCTTGTTATCCGGCAGGCCGAGCTCGGCGATCGAAAAATCACGCGCATCGGCGACGAGCCGGAGCCGCTCGGCAAGTTCGGGCGGCGTGTCGGGATCGTCAATCACCGACTCGATGGACTCGCGTTTGGCGAGCACCTCGAGCTGCCCTTGCGCCGCCTGCATGTAATAACAGCCCGACTGCATCAGCACGGCTGCGAGCAACAACACGTATCGAACGCAACGTCCTGTGGTCATTTCGAAGGCGGCACCTGTCCCTAAGCTTGCTATGATCGCGCGATGCAAGTGTACCTCGTCGGTGGCGCGGTCCGGGACGAACTGCTCGGACTGACTGTGAAGGAACGCGACTGGTGTGTCGTCGGCGCCACGCCCGAGGACATGCTGGAGCGCGGCTACCGCGCCGTGGGCAAGGACTTCCCGGTGTTCCTGCACCCCGAGACCGGCGAGGAGTACGCGCTCGCCCGCACGGAACGCAAGACCGCCGCCGGCTACCACGGCTTCGCCTTCAATACCTCACCGGACGTCAGTATCGAAGACGACCTGAGCCGCCGCGACCTCACCGTCAATGCCATGGCGCGCGACGAGAACGGCACGCTGATCGATCCATTCGGCGGCGCCACCGACCTCGAGAACAAGCTCCTCAGGCACGTGTCGGACGCTTTCATCGAAGACCCGGTGCGTATCCTGCGCGCGGCGAAATTTGCCGCTCGATTCGCGGCTCGCGGCTTCAAGATCGCGGACGAGACGCTGACCTTGATGCGCGACATCGTTGCAGCCGGCGAGGCCGACGCACTGGTACCCGATCGAGTCTGGAAGGAAACCGAATCTGCCCTGTCGACGACGAACTCGCGGGTGTTCTTCGAGACCCTCAGGGAGTGCGGCGCACTGAAGGTTCTCTACCCGGAAGTGGACGCACTGTTCGGCGTTCCTCAGCCCGAACGCTGGCACCCGGAGATCGACACGGGCCTGCATACGATGCTCGTCCTCGACCAGACGGACAGACTGTCCGCGGGTCTCGAGGTGCGCTTCGCCGCGCTCGTCCACGACCTCGGCAAGGCCACGACGCCGCAAGACAAACTGCCGAGCCATCCCGGCCATGAGCAGCGCGGCGTCAAGCTGATTCGCGAACTGGCGAAACGCCTGCCCGTGCCGCGCGCCTGCCGCGACCTCGCCATCATCGTCGCCGAATACCATACGCACGTGCATCGTGCGGCGGACCTGAGGTCAAAAACGATTCTCAAGGTGCTCGAGAAGACCGACGCGTTTCGCCGACCTGAACGCTTCGAGATGTTCCTCGTAACCTGCGAAGCGGACGCGCGCGGCCGCACCGGCCTCGAGGATCGGGACTATAGCCAGGCACAGCTGTTTCGCGACGCGCTGGACGCCGCGAGGGAGGTCGACACGGCCGCAATTGCGGCGGCCAACGAGCCGGCGCGAATCCCCGAGGCAATCCGCAAGGCGCGGATTGCGGCTATCCGCCGTAGAAATACAGGAACAGCGACAGCACCGTAACGTCGCCGTAAAGCTCCGAGTCGTCGTAACCAAGCCGGAGCTCCAGGTCGGTACGATCGCTAACAGGCGTCAGGAAACTCACGGTGGCGCCGAAGTTGTCGCCGCCATCGATCGAACCGCGCCATTTCGAGACATCGAACTCGAGCCGCTGAGAGCCCTTCATGTCGAAACCGACACCTGCAGCGACGCGCCAGTCGATCAGGCTCGACAAAAGGCTCAGGCGGCTGATGGACAACAGATTCAGCAGCCGATCGGAATCCTCGATGCGCAGCGGCACGTCGTAGTCGTAGCTCATGCCGGATGCAAACAGATCGACGTCTTCGCTCGCCTGCACGCGACCGCTCAGGCCGGCGCCGAAGGCACTGAAACCGACATCGCGCGGCGGGACGAGGTCACCGATAGCCGGCAGGTCGAGCTCGAAGTCGCGATGCTCGAGTTCGAGGCTGATCGAGCCCCACTCGGCCCGCGTGTACAGCGCACCGCGATAGTCGATCGAATCGAAGAGATCGTGGTCGCCCCAGTAGGCAACGCTTGCGCGAACGCCGACCGGTTCGAAATAGTGGTCGATGCCGATGTGCGCGTAGATCGTCTGCGCCTCGACGCGGCGCGGCAGCTCGACGTCCGTACGCCCGAAAGACGCAGACAGCCAGGTCTCCGTCGCGAGTTCGAGGTTGCCGAGCAGCGCCACCGCAACGCCGTCCGCGGAGTCGACTTCCAGCCCGCCGCCGAGCAGGTACGCTCGGCCATCGCCGTGCGCGGCGCTCGTTACAAGCAACAGTGCGGGCAGGAACAGGACGCGACTACAGCAGGACATAGACGATGATCCCCGCTAGCAACAGCCGATAGACCGCGAACGGCAACAGTCCAATGCGGCTGACGAAGCGCATGAAGAACTCGATGCTCAGGTAGGCGACTATAGCTGATACGAGGATCGCGACGCCGAGCTCGCCCCACGGGACGGCCGCTTCGCCGAGCGCGAGTTCCAGTCCCTTGTAGCCCGAGGCCAGCAGGATCACCGGCACCGACAGCAGGAACGAGAAGCGCGCAGCGTCCTGGCGTGCAAACCCGAGCATTCGCCCGGCCGTGATCGTGACGCCGGAGCGCGACGTGCCCGGAATGAGCGCGAGCGCCTGGGCACAGCCGATCAGGAACGCGTCGCGGATCCTGACGTCGGTTACGTTCTTTTCGCGCCCGCCAAAGCGATCGGCCAGCACCATCAGGACGGCGTAACCCGCCAGCGTGAACACGATGACCCTCGGGTCGCGCAGGTTGGCCTCGATCCAGCCCGCCAGCGTCAGGCCGGCAACGGCCGCCGGAATCGTGCCGAGCGCAATGCCGAGTGCGAGCCGTGACTCGGTCGTGTCGCTCCTGAAACGGGCCAGCTGCAGGCCGCCGCGAATCAGGCCGGCGATGTCGCGGCGAAAAAACGCGCAGACCGCCAGCAGCGAGCCGAAGTGCACGGCAACATCGAAGGCCAGGCCCTGGTCACCCCAGCCGAAGAACGTCGGCACGAGCACGAGGTGGCCGGAACTGGAGATCGGCAGGAACTCGGTCAGGCCCTGCACGATGGCGAGTACGACGATCTGTAGCCAGGTCATAGCGTGTGGGTCCTGTCAGCGAATGCGAATCCCCCGGGCACGGCCGCCTCGCCGCGGCGTATGCCGAGGCACTTGAAGCGTTCCCCCATCTCGCCCGGCAGCGTAAGCACTTTGACCTGCCGCGACAATTCGGCCTGGGCTGCAGGCGCGAGGCTCGCAAGACCGGCGAGCTCCTGTTCGAGGCCACCGCCGATCAGGAACGATGCCTGGTCTGTGTAGCCGACAAGTTCGGAACCCGACTCGATGGCAGCTGCCGCGACCAGCGAGAAATCGACCCACGCAGTGATGTCCTGCACGCCGGCGAGGATCAGCGGGTCACTGTGAGCGTGGTGGCGAAAATGGCAGCGCAGCCAGCCCGCGTTGCGGTCCGGCGCATAGTACTCGCGCCGCCCGAGTCCGTAGTCGAATAACAGCGCGATGCCCGCATCGAGCGATGCCAGGACATCAGCGAGCCAACCTGCTGCACCGAGGGAGACCTCGGACACGTAGCCCTCTGCGAGCCGGTTGCCGAGATCGGCCTCGATGGCCGCAACGGCTGACTCCAGGTTCCGTGGCGCGTCCGCCTCGACGAAACGAAACGTATCGCCTTCGATCGTCACGCGCAGTTGCCGTACCGAATCGCGACGAACGAAACGCTCGACCGGCAATGCGTCGATCACCTCGTTCGCGAGAATCACCCCGCGATGTCCGGTCGGCAGTTCGGCTAGCCACGTAACCCGCGGTGCCAGCTCCGGGACTTCGGTTTCGATCGCCGCCCGCTGCCGCTCTGCCAGCTCCGCGGAGACTTCGAGAATCAGGTAGCGATCGGGGAGTGCTTTGAGCTCGGACAGCTTTTTCAGCACGTCAATCGCGAGCCTGCCGCTGCCGGCACCGAGTTCGAGAATCGACCCGCCGCCGACGCTGTCGAGGACGCCCGCACACTGACGAGCGATGACGCTTCCGAACAGCGGTGACAGCTCCGGTGCCGTAATGAAGTCGCCCGCCTCGCCGAGCTTGGTCGCGCCGGCGGCGTAGTAACCGAGGCCGGGCGCGTACAGCGCGTGCTGCATGTATTCGGCGAAGCTCACGCTGCCGCCGGCCTCCGCGATGCGCCCGCGAATGAAAGCCGCGCAGCGCCCGGTGTGGGCGGCGCTGGCAGAATCGACGTCTGGGAGACGGCTCGAGG
This sequence comes from Woeseiaceae bacterium, assembly GCA_030066625.1. Lineage (GTDB taxonomy): Bacteria > Pseudomonadota > Gammaproteobacteria > Steroidobacterales > Woeseiaceae > UBA1847. The sequence continues at coordinate 9,036 of JASJBG010000067.1, forward strand.
TCTCGACTTGCATGCGTGGCGGGCAAACCTTTTAGAATGCGCCTTTATAGCCGAGCGGGCACCCACACGCTAACGATTGCGTCCCGCCGTACGGACCCAGTGAGGAAACACCCATGACCGACAGTCTGGATGGACGCGTCGCGCTCGTGACTGGCGCGGCGCGCCGAATCGGTGCGCAGATTGTGCGTCGCCTGCACGGTGCAGGCGCCAATGTGGCCGTGCACTACCGGGGTTCGGCGGACGCAGCGAACGCGCTCGTCGACGAACTCAACGCAGCTCGCGCCCACTCCGCTTTCGCGCTGCAGGCCGACCTCCTCGATACGGCCTCGCTTCCCGACCTCATCGGCCGGGTCCTCGACTGGCAGGGCCGCCTCGATATCCTCGTCAACAATGCGTCGACGTTCTACCCGACGCGCATCGGCGAGATCACCGAGGAACACTGGACGGACCTGACCGGCAGCAACCTTAAGGCGCCGCTGTTTCTGTCGCAGGCTGCGGTGCCCGCGCTGCGCGATGCGCAGGGAGTGATCATCAACATCGTCGACATTCACGCACAGCGCCCGCTGAAGGAGCATCTCGTCTACGGTCCCGCGAAAGCCGGGCTCGCGATGCTGACGCGCGCGCTCGCGAAGGACCTCGGTCCGGATATTCGCGTAAACGGCGTCTCACCCGGCGCGATCCTCTGGCCCGAGGACGGCATGAGCGCGGAAACCAAGCAGACGATTCTCGAGCAGGTGCCGCTCGCCCGGCCGGGCGATCCGGACGACATTGCGGGTTGCGTGCTGTACCTGGTGCGCGACGCGCGCTACGTCACGGGACAGATCGTCGCTGTGGACGGCGGCCGTTCGGTCGGCTGGTAAGCTGGGATTCGCGGGCTAGTAAGCCCCGGCGTATTGCCGCCAGCTTGGCGCCGGGCCCTGCAGCTTGCGTTGCCCGGCCTCGACGGCGAGCTTTTCGAAACCCGGCGTAACCGAGCTGCCCGGGCAAGCGCCCGTCGATAGCCACGTCAGTGCCGCGTCGACATTCGGGTCTGCCAGATCTCCCACCGCGACATTGATGTCGTCAGGTGCCGCGCAATCGGCTGGCAAGCCGTCGAAAAAGTCGCCGAAGCCGTCGCCATTGACCGTCTGGAACGCCGTCGGACGCAGGATCTTCTCGCAGAACTCGAGCCCGATCTGGCCGACAGGCTTGCCGAATGTGCGGTCGCCGACGACGACGACCTCGGCGCTGGTGGGCTCGAGGCCATTGGTCACCAGCTCGCTGGCAGATGCCGTGCTCTGGGTCGCAATGATGACGAGGCGCGCGAGGCTCAGTGAGCTCGGCCGCAGCTCGAAAGGTTCCGTGCTGTTGTTTGCCGCCGCGCGATCCGCATTGAAGCGGGTTTCCGAAAACGTGAAATTCTGCGCGATCGAACCGCCGAGATAGTCGGCCAGCAGTTCCGCGGTGCTGACCAGTCCGCCACCGTTGTAGCGCAGGTCGATGATGACGTCCTGAACGCCGGCGTTCAGGAACTCGGTAAAGACCGCCTGGAAGCGCGGGTCGGCGGTCGAGATAAAGGTGGCCAATTCCATGTAGCCGACCGGCGTACCGTTGTTGTCGATAATTCGGTGCTGTGGAATCGGATCGATCGTGACGATCGCCTTCGTGATCGTGGTGGTGAATTCGTTGCCGTTCGGCTCGCGCATCGTGAATTCGACCGTCGTCGGATCGAGCGCCGCGCTAAGGCCCTCCGCCGCCTCGATTTCGGCGACCGTGCGGCCGTCGAGCGAAAGGATCTGCTGGCCACGGGCAAGGCCGCCGCCCGCCGCCGGGCTGCCGCCGAATACGCGCGTCAGGCGCGCATCGTCCGCCGACTCGAAGCGAAAGCTGAAGCCGAACCCTTCGAACTGTCCCTCACCGAAAAACGCCTGGTCGGCGGCCGCCGAGTTTATGAAGCTGAAGCGGTCGACAGGATTGCCGCTGCCGTCGTCCGGGCTGAACTCGCTCAGGAAGGCCAGCAGGTCCTCGGGCGTCGCAAAGTCGTCGATGTTGACGTTGGTTGGGAGCTGGTCGTTCCAAAGGTACCAGGCATTCATCGCGTCGAGTACAAACTGCTTCTGGCCTGTCACCGAGCACTCGTTCGTCGAGATCGGCCCGCCGGTAATGCTGCCATCGCTGCTGCTGCAGGCGGCGAGTACGAGGGCCAGTGAAACGAGGAACAGGTTGCGCATCGGGTCTCCCGCGGGCTTGCCGCCCGGCTTGCTCAAGCGAACGTCGGATAGTAACCAATCGGCGCGGCAGACGCCGCGCTGCGTGTACCGTTTTGGACAGTCGAGCGGCGCGGATTACGCCGCTATTTGACGTAATTTTTCAGAAGGCCACCGTGACCGGCTCGAGCGGCTGGCCGGCCTGGTCAAATGCGTGCCAGTGCTCGGCGAGCGTCCTCTGCGTCACGGGGTGTACGAATTCTGGCGCGATCTCAACGAGGGGCCGCAGCACGAAACTGTACTCGAGTACATCATCGCGAGGGATACGGAAGCGCGGGTGCTCGACGACGAGGTCGTCGTACAGCAGCAAGTCGATATCCAGTGACCGCGCCGAGAACTTCTGCTCGCCGCGCTTTCGCCCGCTGAGGGTATGAATCAGCTCGATTTGAGCGTGGATGTCCTCGGGGGAGGCGGTCGTTTCCATCGCCACGACCATGTTCAAGAAGTCGTCGCCGTCGAAGCCGACGGCCGCGCTGCGGTACACGGGCGACAGGTCGAGATCGCCGTAGCGTTGGCGCAGCTCACGAATGCCGAGGGCGAGATTAGCCTCCGCGTCGATATTGCTGCCGAGCCCCAGGTAGACCCTTGCCATTTCGTTACGTCTTCTCGCCGCGCTCGATCAGAACGCCGACGTCGCCGGCGCCGCGAATGGCACCCGGCTTGCTGACCCGGACTCGTACCCAGGGAACATCGAACTCGGTCAGGACGACTTCGGCAATGCTCTCCGCCATCGTCTCGACCAGCAGAAACTCCGATTCGCCGACGTATTGCTGCAGGCGCTTCGCGACGTTCTTGTAATTGAGCGTATCGTCGATACCGTCCGACGACGCCGCTTTGCGAATATCGGTGGCCATGTCCAGGTCGATCACGACAGTCTGGCGGATCTTGCGCTCCCAGTCCCAGATGCCGATGACCGTCTCGATCTTCAGATCATGAAGAAAAATAATGTCCATATGATGACGAGTCCTTCAGGAAGCCTGCGGCACGTCGAGACTGTCGAGCGACCAGCGAGCCTGTGCGCGAATGGTCTCGGCGGTGCCGGCATCCGCGAGCCTTAGCGCACCGGCAATCGCGATCATTGCGCCGTTGTCGGTGCAGAATGCGAGCCGCGGATAGTACACATCGCCGTCGAAACGGGCCGACATTTCGCTGCGCAGCAGCGTGTTGGCGCCGACGCCGCCGGAAATCACGATGCGCTCGAGGCCCTCGCGCTTCGCGGCCTGCAGTGCCTTGCCGACCAGCGAATCCACAGCGGCGCGCTGAAACGAGGCCGCGATGTCGGCCTTCTTTGCCTCGAGCTCGCCATCGGCTTCCGCCTTGCGGACCTCGAGCATCACGGCAGTCTTCAGCCCGGAGAACGAGAAGTCGAGGGTCGGCTTGCCGAGCATCGGTCGCGGCAGCGCGTACGCGCTGTCATCGCCGCTCTCGGCGAGCTTTTGCAGCGCGGGGCCGCCCGGGTAGCCGAGACCGAGCAGCTTGGCGGTCTTGTCGAAGGCCTCGCCGACCGCGTCGTCGAGCGTCGTGCCGAGCAGCTGGTATTGCCCCAGTCCGCGCACGGCGATCAGCATCGAATGCCCGCCCGAGACCAGCAGCGCGAGGAACGGGTACGCGGGGGGCTCGTCCTCGAGCATGGGCGCGAGCAAATGGCCCTCCATGTGGTGGATCGCGACCAGCGGGCAGTCCCAGGCCAGGCTGAGTCCGGACGCCATGCCGCCGCCGACCATCAGGGCGCCCACCAGCCCCGGCCCCGCGGTGTGGGCGATGGCGTCGGGGCGCTCGATGCCCGCCTCGGCGAGGACGTTCTGGATCAGCGGCAGCAGCCGCCGCAGGTGGTCGCGGCTCGCGATCTCGGGCACCACGCCGCCGTAGACGGCGTGCAGATCGACCTGGCTGTGCAGGGCGTGTGCCACGAGGCCCCGCTCGGTGCTGTAGACAGCAACGCCGGTCTCGTCACAGGAGGTCTCAATACCTAGGATATTCATCGGGCGGGGATCATATCTTGCTTTCCGGGCCATTGCATCGCCCGGAAAGGGTCGCTAGAATGGCCGGCTCTCAAGTCCCGGCTTCGGCCGGGTTTGTTGTGCACGACCATTTGCACGCCCAGTAGGCTAAAAAGGAAGGCCTGATTTAAATGCCTAGCGTCCGCGTTAAAGAGAACGAGTATTTCGATGCTGCCCTGCGTCGCTTCAAGCGCGCCTGCGAGAAAGCCGGTGTCCTGACCGAGCTTCGCCGCCGCGAGTTCTACGAGAAGCCGACCCAGGAGCGCAAGCGTAAGAAGGCTGCCGCGGTCAAGCGCCACATGAAGCGCCTGTCCCGCGAAGAAGCCAAGCGCAAGCGTCTCTACTAATACTCCTTACGCTCCGCGTCCGCGGAGCGAACC
>JASJBG010000075.1 GCA_030066625.1 Woeseiaceae bacterium
CACCGAGCACGTCCAGCTGGTGCTGCGGGTCGAGGTGATTGGTCGGCTCGTCGCACAGATTCTCGCGCAGCAGCCGCAGGTCTATCTGCTCGACGAGCCGACCAATCACCTCGACCCGCAGCACCAGCTGGACGTGCTCGGTGAGTTTCGGGCCCGTGCGAATGCCGGCAGCACGGTTATCGCGTCACTGCACGACGTCAACCTGGCGGCTCGCTATGCGGATCGTTGCCTGTTGTTGCACGGTGACGGCCGCTGGGCGCTCGGCGATGCTGCCGACATGCTTGACGAGACGCGCCTGAGCGAACTCTATGGCACCCCCATCGAGGCGGTTGCCTGGCGAGCGGGTAGACTTTTTATTGCCACGGGCGAGCCCAGCCGTATCAGCTGACGAAGCCCTTCAGGCGCGCGAGGTACTGCGCGTGCAGGGCCGGGTTTGCCGCGAGCACGGAACGCGAATCGAGGGCGGGCGGCTTGCCGTTCAAATCGGTGAAGACGCCACCCGCTTCCGTAACGATGATCGACAGCGCGGCGATATCGAGGATGTTCACGTCGGATTCGATGACCGCATCGATCTTGCCCGCGGCCAGAAGGTGGTAATGATAGAAATCGCCGTAGCCACGGATGCGGTCGGCACTCGCCACGACACCGGCCAGCGCTGCCCAGCCGTCGGACAGGGCCAGGGACTTCAGGTTGCCCGTTGATACGGCCGCGCGTTCGACGTCATCGATCGTACTGACGGAGAGCGGCTCGCCGTTCAGCCAGGCGCCCTTGCCGCGCTCGGCCCAGGCAAGTTCATCGAACATCGTGCCGCTGGAGACGCCGAGCACGATTTCACCAGCGTGCATCAGTGCGATCTGGGTCGAGAAAAAAGGGTACTGGCGGACGAAGCCCTTGGTGCCATCGATCGGATCGACCAGCCACAGGTATTCGGCGTCCGCCCGGGTACGGCCGGTTTCCTCACCGTAGAAGCCGTGGTCAGGAAACCTCGCGAGAATCGTGTCGCGAATCGCCTGCTCGCATTCGACGTCCGCCTGGGTCACCGGCGTGAGATCGGACTTGGTGCTGACCGTAAACTCGCCGGCGTAATAGCCGCGACTGATGTCGGCGGCACGCATCGCCGCGTCAAGTGCCGTTGTGAGTTGCTCGGACGCGTCGCTGGTCTCGAACGTGGGACCGGATCTGGATTCTGCGGACATATGGGCGAACTATGGCGACATCGAACCATCGACACAAGCGGCGACTGCGCCGACACCGGTGTCCTTGACAGGCTTCCAGCCACTCCCCTACTCTGGCCGCTCATCAGGTGAGCCCGCCGCGTATGCGTCGGGCGAACGGGAAGCCGGTGAGCGTTTTTAGAACGCGATTCCGGCGCTGCCCCCGCAACGGTGATCGAGTAAAACCCTGGCAACCGCGAATTGGCGGAGCCACTGCGAACCGGACAGGTTCGCGGGAAGGCGTCAGGGGAGGTTAGTCCGCTCGTAAGCCCGGAGACCGGCCTGTTGATGGCGAGCGGCGCGGCGGGCGCAGGTTCGGGCGATCTGACAGTCTCCCTGAATTCCCCCCCGGCGGCTCATGACGTGAATGCAAAGGCGTGCGGGCGGCATGCCGACGGGGAGACCATGACAATACGTACCTACCTGGGCGCAACGCTTGCGTCCGCTATGCTGTTTTCGTCCGCGTTCGCGGACATCTCGGCCGGCGACACGATCATCGTGACGGCCACACGCAACGAAATGCCGCTCGAGGACGCGATCGTTCCGGTGCGCGTGATTACGCGCGACGACATCGAGCTGTCGCTCGCGACCGATCTCTCAGAACTGCTGCGCTTCGAGGCAGGCATCGACATCGGCCGAAACGGCGGACCCGGCCAGGCCACGTCCGTTTTCATGCGCGGCACCGAGAGCAATCACACGCTCGTGCTGGTTGATGGCGTTCGCATCAACCCGGGCACCATCGGCGGAGCGGCGTTTCAGCACATCGCACCCGAAGTCATCGAGCGTGTCGAGATCGTCAAGGGTGCGCGCTCGTCGCTGTTCGGCACCGACGCTATCGGCGGCGTCATCAACATCATTACGCGCAAGGCGGACGAGAGTTACGTCGACCTCGGCGCGGGCGCCGGCAGCTTCGACACCCGCTCGGGCCACGTGTCAGCCGGCCTGCGCGGTGACAAGGGCGAGTTCGGTGCCACGGTCAACTGGCAGCAAACCGACGGCTTCCCGCCACGCGTCGACTCGGACATCGACCGCGGCTACGACAACACATCGGCCAATATCTATGGCGCGACGACGTTCGGTGCCAATCGCCTGAGCGCGCGCCACTGGCGGGCCGAGGGCAATGTCGAGTACCTGGATTTCTTCCTGGCGCCTGTCGACCAGGACTACGAGAACAATGCTACGGCGCTGCAGCTGGACACCGAGCTCTCGGAGCGCGGCACGAGCAAGCTGATCGTCTCGCACATGACCGACAGGATCGAGCAGAACCAGGTCCCGGACTTCGTCGAATCGACCCGCGTGAGCCTGGACTGGCAGTACTCCCATGCATTCGAAAATCACACGCTGACCGGTGGCGTCTACCTGGTCGACGAAAACGCGCAGGCGCTTTCTTTCGGCTCGGGATTCGACGAGGACACGGACGTGCGCGCCGTGTTCGTGCAGGATCAGATGACGTTCGAGCGGCAGCGCGCGTTCGTCGCGGTGCGCGTCACCGACCACGAGACCTTCGGCAACGAGACCACGTGGAACGCCGAGTACGCCTTCGACCTGACCGACAGCTGGACACTCAGCGCAGGCCTCGGCCGCGCGTTCCGCGCACCCGACGCCACCGACCGCTTCGGCTTCGGTGGCAACGTCGACCTCGATCCCGAGCTTTCGGACAGCGGTACGATCGGGCTGCGTTACACGGGCGGCAGTCGGCATCGCGTCGAACTCGAGTACTACGTCAACGATATCGAAGACCTGATCGAATTCGACCTGGCCACATTTACGCTGCAGAACATCGCCGAGGCCGAGATCCGCGGTGCTCAGCTCGGCTACGAGTACCGCGGCGACGCATTCACGTTCCGGACGGAGCTGGTCAGCCAGAGCGCCGACAATGCGGTCACCGGCGAACGCCTGTTGCGGCGCGCTGAGGAAAGCGCGACGTTGAGCTATATTCAGAACATCGGCGAACATCGGGTCGGAATCTCGATACTTGCAAGCGGCGATCGGGTCGATTTCGGCGGCACGGAGCTCGACAGCTATGTCGTCACGAACCTGACCGGCCAGCTCAGTCTCGGCGAGCGCTGGCAGCTCAATGCCCGCATCGAAAACCTCTTCGACGAAGACTACGAGACCGCGGCAAGCTTCCGCATGCAGGAGCGCTCGGGCTTCGTCGAACTCAAATACGGCTGGAAATAATGGGCCACAGACTCAGCAAGATTTACACACGCACCGGCGACGACGGCACGACCGGCCTCGGTGACGGCAGCCGTACGTCGAAGGACAGCGCGCGCGTCGAGGCTTACGGCACGGTGGACGAGGCGAACAGCGCGATCGGCGTCGTGCTCGCGATGCCGGCCGTGCCGGATAACGTTCGGGAATGCCTGCTCGAGGTCCAGCACGACCTGTTCGAACTGGGCGGCGAGCTGTGCATCCCCGGGCACTCGGCGGTCAAGCAGGAATTCATCGACCGACTCGAGACGGACCTCGATCGGTTCAACGAGGACCTGCCGGCGCTTAAGGAATTCATCCTGCCGGGCGGCAGCCAGGCAGCAGCGGCCTGCCACCTTGCACGTACGATCGCGCGCCGCGCGGAACGCCGCGTCGCCACGCTCGCGAGCGAAGAAGACGTCAGGCCGGAGGTCGGCCGCTACCTGAACCGGCTGTCCGACCTGCTGTTCGTGCTTGCGCGGGTGCTGTCACGTATCGAGGGCGGCCAGGAAGTGCTCTGGCGGCGCGACCGCTGACCGGATTTCAGTCGGCGATATTTCGCCGCGCGTCTTCGAGGCGCTCGCAGACTTCGGCGATCGCGGTCACGAGCCGTGTGCCCGGGCGGCCTATCTCGTCGGCGGAAACCGTAAACAGGTTGCCGTAGCGCAGCGCTGCGAGTGACGGCCAACGCTGCCACTCGTCGAACGGGGCACCGCCAGCCGCGCCGGCGAGCAGCACCTCGGGATCACGATCGAGGACCGATTCCACCGTGACGGCAGGCGCCAGCTCGCCCAGTTCGGCGAAGACGTTGCGGCCGCCGCACAGGCTGAGTATCTCGCCAATGTAGTGCTCCCCGTTGACGGTGTAGAGCGGCTGCGCGGAGACCTGGTAGAACACCGTCAGCTCGGGACGCTCCGCGTACTGACGGCTCAGCCTTTCGAGCTCATCGCGAAACCCGGCGGCGGTCGAGCGCGCGTCGGATGCATTGCCGGTGAGCTCACCGATCTTTTCGATGGCACGGGCCACGTCGTCGAGGCTGCGCGTCACTATCGCCTCGACGCGGTGGCCCGACGCGCGCAGCTCGTCGACGACGTGCTGCGGCGTACCGCTCTGCCACGCGAGTATCAGTGACGGCTGCAATACCGCGAGCTGCTCCTGATCCACCGTGAAGGCGTCGCTGATGATGGGCAGCTCGGCCACTGCTGGCGGATAGTCCGACCATGCGCTGACGCCGGTGAGGCGGTCACCGGCACCGGCTGCGAACACGAGCTCGGCGAGGTGCGGCGCCAGCGTGACGATCGAGTCTACGGGAGCGTCTTCGGTAGCGGATTCTGTTGCCTGCTCGCCGCAGCCTGCGCATTGCAGCAGGCCGGCGAGGAGCAAGGTAGCGGTCGCCGCTGTCGCTCGCGGCGAGCGGCGAATCACATCGACCAGCCGTAAAGCGTCATGGCCGCGATAATGACGGCCCAGACGATCAGCAGGCGAAACACCAGCTTGTTGGCCGCTGCCGCTCCGCGGACGCCGCGCTCCGTTAGATCCTCACCCGGCTGTTCGTGTAGCGCGAGTGCACCGACACCTACGCGGGCGAGCAGATTTTCGCTTGCTTCCGAGACCGTTGCGTCGGGCTCCCGGGGAGCGCGCCAGGCGGCAAAGGCAGCATCGAAGTGACCCGCGATCGCATAGCCGAGCGCCGTCAGGCGCGCCGGCAGCCATGCCAGCCAGCCGTGCACGGTAACTGCCGCGTCCCGCAGTGCCTCGAGGTTGCCGTCGTCATCCTCGCCGCGGGCGGCCGCGAAAACGGCGCGGCGTCGCACCAGGTCCGTCGCACGGTACAGCCAGGCGCCGAGCGGCCCCAGCGGGCCAAGTGCGACGAACCAGAAGATAACGGCGAACAGCCGGTTATTGGCCTGGATGAAGACCGCGGACTCGACGCAGTGGATTCGTTCGAGGGGATCGCTCGGCACGTCGCTTTCAACCAGCGTCTTCGCGGTCTGCTGGATGCGTTCCTCGTCGCCGGCCTCGAGCGCGGCGCAGTACTCGCTAACGTCCTCGCCGATGTCGTTCGGGCCGAGCGAGAAGAACAGGACGATGATCGCCAGGAACAGGTACGGGAAACCAAGCAGCGAGTCGCCGAGCGCGATAATGACAATCAGCACGGGCAGCGCGAGCAAGAGCACGATAACGATGACCGACAGGATAGCGGGCCAATTCGCGAACCGTTTCGCCCTTGCGAAGCCCGAGTCGATAAGCCGATCGAGCCAGCGCATTCGACGCCAGTGAAAGATCTGGGTTGCGAGCCGCTCGATGGCCAGCCCGATGAGGAGGGCGATCAGGTTCATGCCAGGTAATGATACAGCCGCAGCCAGTCGAAAGCAGGGCCAGGGTCGGTTTTTCGGCCGGGCGCGATGTCCGAGTGCGCCGCAATCCTGCGTGGCGTCAGGGCCGGGTAGGCGGCCAGCAGCGCCTTGAGGACCCCGGCGAGCGCGACATATTGGCGCTCATCGTAGGCCGTTTCGTCCTCGCCCTCGAGCTCGATACCGATCGAACTGTCGTTGAGCCGCGTTCGCCCGCGAAACTGCGACTCACCCGCATGCCAGGCCCGCTTCCCGAAAGGCACGAACTGCGTCACCGCACCGTCGCGGCGGACGAGGAGGTGCGCCGAGACTTCGACGCCGCGTATGCCCGCGTAGTAAGGGTGCGCGTCCCAATCGAGCGAATTCGTGAACAGCTGCTCGATCGCATCGCCGCCGAACTCGCCAGGTGGCAGACTGATGCCGTGCACCACGAGAGTATCGACGTCGACACCCGCGGGCCGATCGTCGCAGTTGGGGCTCGGGCGCTGACGTGCGGGCGCGATCAGTCCCGTTTCGTGATCCACCATAAACTCGAGGTCCGAGTTAGGGCATGATTCAGAGCTCATGAAGACGAGGCTATTTGTTTCCGGCGGACTCGGCAACGACCGCGAGCTCGTTTTGACCGACGATGCGGCCCGGTATCTCGGCCGCACACTCCGGCTGCGCCCCGGCGACCGGATCGCGGTCTTCAACGGCGACGACGGCGAGTGGGCAGCCACGATCACCGCCATCCGCAGGAATGACGTCACGCTGAGCGTGGATCACGCGCTGGATACCGCCACGGAGTCGCCGCTCAAGCTGCATCTCGTGCAGGGCATCTCGCGCGGCGAACGCATGGACTTCGTGGTGCAGAAGGCGACCGAACTCGGCGTCAAGCGTATCACCCCCGTATTGACCGACCACGGCATGGTCAAGCTCGACGACGCGAGGGCGGCCAAGCGCCGCGATCACTGGCAGCGGGTCGCGATCAGCGCCTGTGAGCAATCCGGACGTATTCGGCCACCCCTCGTGGACGCAGCCCTGCCACTCAATCATTTCCTTGGCGGCGACGGCGCGCGCGACAGCACGGAATTGATCCTGACACCGGGCGCCAGGCAGACACTCGCCGGTGTCGACGCACCGCCGGAAAAGCTGTGCCTGCTGATAGGACCGGAAGGCGGCTTTTCGGACCGTGAGTACGACGATGCGGAGCTCGCGGGATTCAGCGCGGTCTCACTGGGGCCGCGCATACTGCGTACCGAGACCGCGGCCGTTGCCGCCATCACGCTGGCGCAGGCGCGCTGGGGTGACCTCGGGGGAGTGACCTAGGCCTGGAGTGATTCGCGCGCGAGCATGAGCTCGAGCTTTTCGAGGTCGGGAATCAGCGGGAACTCGTTGATCATCTTGACCCGGCAGAGCACGGGCGCGTCCTCGGGCCAGCCGCCCGCCCCTTCCTCGAGCTTCAGTACGTCGCGATTGACGCGCACGAGCTGCGGGAACCCCTGCGTGAGCACGCCGAAGTAACCCGTCTTGAGCTGGCCGGTACTGGCCAGGAACACGACGATACGCGTGCGGCCCGTTGCCGCCGGTACGTCTTTGCCAAGCGTCCCCTCGAAAGCGACTACCGGCAGTGCCCGGCCGTTCCAGTTGATGGTGCCGAGCATCCAGTCGTGCGCGCCCTCTTCCTGCTCCGGCTTCGCGAAGCGGACGACCTCGGCGACGCAGGCACGCGGCACGATAAGGCGCTCCTCGACGAGCGGCACGAGCAGGCTATATAGCTCTTCGGTTTCGGCACTCATGACAGCTCTATCCCGCGTTCGTCAAACTGGCGGCGAATCGCCTCCAGGAGCTGTGCGTCCTGGTACGGCTTGCCGAGGTAATCGTTGACGCCGAGCTCGATGGCGCGCGCGCGGTGTTTGTCGCCGACGCGCGAGGTGATCATGATAATCGGCACATCCGCGACGCGATCGTCGTTGCGAACGTGCGACGCGAACTCGTAGCCGTCCATGCGCGGCATCTCGATGTCGAGCAGGATGATGTCGGGCTTGGCTTCCTGGATCACGCTGATTGCGTCGAGACCGTCCTTGGCGGTCATGACGCGCATGCCGTGACGTTTGAGGAAACGTTCGGTGACCTTGCGGACGGTAATCGAATCGTCGACGACCAGCGCCAGCGGTCGTTCGTCGCTCGGAGTCGGCGCGGCCTTCTTCAGTTCGACCACGGGCGCGCCGGTACGAACCAGCGCATTGATGTCGAGAATCAGCACGATGCGGCCATCGCCGAGAATCGTCGCCCCGGAAACGCCGCGAATACTGGCCAGCTGCGGGCCGACCGACTTGACGACGATCTCGCGGCTGGCCAGCATCTCGTCGGTCAGCAGAGCCGCCGAGTAGTCGCCTGCGCGAACGAGGATTACCGGAATGTAGGCCTCATCCTTGGCCAGCTTGGCGGCCTGGCCGCCCAGGTACATGCCCAGGTGGCGGAACTTGTAGGTCTGCTCGCCGTACTGGTAGCTCGGTTCCGTCTGGCTCAGCAGCGTCTCGAGCTCGGCCCGCGGAATCCGCGCGACACCTTCGACGGACGGCAGCGGCAGCGCGTAGATCTCGTCGCCCGTGCGCACGATCAGCGCCTGCGTAATTGCGAGCGTGAACGGCAGGCGAACCGTGAAGTTGGTGCCCTGACCGGTCACCGAAGAGATCCTGAGCGAGCCGCCGAGTTTCTTGACCTCGTTGGCAACGACGTCCATGCCGACGCCGCGGCCGGCAGACTGGGTTACGGCACCCGCCGTCGAGAACCCAGGCGTCAGGATCAGCTCCATTATCTCTTCGTCCGTGACCTTGCTGTCCGGCTGCAGCATCTCGCGCTCGTAGGCCTTGCGGCGAATCGCGTTGACGTCCAGGCCGCGGCCGTCGTCCGCGACATCGATGACCATTTCCGAACCCTCGCGATGCAGGCGAATCGTAATGCGCCCCATCGCCGGCTTGTTCGCTCCCTGGCGCTCCTCGGGGGTCTCGATGCCATGCACGATCGCGTTGCGCAGCATGTGCTCGAACGGCGGCAGCATCTTGTCGAGCACCTGCCGGTCCAGCTCGCCAGAGGCACCTTCGACCGCGAGCTCCGCCCGCTTGCCGGATTCGTCGGCGGCCTGCCGCACCAGCCGGGTCAAGCGACCGACGTGCCGTTCGAACGGCACCATGCGCGTACGCATGAGTCCGTCCTGCAGCTCGGCCGTGACGCGCGACTGTTGCACGAGCAGGCTTTCCGCCTCGGTCGTCAGGCTCGTCAGCATTTCCTTGAGACTCTGCAGGTCATTCGCCGACTCGGCGAGGGCGCGGGACAGCTGCTGCATGTTCGAGTAGCGATCCATTTCCAGTGGATCAAAGTCGCGTGCGACCAGCGTCTCCTGGTGGCCGTGCATGATCTGCGCTTCAGTTTCGATCTCGAGCTTCCTGAGCTGCTCGCGCAGGCGCTGTACGGTCTGGTCGAGTTCCTCGACGTTGAACTCGAACGAGCTGACCTGCTGGCTCAGTCGCGAGTGGTAGATACTGATCTCGCCAGCCGCGTTCAGCAGATCCTCGAGGAGATCGGCGTCGATGCGCGCGAACTCCTGGCGCGTCTCCGCGCGGACGGGCTTCAGCTCGGCCGGCGGCGGCGCAATGACGGGAGCGGGTTTCGGCTCGGGTGCGGCCTCCGCATCCGGCTCCGGTTCAGGCTCCGGTTCTGGTTCTGGCTCAGGCTCGGGCTCGGGGTCCGGCTCCGGCTCCGCCAGCACGATCTCGGGTTCGGCAGGCTCCTCTTCGACAACCGGCGTTGATGCCTCGGGCTCCGGCTCAGGCTCGGCTGCCGGCACGGCCTCTTCGGGCGTCGGTACCGGCGGTGGTTCCGGTTCCTGTGGCTGTTCAATCGAGAGCTCGGCCGGCTTCGGCTTGCCGATGTCGGCAATGTCGTCGGCCAGCGGCGTATCGACGATCACCATGCTGACCGTATCTTCAGGCTCGACCGTAAACGCGGCCGGCTCCGCGGCTTCGATATCCTTGTCGGCGGGCGCCATCTGCACATCGGCATCGTCGGCCACTTCGAATCCGGCGTTGGCCTGCTTGATCCGCTGCTCGAGGTCACTGGCCGAGCGCACGGGCTTGCCGGCAATGACCGTGTCGCGCATGCGATGGAGTTCGTCGATGCTCTTTTGCAGCAGGTCCACGACCGCGCCGCTCGACTTGATGCGGCCATCGTCCACCGAGATCAGCAGGGTCTCGATCTCATGGCTCAGGTTGCCCATGGCCGTGATGCCCGCCATGCGTGCACCTCCCTTCAGCGTGTGAAGGTGTCGCTTGAGTTCCTCGGCCGGCTGCCTTGATGTCGGGTCTTTCGACCAGTCGGCGAATGCTGCGTCTGCGCTCTCGAGCAACTCGGCCGATTCCTCGGTGAAGATAGCGGCGATCTCGGCGTCGTACTCGGGCTCGGTCGGTTCCGGCTCCGGCTCCGCCGGCGGCGTGGCCGCGGCCGCCTCCTGGGGCACTTCGACCGGTGCCGGCGCCGGTGCGGGTTTCCTTGGCACATCGGCGATCTTGCCGACGTCGACCTGGGTATGGTCGGGCGGCTCGATGACGTCGGTCAGCTTGCCGACGTGCTCGATCAGCGCCGTAAAGTCGGCGCGCTGCCGGTCCGGCTGGTTGATGTCATTGACGATCGTGGCGATGGCTTTCGCACAGGCGCGCAGCGCGTCGAGACCGGACGACTCGAAGCCGACCTTGTAGTCATAGACCCGACGTACGAAACGATTCAGTGCGCCGGCTACGGCAACGCCGCGCTCGACGTTGGCCATGTTCGCACTGCCGTGCAGGGTATGGCAGGCGCGATACAGCTGATCGGTTACATCGAACGGCGGCGAGTGGCCCTCGCAAGCCGAGAGATAGTCGTTGATGACCTTGAGGTGACCTGCCGTCTCCTTGGCGAAGATGTCCAGGAGCACCGGGTCCATTTCGAGAGCCGGTTCCGGTGCTGCCGCGGCCTGCTCCGGCATGTCGATCGTCAGCACGGCGGCATTCGGGTCGCCCTCGGCGAATGCATGGGCACGTGCCATCAGCAGGTTGATGTTCGCTTTCGGCTCCGAACCCACCTCTAGCTGCTCGACGAGTTCGGGTACCGCGCGTGCCGCCTCGAGGATGAAGTCGATCATCGGCGGAGTACGAACGAGCGTACGATTGATCAGGCGATTGAGCAGGTTCTCGACGCTCCAGCAGTATTCGCCGATCCGTTCCGCGCCGACCATGCGGCCGCTGCCCTTCAGCGTGTGGAAGGAGCGCCGCACCGTGATGAGTGTTTCCATGTCGTCGGGCGATTCCGCCCAGGCTGGAAGCTTGCGTTCGATCGACGCGATTTCCTCGCGCGCCTCCTCGATGAAGAGCTCGAGCAGTTCCGGGTCGAGATGCTCGGCATCGTGAGCGACGACTGCGAGCGGCATAACGTCGGTCGACTGCATCTCGCCCGGTCGAGCCACCGTATCTCCGGCGGCGGCGGCGTCCTCGAGAGCGGCTGCTTCGACATCGGCGACGGCGATTTTCTGGGTGATCTCGGCGGGCGGCTTCTCGGCCTCCTGTTCGAGCCGGTGTTCGACGTCGCGGAGCACGGCGAGGCACGCCTCGGCATTGTCGAGCATGTACCAGGGCTCGCTGCGGCCAGCTTTGACCGTTTCCATGTAGTACTCGATGCTCACAATCGCATCGGCGAGTCGGTCCGTTTCCTTTTGCGTCAGCGCCGACGGCCCACCCGACTTGATCGTTAGCGTGATAAGCCCGCCGATGCGGTCGACGACCTCCATCGCGCGGGTCTTGTTGAGCATGAGCAGCCCGGCCTTGATGCCGCGGACGAGCGACGGGACGCTGTCGAGTCCCTGCGACGGCGCCTTCGACGACATGCTCTGCGAGATCGTCTCCTTGATGCGCGCGAGGTTGATGATGCACTCGCGCATGACCGACTCGGCGACCTGCTGGTAGTCGGCCGCCTCGGCGGCCGGCATCTCGGGCTGTTCGTCGGCTGGTGTAGCTTCCTGTGGAACGGTGAGGCGCACGAGCTGCTGGTCGAGCCGGTCCTCGACCCGCAGCAGCGTGGACGCGATGTCGAGAATGATCTGATCGTTGGCAACACCGCCACGCTCCACGACGTCCTTGAGCCGATCGATCTCGCCGTCGATATCGCTGCGCAGCTCGCCGAGGCCGAGCACGCCCAGCGTGTCGGAGATCTTCTTCAGAAGCTCGAGCTGTGGCACGAGCTCCGCCGACTTGTTCATGCCCGTGCGGACGAAGATATCGAGCACGTCCTTGACGCGGCTCAGGTCCTCCTTGATCGCCGACGCCACGGTCTTCATGAGCTTGACGCTCGGCGCCGACAGCGCCTCGCGCGCATGCTCTACCTGCTCGTCGCCCGGCAGCAGCTCGGACAGGTTGAAGGCGGCACGTATGGCGCTGATACGTTCTCCAGCGGTCGCCGAGCGCGCCACGTAGTAGAGGAGATTGTTCAAGAGGTCGTCGATCGGGTGATTGTCGAACGCCTCGAGACCTTCGTCGATGACCTGTTTCAGGTGTCGGTCGGTCTGGCCGAGGAGGCGCTTGAGCGCAACCGAGGTTTCCAGGCCACCGTTCTGCAGCGATTCGAGGACACCGCCCACGACCCACCAGAGCTGGTACATGTCGTCGCGAGTTGCCGCCGCTTCCAGAGATGCAGCGACCTGCTTGAGCGTCTCGACGTGCCGGTCGCTGTCGCCGCCCTTGATCCAGCCGAGTAAGGCGAGCTGGAATTTCGGCCGCAAGCGCTTGACGACGACGACCGGGTCCTCGCCGCTGCCCTCGCGGGCGGCCGGCGCTTCAGCCGACCGCTGCGGAGACAGGTTTAGCAGCAGCAGCGTGCCTTCCGACAACAGAGGTTCGCCGCGCGCCGCGCGCAGGTCGTTCAGCATCGGCAGCAGCACCAGTGCGATATCGCGGCCACCGCCGAGCAGGCGTTCAATGTAGATCGGCAGCTGCACCATCGACCGCGTTAGCGCATCGAGGCCGTCCTCGCGGCCCTTGCCCGCGCGCAGCGAGGCGAGGTACTTGCAGGCGAGCTCCATCTCCTCGGCGAGTAGTGCGGCACCGTAGGTTTCGGTGATCTGCAGCGCACCACGGACCTGGTGCAGGAGCTCGGCCGCACGATTGAGCGCCGCGGAGCCGCCGCGGCCGTCGACACAGTCCTCGAGCGCGAGATGCGCATTGCGAATGGTCTCGTTGAGTTCGTTCGAGACGATCGCGAGCGCGCGCACGGGACTATCGATACCGTCCGTCCGTGGTTGCTCTGTGGCCGTGTCGCCCGTCATAGGGTTCTTCGTTGTTCGCTCCGCTTAACGTAACCGCCCGTCGCTAGCCGGCGCTGACCTGCTTTTGCGGCGGCTTCGCCGGGCCGGGTCCCGGCTGATTGGCCGCCGGGGCTGCCGCCTTCGGCTGCACCGGGTTCACCGGCATCGACGAGGCAGGCAGCGTGAAGCCCGCCACACTCTTCCTGAGCTGCGAGGCAAACTCCGACAATTTCGAAATTGCGGCGGCCGTAGCTGTCGTTGCCTTGCCCGTCTGCGCACTGATCTCGGAGAGCCGTGTCGTGCGCCGGGTTACGTCGGCCGCCGAACTTGCCTGCTGGCGCGCCGACCCCGAAATATTCTGTACCAGGCTCGCGATCTGGTTTGATACCTGCTCGATCTCATCAAGCGCGGCGCCCGCGTTTTCGGCAAGCAGCGCACCGCCGACCACGTCGGTGGTCGAGCGCTCCATTGACACGACGGCTTCCTTCGTATCGGCCTGAATCGTACTGACGAGCACCTCGATCTGCTTGGTCGCGTTCGTCGAGCGCTCTGCGAGGCGCTGGACCTCGTCTGCGACGACCGCGAAGCCGCGGCCGGCTTCGCCTGCCATCGATGCCTGAATCGATGCGTTCAGGGCGAGGATGTTCGTCTGCTCCGCGATGTCGTTGATAAGTTCGACGATGTTGCCGATCTCCTGTGAGCTCTCGCCCAGGCGCTTGATGCGTTTGGACGTCTCCTGGATCGTCTCGCGGATCGTGTTCATGCCGTCGATCGTGCGCCGCACCGC
>JASJBG010000074.1 GCA_030066625.1 Woeseiaceae bacterium
GAGTAGATGATCATGTACTGCATGATGTCGTGCAGCAGCTCGAGATCGGGCGTCTCGCCACCATCGACCTTCAGCAGTTCCTTCTCGACGAGGTCGAGCAGGCGAGCGATGTTGACGTGGTCCGCGCGAAGTTCCGCGAGGATGGAGCTGATCGTGGCGGACATGTCGAGTCCCTGTGTCACCGGTTCCAGCGCCATCGTCCTACGCCGGCTGTCCGCCAGTAATCCGCAATTCCACCTATCCGCTCGGAACGGCCGGCCTGAGGCTACGAAATCCCCGCGTAACAGTACGGACACACACACGTAAAACGACTGTAAAGACCTTGTGTTCTCTTGCTTGCCTCACGAATTGACGAGCAAGGTGCAATGGCGTTGGCTTCAATCCTCGTTGTGGATGCCGATGCGCAGGTAAGGGCGCTGATGGCACGCGAGCTCAGGGAGCTCGGCCATGACGTTACCGAGTCCGATACGGCGGGCTCGGCGCTCAAGCTCGTGCGCAGGCAACGGCCGGACCTGATGGTCTGCGACTTCTCGCTGCCGGACCTCGCGGGCGTGGAATTGCTGAGCGATGTGCGCTCCAGCGAGGAGCTGCGGTCGATCCGTGTCCTGATTACGTCCAGCCGCGGTGATTCGGATGACGTTATTCGCGCGCTCGAGTCGGGCGCCGACGATTTCATCGGCAAGCCCGTAAACCTGCTGGAATTGCGGGCCCGCGTGGATGCCTGCCTGCGCCGCCCTGCCAACCTGGGCAGCGCCGACGAGATTACGGCCGGCGGCATCGTCATCGACAACGTCGGTCATCGAGTGTCAGTCGACGGGACTTTCGTATCGCTCGCGCCGCGCGAGTACCGGCTGCTGCTTTTCCTGCTGTCGAACCAGGATCGCGTGTTCAGCCGCAAGCAGCTTCTGGTCCACGTATGGGATCGAGATGCCACCGTTGGTGCCCGCACCGTCGACGTTCACGTACGACGCCTGCGGGGTCTGTTGGAGCCGTTCGGCTACGACCGCTACCTGCAGACGGTACGCGGCTCCGGGTATCGTTTTTCGCTCGACGGATGAGCAATTAGTTGCAGTAACACGCTTGTAATAAAGCTGTCACAGAGGCTCCACATACCTCGATTACAGTGCCGCTCGAAATGACGCGAAGGTGCCGACGAAGAAGGCAACAAAAACGCGCACCGGCACCGACGCTCGAACTCGACAAATTTCAACAGGCGCGCAAACGCGCGCCAGATCTCAGTTACACGAAACGTCTGGAGAGGACACGATGAACCTTACCAAACTGGCTTCCGTCGCGGCCGTTGCCATTGCCCTGTCAGCCTGTGAAGGCGGCGACGTCAACATTGACGCCAGCAACAATTCGGTCAACACCGACAACTCCGTATCGACCGGTGGTGGCGGGAGCAATCCCTGTGCCCAGTATGTCGATCCTGCAACGCAGAACACGGTGCAAGGCGCGTTCGATGGTACGAACTGCAACTACGATTCGACGTTTGTCGGCGAAGCGAACCCGCTGACCGTCAGCGTGACGATACCGCGTATTGCTGGCGCGCATATTTTCGAGGATTCGCTGTTCGTTGGCACCAACACCGACGCAGCGCCGACGCCGCAGGCGCCGGACACGCCGTCGATCGACGGCACGGTTCCCGAGGGCGTCGTGCTGACGATTCGCGCCGGTGCGCGCCTTGCCTGGACGCAGTCGTCGGACTACGTGCTCGTCAACCGCGGTTCGCAGATCATCGCCGAGGGCAGCCCGACGGCACCGATCATCTTCACGAGCCTCAACGACATTACCGGCACGGTCGATCCGGAAGCTGTCGCACAGTGGGGCGGCATCGTGATCAACGGCAATGGCATCACCAACAAGTGCGACGACGCGCAGCGTGCGGCCGATGCCTGCCACGTCCTCTCGGAAGGCAAGCCGTCGAACTTCGGCGGCAACAACAACGCCGAGAGCTCCGGCATCCTGCGCTACGTGCAGGTCAAGCACACGGGCTTCGAAGTAGCAGACGGAGACGAGCTGAACGGGGTCACCTTCAACGCAGTCGGTTCCGGCACGGTTGTCGAGAACATCCAGGCTTACAGCACGTCCGATGACGGCCTCGAGTTCTTCGGCGGCGCGGTCAACGTCACCAACTTCGTCGGCCTGTACGTCAACGACGATTCGCTCGACTACGCGGACGGCTACGTTGGCACGATCACGAACGCGCTGATCATCCACGGCCTGAATTCGGGCAACCGCTGCATCGAGGGCGACAACCAGGGCTCGAGCGGTGACTTCAATGCGCTGCCGCGCACTTCGCCGGTGGTCAACAACATGACCTGCCTGCCGTCGGCAGCTGACGCTACGGTTCGCGGCGACTCGGAAGGCCCGCTGTACCGTCGAGGCGTCGCCACGATCCTGACCAACAGCATCATCGCTGACTCGTGGGCCCGCGCCAACCTGGCCCGCGCCGGCAACGAGTGCTTCGAATTCAATAACCAGGCGACCTACGACGTGGCCGAGACCGGCACGCTGACCAACGTCACGAGCACGATCATCGCCTGCGAGGAAGCCACCAAGGACGACAGCACCGCCAGCTTCGCAAGCGGCGACACGCTCGGCGAGTGGTTCACCGACGCCAACGGCAACTCTACGTTCAATACCGGCACGGCGGTCATTACCGACTCGACCAATCCGGACATCGTTGCACTGAACGGCATCTACACGGCGCCGATCTGCTCCGACACCGGCTGCGACTTCGTCGCTCCCGGCATGGTCACGGTCAACGTCGTACCGGCCGCGGCCACGGGCGGCGCCACGAACGCAAACGGCGACCCGATCGTCGGTGCAGTGAGTGCCGACAACGATTGGACCGCGGGCTGGACTTTCGGCCTCGTGGACACCGCCAACGGCGGCCGGCTCTGGTTCAACCCGTCGACCGGCGGCACGCCTTAAACGGAGTTCGACGCTGGCCCGCCGCTCGAGGCGGCGGGCCAACTCTCGAAAGGACATCAAGGTCGGACTATGAACGTCAAGAAAACCAAGTGGGCAGGTCTCGCTGCTCTTGCCGGAGTCAGTATGGCGATGGCGGAGGCGGTCTTTGCGCAGGACCCCGTGATTCAGGAGCCCACGGTTCCAGATCCCGCGGCTGCAGAAGAGCCCATCGAAGAGGTCGTGGTCCTCGGGCGCTTCAAAGCAGCGGCAACCGATATTGTCTCCGAGCGCCTCGAATCCGACGTGCCTGTGGATCTGCTCGACGCCGCGCTTATCTCGCGGGTCGGTGATTCCAACGTAGCCTCGGCGCTTCGTCGAGTACCGGGCGTCACGCTGGTGCAGGACCAGTTCGTCTACGTCCGCGGCCTCGGTGAACGTTACTCGAGTACGCAGCTCAATGGCTCGGTCATTCCCTCTCCGGACCTGACGCGTAACGTGCTGCCGCTCAACATTTTTCCAGCCGAGATCATCGATGCGCTGTCGGTCACGAAGGGCTACAGCCCCGATCTGCCCGCAGCCTTCGGTGGCGGCAACATCAATATTCGCACCAAGGCGATTCCCGAGGACGCGCAGTTCAGCGTCAGCCTGAACACCGGCTGGAATAGCGAACACTCGAACGACGGCTTCAGCTACGCAGGCGGCGACGACGACAATATCGGCGAAGACGACGGCACCCGGGCGCTGCCGCAGGAGATCCTGAGCGGCATTGAGCAGTTCCGCGGTTCCTTCTCGCCGAACAATATCCAGAGGCTGGCGCGGCAGTCGGGCAGCCCGATCAGCATCGCAGACGCGCAGCTTCAGAACCGCACGCTTGCGACCTCGCTCAACCGCAACCTGGACCTGAGCGACAAGAGCCTGCCGGCGGATTTCGAAGGCGAAGTGACCGGCGGCTACCGCTGGTTCCTGGGCGACGACTGGGATCTCGGTTTCCTGGCGCTTGCCGACTACTCGAACAAGTGGCGTAACCGCCAGCGTACCTTCCGGCGCGTGACGGAGCCCGAACAAACCTTTGCGAACGCGAATCGCACGATCAACCAGGTCACGGTTACCGGCGGCCTGAACGTTGGCCTGAACTTTCTCGACGACCACGAGATCAGCGTGCTCGGCCTGTTCCTGCGCAATACCGAGGACGAGGCGACGGTCGCCGAGTCCTGTACGCTCGGCCAGTTCAACGACTGTGAGACGACGAACAACCGGGAGCGCATCCAGGACACGCGCTTCGAACAGCGCGATCTCGAGGTGCTGCAGGTTTCCGGCGAACACGCACTCAACGAAGACACGTTCGACGAGTTCCCGTTCCTGAATTTCCTGCGCGGGCTCGAGGGTGCCAGCGGCTCGTGGTTCTACACGGAATCGACGGCTGAAACGGACCTGCCGAACGAGACCCGCGTCAAGTTCGTCGAGGATCTCGATCCGACCACGGGCCAGCCCGTCGCATCGCGCGTACGCGCCGTCAACAACGCCGCCGAATTCCGCTTTGGCGAGCTGACCGACGACGTCGAGAACTACGGCGGCCAGATTACGGTCCCGTTCGCCGGCAGCAGCTGGGATCTCGAGCTGTCCGGCGGCGGCATGTACACGCGCAAGGGCCGCAGCTATCGGCAGACGATCATGGGCCTCGGGCCGTCGGTCAACAACCCGGCTTTCAACAACGATATTGCGAGCGGCAGCATCTCCGACGTGTTCAGTGATTCGAACCTGACCAACCCCGCCTACGGCTACGAGCTGTTCGTGGGTATCGGCCAGTTCGGCACGGAGTCGTACGCGGCCGGCCAGATCACCGAGGCAGGCTTCGGCAAGTTCGACCTGATGTTGGGCGATGCGTGGCGATTCTCCGGCGGTGCCCGCTGGGAGAACTTCAAGCAGCTGTCGGTCCCGATCGACTACCTCGAGTTTGACGGCCCGCGCATCCCGCTGACGGCCGACGAGATCGAGAATTCGACGATTACGACTGACGAGTGGTACCCGGCGCTGTCGGCGACGTACATACGCCCGGACTTCTGGGCACCGGAATTCCAGTTCCGCGCATCGTGGTCGGAGACGGCCACCCGGCCGGACATTCGTGAGATTTCGTCGTCGGTCTACATCGACCCGCTGACGGAAGCCCGAGTAATCGGCAACCCGAACCTGAAGCCGGCGGCGCTGACGAATTTCGATCTGCGCGCCGAGTGGTTCTGGGACGCCGACAACTTCACGGTGTCCGCGTTCTACAAGGACATCGAAGATCCGATCGAGACGATCCAGGGCGGTGCGACCGAAGACAACATCGTCTTCAACTTCATCAACGCGGATAGCGCCGAGGTGTACGGCATCGAGTTCGAGGGCCTGAAAGGCCTCGGCTTCCTGTCGAACAACGGCTGGACCGACGCGTTCTACGTAGCCGGTAACGCCACGTTCAGCGACTCTGAGGTGGTCATCCCGGCCACGGCCGGCGGCAATATCACGAACCGTACCCGCGCGCTGACGCAGCAGTCGCCGTGGGTGGCCAACGTACAGCTCGGCTACGACTCGTTCGACGGCCGACACGGTGCGACGCTGGTGTACAACGCGTTCGGGGAACGCATCTTTTTCGCCGGTATCAACGGCGTTGGCGATGCGTTCGAACAGCCTTTCCATTCGCTGGACTTCGTGTACACCTTCTTCCCGAGCGATCTCTGGACGATCAAGCTCCGCTTCCAGAACATCCTCGACCAGACAACGCGGATCGACCAGCAGGACGCGCAGGGCAACAACGTTCGCGTAATCGAACAGACGGTCGGCACGTCGTTCCTGCTCGACGTCAAGTGGGGCTTCTAGCGCCAGCTTTGACAGCAATGCAAGCGAGAAAGGGCGCCCATCGGGCGCCCTTTTTCTTTGTATACTGAACCGCAATCAACGTTTCCGATCTCCAGGCACTATGAAGAAGACACTGGCCTTCGTGTCGCTCGCCGTCGCGGCGTTCGTCAGCGGCTGCTCGGTCAATCCCGTGACCGGCAAGCAGGAACTCGTGCTGATCAGCGAGGCCGAGGAACGCCAGATCGGCGAACAGCAGTACCTGCCGTCTCAGCAGTCGCAGGGCGGCGTCTACGACGTCGATCCGGCGCTAACGGCCTACGTGCAGAACGTCGGCGACCGGCTCGTGGTTGTCAGCGATCGGCCGCTCGACTACGAGTTCGTGGTCCTCAACAATTCCGTACCCAATGCCTGGGCGCTGCCGGGTGGCAAGATTGCCATCAACCGCGGGCTCCTCACCGAGCTCGACAACGAGGCCGAACTGGCGGCCGTGCTCGGCCACGAGATCGTGCACGCTGCGGCGCGCCATTCGGCGCAGCAAATCACCCGCGGCATGCTGTCGCAGGTGCTCGTCGTCGCAACCGCGGTTGCCGCGAGCGACAGCGACTACGGTGCGCTCGCCGTCGGCTCCGCGGGGCTGGGCACGCAGCTGATCACGGCCCAGTACGGCCGCAATGCCGAACTCGAATCGGACCTCTACGGTATGCGCTACATGTCGGCGGCCGGTTACGACCCGCAGGGTGCCGTTACGCTGCAGGAGACCTTTGTGCGCCTCAGCGAGGGCGGCCAGCAGGACTGGATCAGCGGCCTGTTCGCGTCGCACCCGCCGTCACAGGCTCGCGTTGATGCCAACCGGCAGACGGCCGCCTCGCTGCCGGCCGGCGGCAAGCTGGGTGAGGACGAGTACCGACTCGCTATGCAAAAGACGATCGCCGCGAAACCGGCCTACGAGGCCTACGATGAGGGCCGCAAGGCGCTGTCGGAGGGTGACAAGGAGAAAGCGCTCGCGCTCGCCAACCAGTCACTCGACCTGTTCCCGGCCGAGGCCCACTTCCATGCGCTGCGCGGCGATGTTCGGCTCATGGAGGAAAACTACGAGTGGGCGGCCACCAACTACACGCGTGCCATCGATCGGCGTCCCGGGTTCTTCTACTACCACCTGCAGCGCGGGCTCGCGAACAACGAGCTCGGCAGCGTGGATGCCGCAGTCATCGATCTCGAGCGGTCTCTCGAATTGCTGCCGACGGCGCCGGCCCACTACACGCTGGGTAATATTGCGAGGGATCGTGGCGACTACGACAAGGCTGTGGGGCATTACAAGGTCGTCGCAGGGGCCGGCGGCGACTACGGTCGAGCCGCCGGTGCCGAACTCGCGAGGCTCGAGCTGCCCCGCAATCCGGGTGCGTACATCGCGCGCCGCTGCGACGTCGATGCCAACGGCAATCTCGCGGTCCTCGTTCAGAACCAGTCCAGCGTGCGCGTCAGCGGCGTGCAGATCGCGGTCCGCTACACGGACGCGAGCGGGCGCACGCAGCAGCTCACGCGCTCGATTTCGGGCGTCCTCGACCCCGGCGAAGTCGCAAGCGTCAGCACCGGCCTGGGCCCGTACACAGGCGGAAGCTGCCCGGCCGAGGTCGTCGCTGCCCGCATCGCCGAGTAGATAATCCGCGGGCAGCGATGCAAAATGGTCCGCCCTGACCAGAAGGCCGGCCAAGACCGCCCCGCGGGAGCCCCTTGAAAGACCGAATCCGCTATACGATCCCGAACAGCGTGACGGCGCTGAGCCTGCTGCTGGGCCTCGGTTCCGTGGTCATCAGCCAGCTCGGCAGCCTCGAGCTGGCAGCGTGGATGATCGTCTGGTGCGGGCTGCTCGATACCCTCGACGGCGTCGTGGCCCGAATGCTGCGGGCAACGTCGTCCTTTGGCGCGGAGTTCGATTCGATGGCTGACCTGGTGGCCTTCGGCGTAGCGCCCTCGGTACTCGTCGTACAGGCAGGCCTCGCGCTCGGTGGTATCGAGTACGGCAGCGGCCAGTTCTGGGTACTGCTGGTCGCCGCAGGCAGCTTCACACTGTCGGGCGCCATGCGCCTTGCGCGCTTCAACCTGGCAAGCGACCAGCCGCGCACGGGCTGGTTCACGGGCGTGCCGATTACCGCGGCAGGTGGCGGCCTGCTGTCGTCGCTGGTACTGGTCCTGATTCGCCACTCGGACCTTGCCGACGTTTTGCCGCTGGCGCTGTACCTGCCCGTGCTGCTGTTCGTGCTCGCCATCCTCATGATCTCGCGCGTGCGCTTCCCGAAAGCGACGATTCGCAAGAACCAGTTCATCAACGCGTTCCAGTTCATCAATATCGCGCTGATTTTCTACTGTGGCATTACCCGGTCATTCCCCGAGTATCTTTTCGGTATCGGCGTATTCCTGCTCGTCGCGGGCATCATCGCCGGTCGCATCGTCAAGGACGAACCCGAAGAGGCCACAGCCTGACCCGACCAATCGAGGGAGTATCCATGGCAGAACGCAGCATCGCGGTCCTGCTGCTTTGCGCGCTGATCGCCGGTTGTGGCGGTGCGAACGAGGCCGGCACGAGGCAGTCAACGAACGACTACGAGTCCATCCCGGGCTTCGTCCCGATGTATTGGGACAATGCGGGCGGCCGCCTGTACGTCAAGGTCGACGCGTTCGATACGCCGTTCATTTACCAGTCGTCGCTGCCGCGCGGCGTAGGCTCGAACAACCTGGGGCTGGACCGTGGCCAGCTCGGCGATACGAAGCTCGTGCGCTTCGTGCGCAGCGGTCCGCGGGTGCTGCTGATCGAAGACAATCTCGGTTTCAGGGCCGTGAGCGATGACGCCGACGAAAAGCAGGCCGTTGACGAGTCCTTCGCCCGTTCGGTTATCTGGGGCTTCAACGTCGCCAGCGAGGCCGGCGGGGCGGTGCTGATCGACGGCACCGATTTCTTCCTGCGCGACGCGCACGGCCTGTCCGCGTCGCTCGCGGCGTCGGCGGAAGGCGCGTACAGCGTGGACGGCAGCCGCTCGGCGATCTACCTGCCGCGCACCAAGGGCTTCCCGGACAACACCGAGGTCGAAGCCGTCATTACCTATGTCGGCAGCCCGACGGGCCCACACCTGCAGACCGTCGTGCCAGACCCGACCAGCGTCACGGTGCACCTGCATCACTCCTTTATTCGCCTGCCCGAGGACGGCTACACGCCGCTGCCGTACGATCCGCGCGCCGGGGTCATCGGCTTCAACTACGGCAGTCCGGGCTTCGTGGACTACGCGTCGGAGATCGGCACCCCGCTGTTTACGAACTACGGGCGCCGCCACCGGCTCGAGAAAGTAAATCCCGATGCCGAGGTCAGCGAGGCGGTCGAGCCGATCGTCTACTACGTGGATCGCGGCGCCCCCGAGCCCGTTCGCTCGGCGCTGATCGAGGGTGCGAGCTGGTGGAACGAGGCCTTCGAGGCTGCCGGCTACCGCGACGCGTTTCGCGTCGAGCTGTTACCCGAAGGCGCGGACCCGATGGACGTCCGTTACAACGTGATTCAGTGGGTGCATCGCTCGACGCGCGGCTGGTCGTACGGGGCGTCGGTACTCGACCCGCGGACGGGCGAGATCCTCAAGGGACACGTGACGCTCGGCTCGCTGCGCGTTCGCCAGGACTACATGATTGCCGAAGGGCTGCTCGCACCTTACAAGGACGACTCCGTACCGCCCGAAATGCTCGAAATGTCGCTCGCGCGGATTCGCCAGCTGTCGGCGCACGAGGTCGGTCACACGCTGGGCTTCGAGCACAATTTCGCGGCCAGTACCCAGGATCGCGCATCGGTCATGGACTATCCGTTCCCGCTGATCAAGTTCGCCGAGGACGGCTCGATCGACCTGTCCGACGCTTACGACGTCGGTATCGGCGAATGGGACACGCGCACGGTGATTTACGCCTACCAGGATTTCCCGGACGGCACGGACGAGGCTGCAGCGCGTGCCGCGATCATGGCGCAGACGATCGCCCAGGGCTATCGCTACGCCGGTGACGAGACCGCGCGCGGGGTCGGTGCCGCGCACCCCGGCGGCAACCTGTGGGACAACGGCGCTGACGCAATCAACGAACTCGAACACCTGCTGGCGGTTCGCTCGTACGCGCTGGAGCGATTCTCCGACGACAATATCCGCCGGGGGCAGCCGAACGCGACGCTGGAGGAAGTGCTGGTGCCCATCTATCTCCTGCATCGCTTCCAGCTACATGCGGTCGGCAAGCTGGTCGGCGGCCTGGACTTTGCTTACTCGATGCGCGGCGACGGCCAGCCACAGCCGAGGCCGGTCAGTGCCGATCGTCAGCGAGTCGCGATCGCGGCCTTACTGACGACCCTCGATCCTGCCATGCTGAGGCTGCCTGACGGCCTCGCCGAGCGCATTCCGCCGCGCCCGCCAGGGCACCCGCGGACGCGCGAAATGTTCGCGAGCGCGACCGGCGCCGTGTTCGATCCATTGGCGCCGGCGGCGGCTGCCGCCGCGCTGACGCTCGAGGTACTTCTCGACCCGCAGCGCGCCGCGCGCATGAATCGCGGCGGCAGCCCGGGCTTCGACGAGCTGGTCAACGAACTTCTCCAGGTCACGTGGTTCCCGTCCCCATTAACGCAGATGGAGTTCGATGCGCTACAGATGCAAACCAACATGCTGGTCGTCGACGGACTGCTCAGGCTCGCGATCGACGAGGCCGCCGACCCATCCGTGCGTGCGGTCGCGCATAGTGCCGTAATGCAAATCCGCGCCCGGACGGAGCGCACGGCGAGGCTCGAACGTGACGTCTATTCGTTCCTGCAGCTGGTGGGCTACAAAATCGACCGCGTCCTGGATGACCCGGAGACACTCGACGCAACCGCGCCGCCGGTCGTGGTCCCGCCCGGCTCGCCGATCGGCGCGGCCAGCGGGGACGGAGCAGGCTGGATACAGTAAGTGTCTGTCACGGTCCTGGTCATCGCAGCGTACCTGGTCATTCTGGCCGCGCTTGCGATCTGGAGCCGCAAGGAAACGCATTCGCTTGCGGGCTATTTTCTGGCCGGCAAGAAGCTGCCCTTCTGGGTCGTTGCGTTCAGCGCGAACGCGACCGGCGAATCGGTCTGGCTGCTGCTCGGGCTGACGGGCATGGGCTACGCGTTCGGCGTGCAGGCCTACTGGGTCGTCGTCGGCGAGATCATCGGCCTGACGCTGTCCTGGATGCTCATTTCGCGGCGTCT
Organism: Woeseiaceae bacterium; assembly: GCA_030066625.1. Lineage (GTDB taxonomy): Bacteria > Pseudomonadota > Gammaproteobacteria > Steroidobacterales > Woeseiaceae > UBA1847. Next base: position 10,988 of record JASJBG010000074.1, read on the forward strand.
CAAGGCCCTGGGAGATGAGACCGATTCGATCACGCTGCCCGATGTGCTCGCCGCCAAATTCATCGACCGCTGGCATCTGATTCGCGGCGTCGCCGTCACGATTATCCTCGTCATGGTCACGACCTACGTGACCTCGCAGATGGTCGGTACCGGCAAGGCGTTCAACGGCTTCATCGAGATGAACTACCAGCTGGGCGTCGTTGTCGGTGCGGTCATCATCATCGGCTACACGTTCATCGGCGGTTACAAGGCCGTGTCCTACACGGATGTCGTGCAGGGCATCCTGATGACGCTCGGGCTTATCGCCGTGCCGGTCGCCGCGATCTCGGCGGCCAACGGGCTGAGCGGCGTCAGCGAATCGCTGAACGCGCAGGATCCGGCGTTACTCAGCATGTTCGCACCGCTCGAGGACGGCATCTCGGGCTGGATATTCATCATCAGTTTCGCAGCCATCGGCCTGCCGTTTCTCGGCGTGCCGCAGATGCTGATTCGCTACATGTCGGCGAAGGACGATACCGAGGTGAAAAAAGCGCGCGGCATGTCGATCTTTATAATGATCCTGCTGCTAGCAGGTGCCGTAACCGCCGGTGTAGCCGGGCGGGCGCTGTATCCCGAGCTCGACGATCGCGAGCTGATCTTCCCGACGCTCGCGAGCGACCTGTTTCCGCCGCTGATCACGGGGCTCCTGTTCGTGGCCGTGCTCTCGGCCATCATGTCGACCGTTGACTCGCTGCTGCTGCTTGCATCGTCCGCGATCGTTCGCGACACGATGCAAAAGATCGTCGGTAGCACGAAGAGCGACCGCGAGCTCGCCAATTACGGCAAGGTCGTCACGATCATCATCGGCGTCATCGCTGTCGCCTTCGCGGTGCCGGAGGCCAAGTTTATTTTCTGGTTCGTGCTGTTCTCGTGGTCCGGTCTCGGTGCCGCGTTCGGACCGACGATCCTTTGCCTGCTGTACTACAAGAAGATCACCGCGGCCGGAATCGTCGCGGGAATGGTCGGCGGATTCGGCACCAGCGTAATCTGGGTGCTGGCCTTCAAATCGGATTTCCACAATCTTTATGAGGCGATCCCGGGTTTCGCGGTCGGCTTCATCGCCTGCCTGACGGTCAGCCGGCTGACGTATCAGGAGAAGGATCGTGTATCGATTCAGACGATCGGAACGTAGCCGACAGATTCCGCAGGTTCGACGATGAACTTCGACAACAGTTACGCCGCCTTGCCCCAGGTATTCCATGCAACGGTAAAACCCAACGAGGTGCCGGCGCCGGCTCTCCTCGGTTGGAATCAGGGGCTCGCGCTCGAGCTGGGCCTTGCTTCGTTAGGCGACGACGCGGCGCAGCTGGCCAGTATCTTTAGCGGATCCGCCATGCTGGCAGGTAGCCAGCCGATTTCCATGGCTTACGCGGGCCACCAGTTCGGATACTTCGTGCCCCAACTCGGCGATGGTCGCGCTGCCCTGCTGGGCGAGGTGGTCACCGATGCTGGTAACCGTTTTGACGTTCAACTCAAAGGTTCCGGCCGTACGCCGTTCTCGCGAGGCGGGGATGGCAAATCCTGGTTGGGCCCGGTGCTCCGCGAGTACATCCTCAGCGAGGCGATGCACCATCTCGGTGTGCCAACTACCAGGGCACTCGCCGCCGTCGCGACCGGGGAGACGGTGCACAGGGAGTCGCCCATGCCGGGTGCCGTTTTTACACGGGTGGCTGCCAGCCATCTGCGCGTCGGCACGTTCGAGTATTTTGCGGCTCGGAAAGACATCGAATCGCTCAGGACTCTCGCCGACTACGCGATCGATCGTCACTACCCGGAAGTAGCGGACGAAAAGTCTCCGCATGTCGAGCTTCTTCGACGCGTAGCGAAACGTCAGGCCGAACTGATTGCGCACTGGATGTCGATCGGTTTCATTCACGGCGTCATGAACACCGATAATACGACGATCTCCGGCGAGACCATCGACTACGGTCCCGCAGCGTATATGGACGAATTTCGCTTCGACAAGGTGTTCAGTTCGATAGACAACTACGGCCGTTACGCGTACGCAAATCAGCCGACCATTGCGCAGTGGAATCTCGCCCGTTTCGCCGAGACCTTGCTCGCCCTTGGCGCCAACAAGGACGAGCTGGAGGCCGTCCTGGCCGAGTTCCCGGATCAATACGAATCTCACTACCTTGCGCTGATGGGGCCGAAGCTGGGGCTGTACGAGATTCAGGAAGCGGACGCCGGGCTAATTGCCGAGTGGTTGAAGTATCTCAACGATAACGGACTCGACTATACCTTGAGCTTTCGCGAACTGGCGTCGCGAGCAGACGCGCTCGATGAAACGCGGTTCGGACCCTTCGAGACCGAATGGCGTCAGCGTACGGGCAGCCAGGGCAGGACGGCTGCCGAGATCTCGGCCTTGATGAACTCGGTGAATCCCCTCTTCATTCCGCGAAACCACCGCGTCGAGCAGGCGATCAGCGAAGCGGTTGATGGCAATCTCACCGTCTTCAACGAAATGAATGCCGCACTGGAAAATCCATATACCGAACAACCGGAACTGTCGGACTATGCGAAAGCACCGCAGGCGCGAGAGCGAGTCACCCGCACCTTCTGCGGAACCTAGCGGGGCGGATTTTGTTCGCGGTCAGCGCGAAGCGATCTTCCGGGTCGTGGCGAGATCGTCCCATCCGACATCGAATCTCTGCATGGCGACTCAGCCGAACGGTTTGTCGATCGAGGGTGAGAACTCGGTGAAGAGCCTCGGGCCGTCTTCGGTCATGTAGAGGCAGTCCTCGAGACGGATGCCGAATTCACCGAAGATGTAGATGCCGGGCTCGTCGGAGAAGCACATGCCCGGCGCCAACGGAGTCGTCTCGCCGTGTACGAAGTTGATCGGCTCGTGGACGTCCATACCGATACCGTGACCGAGGCGGTGCGACAGCCCCGGCGTCGCATAACCCGGGCCGAATCCTTCGCTTTCGTAGAAGGCGCGGACGGCGTCGTCGACCCGGCCGGCAGGCAGGCCGACCTCGGCCGTCTCCAGTGCCAGTTCCTGGCCGCGCTTACAGGTGTTCCAGACTTTGCGCTGCTTCGCCGTTGGCTCGCCGTAGACCCAGGTGCGGGAGATATCCGATACGTAATCGTGCACCGCGCAGCCGCAATCCATCAGGATGATAGTGCCTTCCTCGACGACCTGCGGTACGTCGGAGCCGTGCGGGTAGGCGGT
>JASJBG010000082.1 GCA_030066625.1 Woeseiaceae bacterium
AGCGACGAGGGATGACTGCCCGTCGCTACATTGCGCGGCTCTTCGCGTGCCTCGGAATCGTGTTTGCTGCGCTGGCTGCAGCGGACGAAGACGAGCCGATCGAGCTCTGGCACACGTTCTCGGCCGACAGCATCGAGGAGCGTTTGCTGACCGACGCGGTCGATGCGTTCCGCGAAGCGCATCCCGAAATCGCGGTGCAGGTCACTCGCATTCCGTACCTGCAGAACCTGCCGCAGTTCATCAATTCATCGCAGGGCGGTGAGGCACCCGACGTCATACGCGTATCCGACACCGAGGTCGGCAAGATCGGCCATATCTCCGTCGAAGGCTTGCCGCTGCTAGAGGATCTGAGGCCACACCTGACGCCGATGCAAAGGTCACGCCTCGAATCGCGGGCGGTACGTGCCATGCGCTACGACCAGGCGCTGTACGCGATTCCGGTCAGCCAGGGCTGCCTTGCCCTCGTTTACAACAAGGCGCTGTTCGACGCTGCAAATCTCGACTACCCGAACGATCGCTGGACGACCGACGACATGATCCAGGCTGCGAAGGTGCTGAGCCGGGACGGCGTCATGGGCGTCGCCCTGCCACTGAAGTGGTCGTACTGGTTCATTCCCTTCCAGACCGGCTTCGGCGGTCGGCCGTTCGACGACGATGGCAACCCGACGCTCGATTCCCCGGGAACGGCGGAGGCGATGGACTGGTTCCTCGATCTCGAGCGCGAGCACGGCATCGTCGCCTCGAGCGTCAGCCTGGAAGCGATGTCGACCCAGTTCCAGCTCGGCAAGGCAGCGATGGTCCTCGATGGCCCCTGGAACTGGAACAGCTACAGCGGGGCCGGTCTCGATCTTGGCGTGACGATCATGCCCGTTGTGTCGGAGACCGGTCAGCGGCTCGGGCCGATGTCCAGCTATTTCGGCTGGGCGGTATCCAAGCAAAGCGCGAGAAAGCCCGAGGCGGTGAAGCTGGCCTACTGGCTAACGTCCTACGAGGTGCAAAAGGCGTTTGCAGTGGAGACGTTCATGGTGCCTGTCGATGTGTCGCTCGCCGACGATCCCGAGGTTGCCGGCAACGCGACGCTGGCCGCCTATCTCGAACAGGTGAAGTACGGCACCGAAGTCCCGACCCTCCGCGCGACCTCGATGATCTTCGAGCAGCTCGATACCGCCCTCGAGCTGACCTATTCGGGGCAGATGGACGCGGCATCGGCGCTCTCCGAGGCTGACCGCGAACTCGAAAAGAGGCTGGCCGAGTGAAACGCCTGCTTGCTGCCCTGCTGGCTATGGCCACCGTCGTGACGGCGGTCACCGCGGCGGAAGTACCTGGAGTCAGCCTGCACTCCGGTGAGCCCGAGTATCGTCGGATCCGCATCGACGTCGCCGTGAACCCGGATTCGGACGTCGAGGCCTACGAGGTGTGGTTCGCGGGGCAGGCGTTCCAGGCGCGCTCCGAGGCGACTCTGCATTCCATCCTTCGAGTGGGTTCGACGGCGGGCCTCGAACAGCCCCGGCCGGGCGAGAGTTTCGACGATTGCTGGAGCGATGGAGAACCTGCGCACCGGGACGAACGGGGCATGGTCGTCATCGCCCCGGAGACCCGCCGCTGGTCGTGCTCGCTGACGGGGATGGCGCCCGGCGTGGATCAGTGGATTGCCGTCGTGCCCGTCGATGGCGACGGTAGCGCGCTCAGCGCGGTCGCGCCGATCGTTGCGCGTACGGATGCCTCCGACGAGCGCACGCCGCCGCCGGATACGCGGCCCGTGTTGTATGCGCTCGGCTCTATCGTGTTGTCGGCGATCGTCTTGCTGTCCTACCTTCGCTGGAGCGACGCGCGACGCGGCCGCCACAAGTCCAAGCTCGCGCATATCTATGTCGCACCCGCGCTGGTTGCGCTTGCCGCGCTGACGTTCTACCCGATTCTCTACGGCATCTGGCTCGCCTTCACGAACGCCGACCAGAGTCGTCTCGGTGACGAGGTGTTCATCGGCCTCGCCAATTTCACGGGCGTGTTTACGAGTCCCGGGCTGCTGCGCGTAACGCTGTTCACGTTCATCTGGGCGTTTGGCAACACAGCGGCGCACGTCGTCTTTGGCGTCGTGCTCGCGCTGCTCCTGAATCGCGCCGGGCTCACCGGCAAGACGGCGTATCGAACGATACTGCTGCTGCCATGGGCCATTCCGGCCTACATCTCGGTACTGACCTGGAACGGCATGCTGCAGCCGGACGGTTTCGTCAACGCGATGCTCGGCACGAGCATCGATTTCATCGCGAATGCGGGTTCCGCACGCGTTGTCGTCATCCTCGTGAACATCTGGCTCGGTATCTCCTTCATGATGATGATGACGAGCGGCGCGCTGCAGGCCCTGTCAAAAGACATGTTCGAGGCGGCCGAGATTGACGGCGTCAGCCGCTGGGACCAGCTGCGCTACCTGACGCTGCCAAACCTGAAGAGCACGCTGGTTCCGGTGAGCCTGCTCGGCTTCATCTGGAGCTTCAATATGTTCAACACGATCTACCTGATGACGCGCGGTGGTCCCTATGTCGGCTTCGGTGAGCCGGGCGCGACGGATATCCTGGTGACCTACGTATACAGCGTCGCCTTCGAATCCGGGCACTATGGCATCGCGGCCGCCTGGTCCGTGCTGATCTTCCTGATGCTGATCGGTTTCTCGGCGGTCTACGTCAAGAAGACCCGCGCAACGGAGGCTACGGCATGAACGGGCAGGGCATCGCGGTGCGCTGGTACGTGCCCGCGGAAATCCAGGTGCTCCGCGTATGGTTGCCCGTCGCGGCACTTATCAACGCATTCATCGTCGGCGCAGAAGTCCTGCGAGCTCGGGAGCACGGCATGCTGCTGTCGGTCGCCGGGCTTGCCGCTCTGCTCCTGCTGCGCGCTCTGCTGCCGGACGGCCGTTTGCCGTGGAAGCGGACTGCGGCGCTGGCGCTGGCCGCAGCGGGTGTGCTTGCCGGCTTATGGTCGCTGTTCGCGATAGAACTCTCGTTTTTCAACTTCTGGTCGAACACCTGGCTCGTCTTTCCGGCGGGCATCGCGCTCTATTGGCTCAGTGTCGGTCCCGCAGCCAGCTGGGCATCCGGCGCCTCGGACAGCGCGGCCGCGGAAAGCGGGCTCGCTCGCAACAAGCAGGTGCTGCCGCGTCTCGAGAGTTTCGGTCTGCACACGCTGCTCCTGCACGCTATCGCGGTCGTTATTGTCCCGGTCATCTGGATCATCGATATCTCGTTCTCGCCCGGCAACGTGCTCGGCGGTGCAATCGGCGATGCCTTCACGCTCGAGCACTACGAGTCGATGCTCGGTGGCTCGCAGTTCTGGCTGTGGACGCGCAACTCCGTCATCGTTGCTATTGGTACGACAATCGTTGGCCTGCTGTTGGCGATACCCGCCGGCTATGCGTTCAGCCGCTACGATTTCGCGGGACGCAAGGGCTCGATGTTCGTATTCATGCTCGTGCAGATGTTCCCGGGCGCAATCATCCTCGTCCCGTACTTCATGGTCATGAAAACGCTGGGCCTGCTGAACACCAGCATCGGCCTGATCATCGCCTACTCCGTCACGGCGCTGCCGCTCTGCGTGTGGATGCTCAAGGGTTTCTTCGACTCGGTTCCGAGAGCGCTCGAAGAGGCGGCACTGCTCGATGGCTGCACACAGGTCGAGGTGTTCTACCGGATCGTGCTGCCGCTCTCGCTGCCTGCTGTTGCGATGACCGCGCTGTTCTCGTTCCTTGCCGCTTGGAACGAGTTCGTTCTCGCCCTCGTTTTCAATACGTCGAACGAGAGCTATACGCTGCCGGTCGGCCTCGCGTCGCTCATTCCCACGGTCGGGCAGCAGTGGGGTGACTTCGCGGCGGCGAGCGTTGTTGTGAGTATCCCGGTCGTCATCATGTTCATCGCGTTCCAGCGCGCCCTGATCCAGGGCCTGAGCGCCGGGGCCGTCAAAGGCTAAACCAATGTCCGACGTTGAATTCTCAAAAACTACAAAAATTTACGACGACGGCACGCATGCGCTCGACTCGCTCGAGCTCAAGATCAACGAGGGCGAATTCCTCGCCCTGCTCGGGCCATCGGGCTGCGGCAAGTCGACCGCGCTGCGTCTGCTCGCGGGCCTCGAGGACATTACCAGCGGCGAGATCCGTATCGGCGGCGAGCGCGTCAACGATCTGCCGGCGGGCGCGCGCGGACTCGGCATGGTGTTCCAGTCCTATGCGCTGTATCCGCACATGTCGGTCCGTGACAACCTCGAGTTCGGTCTGCGGCGAGCCAAAGGTGGCATGCGCGTCGATGAGGCCGAAATCGCACGCCGCGTCGACGAGGCGACCGAGATGCTCGACCTCGGCATGGCGCTCGGCAAGAAGCCGAAAGACCTGTCCGGCGGACAGCAGCAGCGCGTGGCCATCGGCCGCGCGCTCGTGCGTCGACCGAAAGTGCTGCTCATGGACGAACCGCTATCGAATCTCGACGCCAAGCTGCGTAATCGCATGCGCTTCGAGATTCGTCGCCTGCACGAGATGCACGGTACGACAACGGTGTATGTCACGCATGACCAGATCGAAGCCATGACGCTGGCGGACCGGATCGCGATCATCGCCGACGGCAAACTCCAGCAGCACGCGAAGCCCCTGGACGCCTACAACCAGCCGGCGAACTCGTTTGTCGGTTCGTTCCTGGGCACGCCGGCGATGAACCTCGTCGAGGGCGAGGCACACAACGGCGTTTTTCGAGCCGGCGACCTGAGCTTCGACCTGCCGGAGCATCTTGCCGGCTGGCAGGGGCCGGGCATATTCGGCGTACGGCCCGAGGACGTTCGCATCGTGGACAGCGGCGGCACTCGCTTTCGCGTTGGCGGCGTCGAACGGCTCGGCGGCGAGGCGATCTATCATCTCGAGGCGGGTGGCCATTGGATCAAGGCACTCTGGCACCGCTCCGGAGGCGGGCTGTCGTCGGCCGCCGAGGATCACGCCGAACTCAACGTGTCACTGGCCGTACCCACGGCCGTTATTTTTGAGGATTAGGACTTTGGGCACACACAAGGAACAGGAGTGGTGGCGCGGAGCGGTCATCTACCAGATCTATCCGCGCAGCTTCCAGGATTCCAATGGCGATGGCATTGGCGACCTGCCGGGTATTACCGACAAGCTCGACTATATCGCGAGCCTCGGCGTCGACGGCTTCTGGATATCGCCATTCTTCACATCGCCGATGAAGGATTTCGGCTATGACGTTTCAGACTACCTCGACGTCGATCCGATGTTCGGCACGCTCGACGATTTCGACCGGCTCGTGGAACGCGCGCACGAACTCGACCTGAAGGTCATCATCGACCAGGTCTATTCGCACACGTCGGACAAGCACGCGTGGTTCGAGGAGAGCCGGCAGAGCCGCGACAATCCGAAGTCCGACTGGTACATCTGGGCGGACGCCAAGCCGGACGGTTCGCCGCCGAACAACTGGCAGTCGGTATTCGCCGTCCCGGCGTGGACCTGGGACGCGCGCCGGCAGCAGTATTACATGCACAACTTTTTGCCCGAGCAGCCGGACCTCAACCTGCACAATCTCGAGGTGCAAAACGCACTCCTGAACGTCGCGAAGTTCTGGCTGGAGCGTGGAATCGACGGCTTCCGGCTCGATGCCATCAACTGTGGCATGCACGATCCTGAACTGCGCGATAACCCGATCGCGCCGGCGAAGTTCCGCAACGAGACCCGGCCGTGCTTCATGCAGATGCCGAAGTACAACATGTGCCACGACGACATGCCGCAGGTCCTCGAACGGCTGCGTGTCGTCACCAACGCCTACGGAGATATCTTCACCGTGGCGGAGGTCGGTACTCCGGAGCCGCTGCCGGTGATGAAGGACTACACGCACGGCGCGCATCGACTCAATACCGCGTACAGCTTCGAGTTCCTGGGCTCCCCGGACCTGACGGTCGAGCGGGTCCAGGAAATCCTCGACGGCTGGCCGGGCGAGCCCGACGAGGGCTGGCCCTCGTGGGCGTTTTCCAATCACGACGCGCCGCGAGTTGCGAGCCGCTGGCTGCAAACCGTGGAACACGAGCAGCGGGTCAAGTTAATCGCGCTTTTGCAGGTCGCGTTGCGCGGCAACGCCTTTATCTACCAGGGTGAGGAACTCGGCCTGACACAGTCGCATGTACCGTTCGAGCGCCTGCAGGACCCGGAAGCCATCACCAACTGGCCGCATACGCTCGGACGGGACGGGGCGCGCACGCCGATGCCGTGGAAGCTGAACGGTGCACATGCCGGCTTCTCGACGGGCGAGCCATGGCTGCCGATCGAGGCTGCGCACGAGCTGCGGGCGGTTGCGACCCAGGACGCCGACAAGGAGTCCACGCTGAACTTCTTTCGTCGGATGATCGCGCTCCGCAAGTCGTCTCCGGCACTCAAATACGGCGATCTCGAGCATGTTGAAGCGCCCGACGACGTGCTGGCCTTCATTCGCAGCTTCGGCGAGGAGCGCATGCTATGCGTATTCAATCTCGGCGAATCAACGGTCGATTGGCAGCCCCCGGGCTACAAAGATCTCGAGGTCCTCGCGGCGGTCGGCGTCAACGAGCATGGCGTGTCGAAGGAGATACCGGCATTCGGCGCCTACGCAGGTCGCATCGGCCATGGCTGAGTGGGACGCGTCGGATCCGTTCGCGGATGCGCGTCGGGAGTCGGGCGTGCTGGCGGCGGACTTCCTCGGCGAACAGATTCCGCTAATCCTGCGCTACAAGGATGTTCGCGCCGCGGCAGGCGACTACGGCACCTACAGCTCGGATTCACCGTACCGGGTACCGATTCCCAGCGAGGAACGTGTGCGCAACGTCAGGCAGCTGCCGATCGAGGTCGACCCGCCGGAGCACACGGACTATCGTGCGATCGTAAAGCCGTTCTTTGCGGCACCCAAACGTCCCGAGATGATGGAGCAGGTCGAAGCCCTGATCGGGGCGATGCTCGATGACGTGCTCGATGCCGGTCCGGTAGAGATCATCAGCGACTTTGCCCTGCCGCTGCAGTCGCGTGCGCTGACCTTGCTGCTCGGTATGCCAATGGAGGCGGCCGATGAGTGGATCAGCTGGGGGCAGCACGTCTTCAGCGGGCCGGAAGGTCACAGCGAGGAAAAGGGCAGCGTCCTCGACCGCTACCTGCACGAGCAGTTCGACCGGGCCGAAGCGGACCCGGGTGACGATTTCTTCAGCGCGCTGACGAAGGCCGAGTTTCGCGGCCGCGCATTGACGCGCGACGAGATGGTCGGATTCGCAAACCTCGCGTTTGCGGGCGGGCGCGACACGGTCATTGCGACGGTTTCCCTGACCATCGCCCATCTCGCAAGCCACCCGGAGGACATCGACCGCCTGCGTGAGAATCCGTTGCTCGTTCGAAGTGCGGCAGAAGAAATCGTGCGTATCGCATCGCCGCTGACGATAATCGGCCGGACCTGTCCGCATGCGACCGACATTCACGGCGTTCACGTCGATGCGGGGCAGCGTGCCGCGATCTGCTGGGCGTCGGCAAATCGTGACGAGAGCGTCTTCGATGACCCCGAGAAGCTGGACATCGACCGCAAGCGCAACCCGCACGTCGCCTTCGGCGCGGGGACGCATACCTGCCTCGGCGCCTCGCACGCCCGCCTGATCCTGCGCACACTCGTCAATCTGATCAGTCGCAAGGTGGGCAGCCTGACGCTAATCGATAGCGAGGCGAAATACGAAGAGTGGCCGCATTACAAACGCCAGACCGGCTACGAGTATCTGAAGGTACGTTTTGATTCCTGATTGCCCGATCGGAGTTTCCATGAAAACAAGAACATACATGCTAATCGTCGCCCTGCTGTTCACCAGCAGCGCGGCATTCGCCGACAGGCCGCCCAATATCGTCCTCCTGATCGGCGACGACCACGGCTACCCGTACTTCGGCTTCATGGGCGATACGAACGTCGAAACGCCGTCAATGGACGCGCTGGCGCGCGGCGGCGTTACCTTCAGCCACGGTCACGTCACCGTGCCGTACTGTCGACCATCCCTGCGCACGATGATAACGGGTCTCTACCCGGTGCAGTATCAGCTAAGGCTGAATGAGTACGTCGAGAAGCGCATGCGCGAGGATGCGGGTTACGAAGCGCTCGGCGACGTCGAGAAGCGGATGTGGATGTCCGTCGAGAAGGCAAACGGCATGGCAATCTTCGACACGCTGCCGAAGCTGCTCAAGGAGCAAGGCTACGTCAGCTGGCAGGGCGGCAAGTGGTGGGAGAATTCCTATCGCAACGGCCACTTCGACGAGGGCATGACCGAGGGCTGGGACATGGACACCTTCGGCACGGATCAGTTCTTCCACGAAATGATGGGTGCCGAAGGCAACGAACTGGTACGCGAGACGATGGATCCGCTGTTCGATTTCATCGATCGTCACACGGATGAACCCATGTTCATCTGGTTCGGCCCGATGCTGCCGCATACGCCGCTCGATGCGCCGTACAAATACCAGAAGTACTACGCGGACAGGGAGTTGTCGCGTTCGGCCAAGGAGTACTACGCGAACATATCCTGGTGGGACGACGGTGTCGGCCGGCTGATGGATCACATCGAGAGCAGGGGGCTGCTCGAGAACACGCTGTTCATCTACCTGAGCGACAACGGCTGGGAGCAGGACGCCGACGTCGAGTACTGGTACCCGGAAGCGCTTGCCGACTACGATTCCGAGTACCTGACGGGCGGTTTCCGCGGCAAGGGCAGCCTGTTCGACATGGGCCTGCGGACGCCCATCATTTTCTACTGGAAAGGCAGCATCGATGCCGAATTCAACGATACGAGCCTCGTGTCGTCGCTGGATCTCGTTCCGACCATCCTCGACATTGCTGGCGTCGACGCCCCTCCTGAATTGCAGGGATACTCGCTACGGCCACTGCTCGATGGATCGGGCAGCATCGATGAGCGATCCGAGATCGTCAGCTACTCGAACAATCGCCGCAGCCGCACCGACGCGATGGGCGCCGCCGCGGAAGGCTACGCCGTCCGTACCCGCTCGCACCACTTCTTCTGGTACGCCGATACCGGTGAAACGCGCCTTTACGACATGACGCTGGATCCACGTGGCGATGTTGACCTGAGCGAATCGAAACCGGAGCTGGTCAACGAGTTCAAACAGATCATTGCCGGCTGGAAGGAGAGTGTCGGTATGACGGAGCGGCTGGACATCCATGAATAAGCGCATGGGTAGACGAATACTGTCGCTCTTCTGCGCCTGCTGGCTCGCGGCCTGCTCGGCGGAGGACCCCGTGCTGGCGGACACCGACAGCGGCGTCTGCGAAAGCGGTGACGGGCAGCTTCTGCACGTCGACTCGCCGGATTGGCGCGACCAGGTGATCTACATGCTGTTCATCGATCGCTTCGATGATGGTGATCCCTCGAACAATGACCAGGGGCGCGGTGAGTTCGACCCGGCAAAAGCGACGCATTTCAGCGGCGGCGATCTGCAGGGCGTCATCGACCGGATCGACTACATGAAGTCGCTCGGTGTAACGGCCGTCTGGATCTCGCCTCCGGTCGAGAACCAGTGGTGGAGTTCGCTCTACCAGGCGAGCGGCTGGCACGGCTACTGGGCAACCAATTTCCGCGAAATCGATCCGCACTTCGGCACGCTCGACGACTACAAACGACTGTCGCACGAGCTGCACTGCAACGGCATGTACCTGATCCAGGACATCGTGGCCAACCACACGGCGAACTGGTGGACCTACGATGGCAACTACGATCCCGAGGACACGGCGAAGAACTTCCGGCTGCTCGAGGCCGATTCGTACCAGCCGGCACCCACGCAGCCGCCGTTCCACATGATCGACCGCCTGAACCCCGAGCACTACGAAGCAAATATCTACCACTGGACGCCGTCGATAACGGACTACGCGGACGTCAAGAACCGTTTCACGTGGCAGCTCGGTGCGCTCGCCGACATCAACACCGAAAATCCGGTCGTCATCCGGGAGCTAAAGGACACCTACAAGTACTGGATCGAGGAGGTCGGTGTCGACGGCTTTCGCATCGATACCGTCATTTATGTGCCGCACGCATTCTGGAATCAGTGGGCACACGATGACGATGGCATCTACGCGTTCGCGAAGAGCCTCGGCAAGGAGGACTTCCTGAGCTTCGGCGAGACGTTTCTCGTGTCTGACCCCTTCGACGACGCCGGCGAGCAGGAGATCGTGGGTTTCTTCGGCACCGATGCGGAGCCCGGCCTCAATTCGATGCTCGGCTTTCCGCTGTTCCAGGACATTAACCGCGTGCTCGGCCAGGGACAGCCGCCGAGCTTGCTCGAGTACCGCCTCGACAAGTTCATGGAGCTGTATCCGGATCCGTACGTGATCCCGAACTTCGTGGACAACCACGATACGCCGAGATTCCTGGCAACGGGTCACGTGGCTGCACTCAAGCAGGCGCTCGCCGTGGTCTTCACGGTGCCGGGCATACCGATCCTGTACCAGGGAACGGAACAGGCGCTGCCGGAGACCCGCATGGCCATGTACAAGGGCGGCCATCGCAACGCCCAAGGCTCGTTCGACAGCGACTCGGAGATGTTCGGCTATATCCAGCGCCTGGCCGCGTTGCGCAGCGAGCACCCCGTCCTGTCACGCGGCGGGCTAGGCGTCATCGCGGCGGAATCCGCCGGGCCCGGGCTGTTCACGTACGAACGCAACCACGGGGCGGAGCGAGCACTCATCCTGATCAACAGCGCGGATCATGGCGTGCTGGCAAGCAAGGTCGACGTCGAGGTCGGGCCCGGCACGGAGTTCGAAGTGCTTTTCGCCGAGAACTTCGATGGCACTGTGGTTGCCAACGCGGCCGGCACGCTCGACCTCGCGATGCCGGCTCGCAGCGTGCTGGTACTGCGCCCGCAGGCCGCGACGACGGTACCGGCACCAGCGCCGAGCGCGGGTCTCACGCTGGACCCGCTCGTCGCGGACGGCCCGTTCACGAACGATTTCGAACTCACCGGCGGCGTTGGCCACGGAGGGACGAAGCTCGAGCTCCTGATCAATGGCAACGCGGACCGGCGCCACGCCTTCGAGGCGGACGCCGACGGTCGCTGGCGCGTTAGGGTGCCGGTTCGGGATCTTGGCAAGCGGCAGAGTTACGCCCAGGTCCTGGTACCAGAGACCGGCGAATTGTCAGAACGCATTCCATACGAGACCTTCGTGGACCAGGCAGAGCTCCGTGTCAGTATCGACGATGCCGCGGACGACGCGTTCGGGCCGACCGGTAACTACGCCAACCAGCGTCACCAGGACAGTGACCGCCAGCGAGAGATCGAATCGCTCGAGGTGCGTGCCGCGGGCCGCAACCTCGAGATCACGCTGACAATGGCGCAGGTCACCGACGTCTGGATGCCGCCGAACGGCTTCGACAACGTTGCTATCACGACCTTCATTGACCTGCCGACACGTGACGGAGCGCGCGAGCTGCCGTTGCTCAACGCGACGATGCCGGACGATCTCGACTGGGACCTCGCACACTTTGCGTCCGGCTGGATCACGTACACTTATCGCTCGGCGGGAGCGACGGCCGACCGGCAGGGTGAAAAGCTCGGCGTCTCGCCGCAGGTCAGTGGTGACAAGGACAGACGCACGATTACGTTCCTGTTCGACGGCGACAAGCTGGGTGTCGACGACTGGTCGGGCGCCACTGTCTACGTGACGACCTGGGATGCGACGGGTGAGGGCGTTTATGTCGATATCTCGCCCGAGCCGGCCGACTGGTTCTTCAGCGGCGCGCCGGCCGATGCGCCCAAGCTTATGGATGACGTCATGCTCACGCTGGGTGCGGAAGGAGGCACAGAATGAGGAGTTTCACGGGTCTGCTGCTGATCGTGATTTGCGCGAGTACTGCCCACGCGGCGGACTACAAGCTGTATTTCCTCGGCGGACAGTCGAACATGGACGGCTTCGGCTATGCATCCGAGCTGCCCGATACCGGTGACGGCGGCGTCGCTGGCGTCCGGATATTTCGCGGCAACGTCGCGGCCGATGACGAAGTAGGTGGTGGCAAGGGACTCTGGGCACCGCTGACGCCGGGGTTCGGCCTGGACTTCACGACGGACGGGGTGAGCAACAGCCTGTCGGATCGCTTCGGTCCGGAGCTGACCTTCGGCACGCACATGAAAGTCCTCTTCCCGGACGACAACATCGCAATACTCAAATATTCGCGGGGTGGCACAGCGCTAATGGAAGGTGCCTCGGGGTACGGCACCTGGGCGCCTGACTACGACGGTGTCAATCAGTACGACCATGCGCTCAACGCGATTCGAATTGCCCTGTCATCGACCGATATCGACGGGGACGGCGAGTACGACAACCTGCAACCCGCCGGAATCGTCTGGATGCAGGGCGAGGCCGACGCGTACGACAGCGAAGCCGCGTCCCGCAATTACGAAGCCAACCTGAAGCGAATGATGGACCTGCTACGCGCCGCGCTGCGGACGGATGATCTTCCGGTGGTGATCGGCCGCATCACGGACTCGGGACGGGACGAAGACGGCAAGGTCATGGACTACAGCGACGTCGTGCAGGCCGGGCAGGAAGCCTTCGTTGACAAGGACAGCTGTGCGGCCTACGACAGGGTTACCGACGAGCTGGCCTATCCGGAAGACGACGACTGGCACTACACGACCGACGGCTACCTGAAGATGGGCGAGTCTTTTGCCGAAACGATGGCGGCCCTGGAGACACGCTGCGGCCGCTGAGCCGATCGGCTACCACTGCCGCGAAACGCTGGCCGCGATGTTGAAGCCCGGTGCGTCAATGCCCGAACCGTGGTTGCGGTAACGCTTGTCGAGGATGTTGTCGACGCCGAGTGAGAATGCCCAGCCGCTCGTTAATCGCCAGTCGGCGCGTGTGCCGACGATGGCGAAGCCCGGCGTTCCGTTCGGGTCGATGCGGACGTCGCGGATGTCGCGCGCACTCAGCCGGTCCTGGCGGTCGGCGAACCTGAGCCACGACGTTACGGTCAGCGGGCCGCCGCTGTCGTAGAGAAGCTGCAGGCGTCCGCCGAGCGGCGGAATGCGGTCGGCGGGTTCGTCACTGCCTTCGATCGTCTGCTCGCCGCGCGTGTAGCTGACGACGGCATCGAGGTCGAAGTGTTCACTGAGCAGCAGCGTCGCGCCGAACTCGACGCCCTGAATACGCGACTCGGCCGCGTTCACGCTCTGCACCACGTCGCGGCCCGCCGGCGTAGTTGCGCCGGTCGATACGGACGTGATCCGGTCGTCGTAGTCGAGCGCATAGAACATGATCTCGAACTGCCAGTCGTCACCGCGACGACGAGCGCCGGCGTCCAGCTGCACGACGTTCTCCGAGTCGAGACCGGTGTTCGGGACGTTGAAGCGGTTGCCCGGCCGATTGCCGAGCGTGCCCAGGTCGAAGACGTTCGGTGCGCGGAAGCCATAGCCCAGGTTGGCAACCAGCTGCCATGTGTCCGTGACGTCGTAGCGCCAGCCGAGGTCGCCGCTCAGGTCGGTAACGTCGACGCTGGCCTCATTCGAGACGAGGGTCGCGGGCAGGTCGACTTCGACGGCATTCAGCCGCAGGCCGCCGCTCAGCGCATGCCGGTCCGACAGGCGCGCGTCGACGTTGACGAACAGCGCGGCCTGGTCGACCGTCGAGCCGTCGGGAAACCGCGGCGTGCTCGCCGTCAGGTCACCCGTCTGGATGTCCTGCTGCACCCGGCTGCTGGAGACCTCGTCGCGGTAGGCTTCGAAACCCACGAGCCACGAGCCGCGCTCTGTCTGCTTCGAGGCCGTCAGCATTGCTCCCGCAAGGTCGCTGCGGTTTCGTTCGAGGCTGCGTTCGTCGGCCCCGAAGTCGCGGGTACGACGATCATCGTCGATGCGCTGCCAGGCTAGTGACAGCCGCCAGTCCAGGTCCCAGGGGCCGTTCGCGCGGTCGTACTGCGCGTGAGCGAACAGCCGACGGTTCGGCTCGAAGAAGAACTCGGACGACGATGGCTCGGTCTGGCCGAAACCCGGCACGAGCTCGTCCACGCGCGGCGTCGACTCCTGCTCGAGGAAATGCAGGTCGAGGAACCAGCGGGTGTCGGTATCCGGCGTCCAGGCGAGTGCCGCGCGCCCGGCCACAGACTCGTATGCGCTGGGTCCGATACGTTCGCCGCCACCGATACGGCGATCGCCCGCATCGAGATACTCGAGCGAGACATTGGTCGCCAGCCGTCGGTTGCCGGCGTCCAGGCTCGCGCGCAGCTTGCGACCGAGTTCAGCGCTGTCCCAGCCCGCAAACACCTCGCCGCCGAATTCGGTGGCATCGCCTTCGAAAACGGG
>JASJBG010000083.1 GCA_030066625.1 Woeseiaceae bacterium
ATGGCGGAGTGGACGGGACTCGAACCCGCGACCCCCGGCGTGACAGGCCGGTATTCTAACCAACTGAACTACCACTCCAAATCTGGTGGGTGCTGACGGGATCGAACCGCCGACCCTCGCCTTGTAAGGGCGATGCTCTACCAGCTGAGCTAAGCACCCGTATCCGAAGCAAATTCGGTCTCCGTAAACGGATGCTCCGAAAACTGAAAAGCCCGCGATTAACGGGCTTTTCGGTGCCTCTGCCCCGAAGGGCGCGCTAGTTTACGGCATCCTTTAGGGCTTTGCCAGCCTTAAATCCGGGCACGTTACTGGCCGCAATATGGATGGCCTCGCCCGTTCTCGGGTTACGGCCCATGCGTGCGGCCCGCGCCTTGACCGAGAAGGTGCCGAAGCCGACCAGCGATACCGAGCTGCCGGATTTGAGCGCATTCGTGACGCTCTCAAGAACGCCGTCGACTGCCTTGGTCGCATCGGCGCGGGACAGGCCGGCCGAGGCTGCAACTGCGTCTATCAATTCCCCTTTGTTCATACATTCACCTTGCTGATTGATGTTTGAAAAAAAATCAATCCAGCGAGCTCCCCAAGAGTCGCAATCCGCTGAATCGTCGCCGCGCGGCTCCGTGCATCCGCGCGATGACTGCGATGCTTATACCAAGCACCCTAAATGGGGTCAAATTCCGCACAACCATGCGGGTTTCAGGAATTTAATGCGGGCGGACAATATCCTCGGACTTTTGCTCGTCGGCGCCGGCCTTCGGCTCCGCCTCGTCACTGTCCGATTTCGGCGTCGGGCTCGGCATGTGCGTCAGCGCCTGCTCGAGCACCTCGTCGATCCATTTCACTGGAACAATCGTCAGCTTGTCCTTGATGTTCTTCGGTATTTCCGCGAGATCCTTCTCGTTGTCCTTCGGGATCAGGACGGTTGTGATGCCACCGCGATGTGCCGCCAGCAGCTTCTCCTTGAGTCCACCAATCGGCAGTACTTCGCCACGCAGCGTGATCTCACCGGTCATGGCCACGTCACTCTTCACGGGGATGTCCGTGAGCGCCGACACCAGCGCCGTACACATGCCCACACCCGCACTCGGTCCGTCCTTCGGCGTCGCGCCTTCGGGGACGTGAATGTGCACGTCGAGCTTCTGGTGGAACTCGTTTTCGATACCGAGCACGTTCTGGCGACTGCGTACAACGGTCATTGCCGCCTGGATCGACTCGGTCATGACGTCACCGAGCTGGCCCGTGTGCGTCAGCTTGCCCTTGCCCGGAACAACGGCCGCCTCGATGGTCAGCAGCTCGCCGCCGACCTCGGTCCAGGCGAGGCCGGTTACCTGGCCGACCTGATCGCTTTCCTCGGCGATGCCGAAGCGGAACCGGCGCACGCCGAGGAACTTCTCGACGCTCTTCGCGCTGACGGTTACGCGGCTGTCTCGCGGCTTCAAGAGCAACTGCTTGACGACCTTGCGGCAGATCTTCGAGATCTCGCGCTCGAGGTTACGGACACCCGATTCGCGCGTGTAATGCTGGATGATGTCGCGCACCGCCGACTCGGTGATCTTGAGCTCATCTTCCTTGAGCCCGTTCTCCTTCATCTGCTTCGGAATCAGGTAGCGGATCGCAATATTGAGCTTCTCGTCCTCGGTGTAACCCGGGATGCGAATGACCTCCATGCGATCGAGCAGCGGCGCCGGGATGTTGAGGCTGTTTGCCGTGCACACGAACATCACGTCCGACAGGTCGAAGTCGACCTCGAGGTAGTGATCGGCAAAGGTCGAGTTCTGTTCGGGATCGAGGACCTCGAGCAGGGCCGACGACGGATCGCCGCGGAAGTCCATGGCCATCTTGTCGACTTCGTCGAGCAGGAACAGCGGGTTACGAACCTCGGTCTTGGCGAGATTCTGGATGATCTTGCCGGGCATCGAGCCGATGTAGGTACGGCGATGGCCGCGGATCTCGGCCTCGTCGCGTACGCCACCGAGCGACATGCGCACGAACTTGCGATTCGTGGCGCGCGCGATGGACTGGCCGAGCGAGGTCTTGCCCACGCCCGGCGGGCCGACGAGGCAGAGAATCGGGCCTTTCAGGCGCTTGACGCGCTGCTGAACGGCCAGGTACTCGAGAATGCGCTCCTTGACCTTCTCGAGCCCGTAGTGGTCGGCCTCGAGGACTTCCTCGGCGAGCTTCAGGTCTTTGTGAACCTTGCTGCGCTTCTTCCACGGCGCCTTCAGGAGCCAGTCGATGTAGTTGCGTACGACCGTCGCTTCGGCCGACATCGGCGACATCAGCTTGAGCTTGTTCAGCTCCGAGGTGGCCTTTTCCTTGCCCTCTTCGGACATGCCGGCCTTCTCGATCTTGGCCTCGAGGTCGGCCAGCTCGTTCGGCGCGTCCTCCATCTCGCCAAGCTCTTTCTGAATGGCCTTCATCTGCTCATT
This sequence comes from Woeseiaceae bacterium, assembly GCA_030066625.1. Lineage (GTDB taxonomy): Bacteria > Pseudomonadota > Gammaproteobacteria > Steroidobacterales > Woeseiaceae > UBA1847. The sequence goes on from JASJBG010000083.1 coordinate 2,430, forward strand.
CAGGTAGTACTCGCGCTGGCTTTTCTCCATCTGCTGCTTGACGCGGCCGCGGATGCGTTTTTCGATCTGCAGCACGTCGATCTCGCCCTCGATGATGCCTAAGATCTGTTCGAGGCGCGTTTTAACGTCCTGGATTTCGAGGATGCGCTGCTTCTCGGAGAGCTTCAGCGCCATGTGTGCCGCGACCGTATCGGCGAGCCGGCCCGGCTCGTCGATCCCGGACAGCGAGGTCAGGATCTCGGGCGGCACCTTCTTGTTCAGCTTCACGTACTGTTCGAACTGCGTGATGATCGAGCGGACCAGGACGTCGATCTCGCGCTCGTCGTGACGGTCTTCTTCGCCGAGCAGCGTGATGGCCGCGGAGAAATGGTCGCCGACATCGATCGAATCGATCAGCGCGCGCTCGCCACCCTCGACGAGCACCTTTACGGTACCGTCAGGCAGCTTCAGGAGCTGCAGGATCGTCGCGAGCGTCCCGACCTCGTAGAGATCAGCCGGCTGCGGATCGTCAAGATCGGCTTTCTTCTGCGCAGCCAGGAGGATGCGCTTGCCCGAGTTCATCGCCTTGTCGAGCGCCACGATCGATTTCTCGCGGCCCACGAACAGCGGGATGACCATATGCGGGTACACGACGACGTCGCGCAGCGGGAGTACCGGGATTCCGGAATCGTCGAATTCGGGCTCGACGGGGCTGATCAGGTCTTTGTCCGACACCAGATGTAGTTCCTCGTTGTATACATAGGTATTCGGACGTAGGTCCGAATAACTTTAGTTCAAGCTGAGGAGAGCCACTACGCTCCGTCGGAACCGGTCGGTCGCTGCGGCTGTTCGATGTTGACGGTAGGTGACTCGTCCGACTCGTAAATCACGTAGGGCTTGGTCTCGCCGGTAACGACGGCCTCGTCGACGACGACCTTCTTGGCGCTGGTGGCCGACGGCAGGTCGTACATCGTGTCGAGCAGGACGTTTTCGAGAATGGTTCTCAATCCGCGGGCGCCGGTCTTGCGCTCCATCGCCTTCTGGGCCACGGCCCGCAGCGCGTCGTCGCGGAACTCGAGCTCGACACCCTCCATGTCGAAGAGCTTGCGGTACTGCTTGGTCAGCGCGTTCTTCGGCTCCATCAGGATCTGCACGAGCGCATCCTCGTCGAGCTCCTCGAGCGTCGCGACCACGGGCAGGCGGCCGACGAACTCGGGAATCAGCCCGTAGCGGATCAGGTCCTCGGGCTCGACGTCGTGCAGGAGTTCGCCGATGTTCGGCTCTTCTTCCTTGGTCTTCACCTCGGCTACGAAGCCGATACCGCTCTTCGACGAGCGATTCATGATGATCTTGTCGAGACCCGCGAATGCGCCGCCACAGATAAACAGGATGTTGCCGGTGTCGACCTGCAGGAACTCCTGCTGCGGATGCTTGCGGCCACCCTGGGGCGGTACCGAGGCAATCGTGCCTTCAATGAGCTTCAGGAGCGCCTGCTGCACGCCTTCGCCCGACACGTCGCGTGTAATGGACGGGTTGTCCGACTTGCGGGAAATCTTGTCGATCTCGTCGATATAAACGATACCCGTCTGCGCCTTGTCGACGTCGTAGTCGCACTTCTGCAGGAGCTTCTGGATGATGTTCTCGACATCTTCGCCGACGTAACCGGCTTCGGTCAGCGTCGTCGCATCAGCAATCGTGAACGGAACGTTCAGAAGGCGCGCCAGCGTCTCGGCAAGGAGCGTCTTGCCGCAGCCCGTCGGGCCGATCAGCAGGATGTTGGACTTGGCGAGTTCGACGTCGTCCTTGGATCGTTCGTCGAGGCGGTCATTGAGGCGCTTGTAGTGGTTGTAGACGGCAACCGACAGTACCTTTTTCGCCCGCGACTGGCCGATCACGTACTCGTCGAGGATCTCGTTGATTTCCTGCGGCTTGGGCAGCTTGTCGCGGCCCGGCTCGCCGGTGTCCTCGAGTTCCTCGCGAATGATGTCGTTGCAAAGCTCAACACACTCGTCGCAAATGAATACCGACGGACCCGCAATCAGCTTGCGGACTTCGTGCTGGCTCTTGCCGCAAAAAGAACAGTAGAGGAGCTTTCCGTCTTCGTTCTTACCGCGGGTCTCGTCGCTCATTCAGGGTCGGCCTCTTGCAAAAAAATCAGTCTGTTACGACTGTGTTGTGTATATATCACGCGGCTTTCGGACGTGCAAAGTTCAGGGTCTCATAACGAGACACGAGTTCGCTTAAGCAATTGAAACTAAACGAATCAGTCCGATTTTTTGTCGCCACCCATCTCGGTGCGCTCGGCCAGAACCGTGTCGATAATGCCATATTCGACGGCGGCGTCCGCGCTCATGAAATTGTCGCGCTCCAGGTCCTGTTCGACTTTCTCGACGGACTGGCCCGTATGCTTCGCCATAATCTGGTTCAGCCGTGCTTTGAGCGCGAGCACCTCGTTCGCATGGATGCTGATATCGGTCGCCTGGCCCTGGAAACCTGCCGAGGGCTGATGAACCATAATGCGAGAGTGCGGCAGCGCGTAGCGCTTGCCCTTGGTGCCCCCGGCCAGCAGCAAAGCGCCCATGCTTGCCGCCTGCCCAACGCAGATCGTCGACACATCGCAGTTGACGAACTGCATCGTGTCGTAGATCGACAGGCCGGCAGTTACCGAACCGCCCGGCGAGTTGATGTACAGGTGAATGTCCTTGTCCGCATTCTCGGACTCGAGGAACAGCAGCTGCGCCACGATCAGGTTTGCCATGTGATCCTCGACGGGACCGACGATGAACACGACGCGTTCCTTCAGGAGTCGTGAATAGATGTCGTAGGACCGTTCGCCACGTGCGGTCTGCTCGACCACGATAGGGACCAGGTTCAGGGCTTGTGCGCTCATGTTTCGGTTCTCTGCCTCGTATTCGGTGGGTGTCAAGTTTCTCACGAATTCATGTAGTCCGTGAACGACACTTTCTTGCTGGTGACCTTGCCATTCTCGAGCAGCCAGTCGACGGCCTTCTGCTCGAGCGCCATCGGTTCGATCTGCTGCACGATCTGCGGATTCGACATGTACATGTTGACCATATCGTCCGGGTTCTCGTAACCCGCAACCATTTCCTCGATGTGGGCACGCAGACCGGCCTGATCAAGGGTAATGCCCTGGTCAGAGATGAGCTGGCGGATCAGCAGGCCGAGTTTGACGCGTTTTTCGGCCGCCTCTTCGAAGTTCTCGATGGGCGGCGCCTGCTCGTGATCCTCGATGCCCAGACGACGCATCGCGTCGTACTGCATCGATTGCATCTCCTGGTGCTTCAGCGTATTCGGTATCTCGATCGGGTTGGCGGCAACGAGCGCTTCCATGACCTGCTCGCGGACGTCGCTTTTCAGTTTTTGCTCCGCCTCGCGCTCCATGTTTTCCCGCACATCGGACTTGAACTGCTCGAGCCCGCCTTCCTCGACGTTGAACATTGCCGCGAATTCGTCGTCGACCGTCGGCAGCGTCATTTCCTCGACGCCATGGACCGTCACGGCAAAGTCGACCTTCTTACCCTGCAGGTCCTCGGCGTGATAGTCCTTCGGGAACTTGACCTTGAAGCTGGTCTCGTCGCCGGCCTTGACGCCGGTGAGGCCCTTTTCGAAGTCAGGCAGCATCTGGCCCTGGCCGAGTACGACGGGCACGTTGCTGCCCTGCCCGCCTTCGATCTTCTCACCACCGAGCGTGCCGTCGAAGTCGCAGCTCACGCGATCGCCTTCCTTGCTCGCCCGTTCGACCGGGCCCCAGGTCGCCTTCTGCAGGCGCAGCTTCTCGATCATGTCGTCCATGTCGCTGTCGCCGATCGACACGTCAGGCTTCGAAATCTTGAGCTTGTCCAGGTCCTTGAGCTCGATCTCGGGCAGGACTTCGAGTGTGGCCACGTAAGCAAAGCCCTCGCCGTCGCCGCCGTCTTCGGGCTCGATGCGCGGCGCGCCGGCCGGGTTCAGGTTTTCCTGCATGACGGCATCGGAGTAGCTCTTCTGCATGAGGTCGGACAGCACCTCCTCACGGATCTGCTTGCCGTAGCGCTGCTTGACGACCTTGGGCGGGACCTTGCCCGGGCGAAAGCCCTTGATCTTCGCCGTCTTGCCAACCGACTTGAGGCGCGAATCCACCTCTTGTTCGATGCGGTCGACGGGCAGTTCGATGCGCAGCTTGCGCTCGAGCGTCCCCGTCGATTCAACCGTGACCTGCATTGTTCTCGATCCTCATGGTCGTGGCCGCCGGCGATCTCGAGAGCGCCGCCCGCGGCCGTAAACTTTAAACGTATTCATTGGGTTATGACGGTTAGAGCCTGGTGCGAAAGGAGAGACTCGAACTCTCACGGGTTGCCCCACTGGAACCTAAATCCAGCGCGTCTACCAATTCCGCCACTTTCGCCGATCTGGTCGGAGGGCTAACAGGACCCGTCTATCCCGTCCAGCCGGGCAGTATACCCGAATCCGGGCGATTCTTCGCCTTCAGGCGAGCAAGCCGTAACGACCGCCGAGCTTCTGGTCGAGGCCCATCGTGCGGCCCGCATGCAGCCCGCCGAGCACGACCAGGATCACGAACCAGATGACGTCGTGGTTCTGGGCATCCAGGATGCCCTGGCCCTTCGCGAACCAGAAATTCAGCACCATGAAGGCGCCGAGAAATGACGCGTAGCGGGTCGCAAGGCCCAGTATCAGTGAGATTCCGAGCAGGACCTCGCCTGCCGTCACGAGGAAGCCAAACACGCCGCTGGCCGGCAGTATGACGTTCTCGACGACGGGCCGGTAAAAGCCGAAGGTATTGTCCGAGACCGCGTTCAGAAAACCCTCGACGTTGACGCCGCCGATGACTTTCACGATGCCGAAATACAGGAAAAACACCCCGGTGTAGACACGCAACAGCACGAGCGGCCAGGTAGCCAGCCGCGCGGCACGAAAGTCGTCGAGATTGCTCATACTTCCCTGTCCCGCTCTCCTCGGGTGAATGAGCAGTCTACACCACGGCCGGCGCGCTACAGCGCCGGCAGCACGCACAGCGCGAAGACCGCGAGTATGAGCAGGTAGCCGAACAAGCCCGACGGGCGAGGAGTTTCGTTTGCCATGCGTCTCTCCAGTAGAATGTCGAGGAGCTGTCATGGTTTCGCATGCGGCGCCGCTGGCCCTGATCGCGGGCTGATATCCACCTGATGAATGTATGAGGAAGCACCATGGACGTCTCTGATCTGCGCCGCTCGGTCGAGGACCGGGACCTCAACCGAGAGGACCTCGATGACGACCCGATCGCGCAGTTCGAACGCTGGTTCGGTGAGGCCTGCGAGCACGTGCCGTTCGAGCCGAATGGCGTGGCGCTCTGCACGGTCGATTCGAACGGCCGGCCGTCATCGCGCACCGTACTGATGAAGTATTTCGACGAATCCGGCTTCGTGTTCTTCACCAACTACACCAGCAACAAGGCCCGTGACATCGAGGCGAACAACCAGGTGTCGATGCTGTTCTTCTGGCGCGAGCTCGGCCGGCAGCTGAAGATCAACGGTCGCGCCGAGAAGATCGCGGCCACGGAAACGCTCAAGTATTTCGCGACCCGGCCGCGCGGCAGCCAGATCGGCGCGTGGGTCTCCGAGCAGAGCAGCATCGTTACCTCACGAACGCTGCTCGAAGCCAAGTTCGACGAAATGAAGCGCAAGTTCTCGAACAAGGAAGTGCCGCTGCCGTCGTTCTGGGGCGGCTACCGGGTCGTTCCCGAGCAGATCGAGTTCTGGCAGGGTCGAACCAATCGCCTGCACGACCGTTTCCAGTACAGGCGCGGCGATGACGACAGCTGGACGATCGAGCGGCTGGCGCCATAGCCGCGACCCGCGTCACACCGGGCGCCGATTTGTACGAGTAAAATCAAGGCTTTGAAGACCGGGGAGGCCCGCCCCGTGAAAGGCCGTATTCTCATCTCGCTGTTTGCGCTGCCGTTCGCCGGCGTCGGCGCATTCATGCTGTACTCGATCGGCAGCACGCTGTTCGATGCGTCGCGCATGAGCGGCTGGCAGCCTGTCGAGGCGCGCCTGACAAACGCCGGCTACACGTCACACCAAGGCGACGATTCCGATACCTACGAGGCCTACGCGCAGTACAGCTACAGCTGGCAAGGAATGGCCTACACCGGCGACCGGGTCGGGCTCTCGGGCGGCGGCGACAATATCGGCGACTACCAGCAGGACATCGGTCGCGAACTGAGCGCGGCGCTCGCAAGCGGCAACAACATCATCGTTTACGTCAACCAGGACGACCCGCGCGAGGCGGTCATCGACCGTGGCGTACGCTGGGGCCTGATCGGCTTCAAATCGATATTCGTATTCGTGTTCGGCGGCGTCGGCGTCGGCCTGCTGATCGCGATCTGGAGCGCACCGAAAGAGAAGGACAAGGATGATCCCAGGTATACGGCCGAGCCCTGGCTCCTGAACAATGACTGGCAGACCGCGTCGATCACCTCCGATTCGAAGATGGCGATGTGGGGCGCCTGGATGTTTGCCGGGTTCTGGAACGCGATCTCGTCGTTCACTCCGTTCATTGCGTGGGAGGAGGTAAACGACGGCAACTACATCGCGCTGGTCGCACTGCTGTTCCCGCTGATCGGTATCGGCTTGCTCGTCTGGGCGATCAGGCAGACCCGCGAGTGGCTGCGCTTTGGCCGCACGCCGGTCGTACTCGACCCGTTCCCGGGGGCAATCGGCGGCCACGTCGGCGGCACGATCGATATTGCGCTGCCCCACTCCTCGGCAAACACGTTCATGCTCACGCTCACGAATGCGCAGAGCTATGTTTCGGGCTCGGGCAAGAACCGCAGCCGTCGCGAAAACGCGCTCTGGCAGGACGAGTCCCTGGCGTTTGCCGAAACGGGCCCGAAGGGCACCCGGCTGAGCTTTCGCTTCGATGTACCCGATGGTCTTGCCGAATCCGACGCGGACACGAGCACCGACAGCTACAAGCTCTGGCGCCTGAATCTCCGCGCCGAACTCGATGGCACGAACCTGAACCGCAGCTTCGAAATTCCGGTCTATGCGACGGGAGAAACGTCGAAACACCTGTCGGCTCGTGCCGCGTCCGTCGCCATGTCCAGCCAGGCGGCGATTCACGACGACGCGATCCGCGATGTCGTCGAGGTCAGCTATGACGGCGTCGGCAAGAAACTCAGCTATTCGATGTTCCGGTTCTGGTGGTCGAACCTGGCCGGCACGGTGATCGGCGCCACATTCGCGGCAATCGGCGGCTGGCTGATTATCGAAGAAGGCCAGACGATCTTCGGCGGCATCTTCGGCAGCGTCGGCCTGATCGTCGCGCTGTCGGCGCTCTACATGCTGTTCCGCTCGCTCGAGGTCGTGCAGGAAGGCGACCGGATCCGCTCGATTACTCGCTGGCTCGGCCTGCCGGTGCGGACCCGTGAACTGCGGCGCTCGGAGTTCTATCGCTTCGAAAAGGAAGCGAACCGGCAAACGCAGGCCGGCAACTCGCACGTCATGTACTACAAGATCACGGCTATTGCGCGCGACGCGCGCGAGATCGTGCTCGGTGAAGGATTCCGCGGCGCGTCTGGCGCCGACGCGGGAGTTCGTTTCCTGGAACGGGAACTCGGACTCGAAGAACAGGACGCAAGCTCATTCTGACCCCGGGCTGGCTGATCCTCCCGAACCAGGTGTGCCGCAGCGGTAACATTCGCCGCGGATCAGATGCGGCGATAGACGCTGTGTGTGCTATTTTTCGTCTATGCCGAGCGCCTACTTCGTCTCAGACATCCACATCATGTCGCCGGAGTGCCCGCGCGCTCGGGCCTTCGTCGAATTCCTGCGCTCGCTGACCCGGGCGTCCGCGTCGCACCTGTTCCTGCTCGGCGATATTTTCGATCTCTGGGTCGCCGACCACCGCTACTTTGTCGATCGCTACCGAGACATCGTCGACGAGGTCCGCCGCCTCAAGGATGACGGTGTCGAGGTCCACTATTTCGAGGGCAATCACGATCTGCACCTGCGCTACTTCTGGGCCGACCAGCTCGGCGTTTCTGTCCATCCGGGTCCGATCTACTCGCGGCTCGGCGAGACTACGGCGCGCCTCGAACACGGCGACCAGATGGACCCGGACGACAAGGGCTACCTGTTCCTGCGCTGGTTCCTGCGGACTGCGGTCATACGCTTCCTCATTCGCCATCTGCCGGGCCGGCTCATCGCCCGTATCGGTGATCGCGCCAGCGCAACGAGTCGCCACTACACGTCGACGGCGAAGGGTATCGACGCCGAGAGCGCGATTGGCAAGATTCGAACGCACGCGGCAAAAGCACACGCCGAAAAGCCTTTCGACATCATCATCTCGGGCCACGTGCACGTCAGGGACGATTGGCAGGCAGACGACGGCGGGTTTCGATCGATCAATCTCGGCAGCTGGTTCGACCGGCCGAACTATTTCAAGCTCGACGAAGACGAAGCCGGGTTCCACGAACTGGCGGTCAACGAAGATGCGAGGACCGCGCAGAACCTGACCGAACCGGCGGCCGCCTCATGAGCGCAATCCGGACAGCGGTTGTCGGCGTCGGCGCCATGGGCAAGTGGCATGCGGAGAAATTCGCGGCGCTGCCCGAATCAAAGCTGGTCGCGGTCGTGGACGCGGATGACGCCCGAGCGAGTGACGTTGCCGAGCCGCTCGGCGCCTCTCCTGAAGCCGACTTCAAGGCGCTCATCGGCAAGGTCGACGCGGTCTCCATAGCCACGCCCACGTCGTCTCATTTCGAGATTGCGAGCACCTTGCTCGACAATGGCATTCACGTGCTGATCGAAAAGCCGATTGCGGCAACGATCGACGAGGCCCGCGAACTCGTCGAGCTGGCGGAGTCGAAGGGCCTGATCATCCAGGTGGGACACCTCGAACGATTCAACCCGGCAATCGCCGCCATCCGCGACAAAGTACGCAACCCCCAGTTCATCGAATCGAACAGGATCGCGCCTTACAAGCCTCGCTCGCTCGACGTGAGCGTCGTCCTGGACCTCATGATTCACGATATCGACCTGATTCACAGCCTGGCCGACTCGCCCATGACCGAGGTCGATGCGGTCGGCCGCTCGATATTTTCAGACAGCATCGACGTCGCCAATGCGCGGCTTCGTTTCGAGAATGGCTGCGTCGCCAACGTAACCAGCAGCAGGATCAGTATGAAGACGGAGCGCTCGCTGCGAATCTTCCAGGCGGATGGCTACTTGTCAGTCGACATGCACAACAAAGCGGTTACCTGCTACAGCAAACGTGGCAGCGGTCCCGTCAAGGGCCCGGAGGACGTCGAGGTGGAGAAACAGAGTTTCGGCGACAGCGACGCACTGCTCGAGCAGGCGCGTGCTTTCCTGGAATCCGTAGCGGGCGGGCCGCCGCCACTCGTCAGCGGTCGCACGGCAATGGAGGCACTCAGGACCGCGACCGAGATCAGCAAGATGGTCGGCAGCGACCTCGGCTGAACTTCACCTGCCTCGTTTGCTGCCTCGTTTGCCTCGCGCGAAACCGTAGCTTCCGTATTTGCTTTTGACGGCAAGCCACGTGCGCAGGTACGCGACTTCGTCGGTGTCTTCAATACCGGATAGTTCGCGGTCACCGTCGCGTAGCGCCTTGAAGGCGGCTTCCAGTGCGCGGTAACGGTCACCTTTAACGCCGTTGCGCCGCAGCCCTATCGTGTTCAGCCGATAGTGGCGCACCGGATCACCGCCGATCAGCGTAAACGGCAGCGCGTCCTTTCTGAGTGGCACAAAGCCCGCAACCATGCAAAACGGCCCGATGCGCGTGAACTGGTGCGCACCCGCGGCACCGCCCATGACAACGTTATCGCCCACCTCGACGTGTCCGGCGAGCAGGACGTTACTCGTCAGCGTGACGTTGTCGCCCATAATCGTGTCGTGGCCGACATGGACCCCGGCCATCAGGTGGCAGTTGGAGCCGATCCGCGTCTCGGCGCCAGCCAGGAATGGCCGATGGACAGTGACGAATTCGCGCACGACGTTGTTGTCACCGATGACGACCCACGTCTCCGAGCCATCGTAGTCCGTGTGCTGCGGATCGCCGCCGATGACGGCATGCGCGTCGATGCGATTGTTCGACCCGATTCGGCAGAAGCTGCGGATGACCGCGTGCGGACCCACGGTCGAGTTCGCGCCAATCTCGACGTGACCCTCGATGACCGCGCCGGGACCGACCCTGACCGACGGATGAAGTATCGCGCCGTCCGACACGATGGCCGTCGGATGTATCAGGGAATCACTCATTCATCGGCTTCCGACGGCTGCCTGGCTCTCCTCGATCAGCGACTGAATTGCCGTCTGCATCTGGAGGCGTAGTTCCTCGGTCTGTTCCGGCGACAGGCTGCGCGGCACCTCGATCGGTTCGCCGACGGCGATCGCCACTTTCGCGAACGGTTTCGGAATCATGAAGCGGTCCCAGGTCTTGAGCACCCAGGCCCTGTCCGCGGCGTAGCCGATCGGCACCATGGGCGCACCGCCGATGCGCGCCATCAGCACCGTGCCGGCCTTAAATTCGAAGGCCGGCCCGAGCGGACCGTCTGAGGTCGTGACGATCGACACGCCCCTCTTCATCATCTGCTGCGCGTCACGCAGCACGAGCGCGCCGGTATTGGCTGCGGAACCGCGAATTACCTCGGCACCGAACTTCCCGGCAAGTCGTGCAGGAACCTCGCCATCAACCGATGCAGAGACAATAAAGCCGGCCTTGAAGCCGCGGCGAATCCAGTCACGCATCAGCCAGGACAGCACGAGGTGCTGCGAATGCCAGTAGCAGGGCACGTAGGCCGTACCCTGATCAGCGATGACGCGGTCGGCGATGTCGCTGCCGATGCGTTTCTCCACCCGGTAGGTCGCATTCAGGAACGACACGATCGCTCTCAGGATCGGCAAGCCTATCGCATAAGTCAGCTTGCGCCCGGTCGTCATGCGCCGGCGGCTGCTCTGGCTGCGACGACTTTCGACGTCGGAATAGTCCGCCTTCTCCGTCATGTACCTTCCCCTGTTGCGGCATTCGCGCCGGCACATACTGACCGAGTTTAGCGCCTGCCGCCAGCCACGCGAGTCGCGGCCAATTGGCCGCCACGAAAAAGCCCGCCAGGAGGCGGGCTTGATCGAGTACCTTTTCGTGCGGGGGTCAGCTCAACTTGCGTCTCGCCGCACCGAAGCCGAGAAGGCCGAGACCGAACAGCAACAGCGTGCCAGGCTCCGGAACGCTGGCCGGCGTAACCGTCAGCAGGAACGAGGGCGCATCGCAGCACGGCGGATTGTAGTAGGACGCCTGATCGACCGTGTTGATATTGCCGGTTTCCCAGCCGAAGAAGATGTACGACTCCACCGCGGCCATGAGATCGCGGAATACCCACCAGTCGAACGAGTTGTTGCCGGCCGAGTCCCACAGCGTAACGGCGTTGCCGTCCCAGTGCACCGCGTAGGGCTGCGTGGTTGCAAATCCGTCAGAGGCGTACTCACCACCCGACAGGCTGCCGAGTGTCGCGACATCCGACGCCGTCACCGAGAAGTCGATGAGGGTGAAAATGCCCGGGTTGGTCGGATCGTCACCGTCCGTGATGAACTGGCCCGACGTATTCGCGAATGACCAGTCCCAGATGATGTCGGCCTGGGCCATGGACGGCATCAACGCGAGTGCGGAGATGGCGATGGCCAGTTTCTTGATTGTTTTCATTTACTCCTCCCTTCCGGACTTGGGTCTGTGAGCGCCCAGCCTCAGGAATACAGGAAATACAGCAAGAACCATGCCGGTATTTTTTGGCCTTTATAAACAGGAGCTTACGAAATGGGGCGCGCCGGGATGTAAAGATTCCTGACAATCGCACGCCTGCGCCTGGGATTGGTGGGCCCCCGGGGACTCGAACCCCGAACCAATGGATTAAGAGTCC
>JASJBG010000084.1 GCA_030066625.1 Woeseiaceae bacterium
ACGAAAAAGGCCCGGCAGGTTTCCCTGCCGGGCCTCGTTTCTTCCGGAAGTCCGGACGGCTTACATCATGCCGCCCATGCCTCCCATGCCGCCCATGTCAGGCATCGGCGGCGCTGCTTCATCCTTCGGCAGATCGGCGATCATTGCCTCGGTCGTGAGCAGCAGGCCGCTGACGCTGGCAGCGTTCTGCAGCGCGAAGCGCGTGACCTTGGTCGGGTCGAGAATACCGGCGTCGATCATGTCACCGTAGTCGCCCGTGGCCGCGTTGTAGCCGTAGTTGCCCTTGCCTTCGGCAACGGCGTTCAGGACGACGCTCGCGTCGCCGCCCGCGTTGCGAACGATCTGGCGCAGCGGCTCCTCAACAGCACGCTTCAGGATGTTGATGCCGACGAGCTGGTCGTCGTTGTCACCCTGCAGGTCGCCGATCGCGGCAACGGCGCGAATCAGCGCAACGCCACCGCCCGGTACGACGCCTTCCTCGACGGCTGCGCGCGTGGCGTGCAGCGCATCTTCGACGCGGGCCTTCTTCTCTTTCATCTCGACTTCGGTAGCAGCACCGACCTTGATGACCGCAACACCGCCGGAGAGCTTGGCGACGCGCTCCTGCAGCTTCTCCTTGTCGTAGTCCGACGAGGAATCAGCGATCTCCTGGTTGATCTGCTCGACGCGGCCCTGGATGTCCTCCGAGCGACCGGCGCCGTCGATGATCGTCGTGTTCTCTTTCGAGATCTGGATCTTCTTGGCTTCACCGAGGTCTTCGATAGTGGCCTTCTCGAGCGACAGTCCAACCTCTTCCGAGATTACCTGGCCGCCCGTCAGGATCGCGATGTCCTGCAGCATGGCCTTGCGGCGATCACCGAAGCCCGGTGCCTTGACGGCAGCAACCTTGACGATGCCACGGATGTTGTTGACGACCAGCGTCGCAAGCGCTTCGCCTTCGATATCTTCCGCGATGATCAGCAGCGGACGGCCCGACTTGGCAACGCCTTCGAGGACCGGCAGCAGATCGCGAATGTTCGAGATCTTCTTGTCGTGCAGGAGGATCAGCGGGTTGTCGTGCTCGACCTGCTGGCTGGCAGCGTCGGTGATGAAGTACGGCGACAGGTAGCCGCGATCGAACTGCATCCCTTCGACGACGTCCAGCTCGTTCTCGAGGCCGGAGCCTTCTTCAACCGTGATGACGCCTTCCTTGCCGACCTTCTGCATAGCTTCGGAGATGATCTCGCCGATCTCGGTATCCGAGTTGGCCGAGATCGAGCCGACCTGTGCAATTGCCGTCTCGTCTTCGCACGGCTTCGACAGACCCTTGAGCTCGGCCACGATTGCAGCCGAAGCCTTGTCGATACCGCGCTTCAGGTCCATCGGATTCATGCCGGCAGCAACCGACTTCAGGCCTTCACGGAGAATAGCCTGTGCCAGAACCGTAGCGGTCGTCGTGCCGTCACCGGCAACGTCGGAGGTCTGCGAAGCGACTTCCTTGACCATCTGTGCACCCATGTTTTCGAACTTGTCTTCAAGTTCAATCTCTTTTGCAACCGAGACACCGTCTTTGGTGACCGTCGGTGCGCCGAAGCTCTTGTCCAGGACCACGTTGCGGCCTTTCGGGCCCAGCGTGACCTTGACCGCGTTCGCGAGAACGTTCACACCGGCGAACATTTTCTGGCGGGCTTCGTCGCTAAAACGTACTTCTTTAGCAGCCATTTGAGTTTCCTCTAAATTTCCATGCGGCGGACGCCGCTCGATAAATCAGGTTGGGATCAGGAATAGACCTGGCGGACGAGGCTTAGCCCTCGATCACGGCCATGATGTCGTCTTCCTTCATGACGAGCAGCTCTTCGCCGTCGACTTTGACCTCGGTGCCGGCGTACTTGCCGAACAGCACCTTGTCGCCGACCTTGACGTCGAGAGCGCGAACTTCGCCGTTGTCCTGGATCTTGCCGTTGCCGGCCGCGATAACTTCACCCTTGATCGGCTTTTCCGTCGCGGCGTCGGGAATGACGATGCCACCCGGGCTCGTGCGCTCCTCTTCCATACGCTTGACGATAACGCGATCATGAAGCGGACGAATCTTCATGGTGTCAATCTCCTCTAAACTACTGTTTTGCAACCAACTTATTGCGGTTTTCAGGGTACGGTTTGTTAGCACTCGCCCCCGGGGAGTGCTAATTATCGTGATGGGTCGTTAAATTTCAAGCATGTAACGCCTTAAATCACCGCGAAAGTTGGACCTGGTTCGATGACTTGGCGCTTAAGACGCGTAACAATCCGCTTCGCTCGCCGGTCTAAACTCAGGCACGAGCGCCGTGATTCAACATAAGCCGATAGCCAACACCGATATGATCCTGATCCGAAAAATCGTCGCATTTCTGGCAGTTACGCTCGCCATCAGCGCCCCTGTAGCCGCGCAGGACGACCGTCCGGCCCCGCCCGAGGATGTCTTTCGCTATGTCGTCTTCGACGCAGGAGACGCGCTGGAGATCGACTGGTCGGTCGATGACGGGGCCTACATGTACCGCTCCGCGTTCGGCTTCGAATCGGGCGACAAGGGCATCGTACTCGGCGAGCCCGAGCTGCCCGAGGGCAAGATCTACTCCGACGAGTTTTTGGGCGAGCAGGAAATCTACCGCGGTAATTTCTACGTCCGCATTCCTTATACCGTGCAGGGCGACAAGCCCGAGAAGCTGGCGTTCACCATCAAGAGCCGCGGCTGCCTCGACTCCGGTTTCTGCTATGTGCCGACGACATGGATCGAAACAGTCGAGATGAAGGCCGCCGCTGCCGCTGTGCCTGCCACTTTCGACCTGAAGCCTGCGACCGGCGAGACGGATTTCCCACCGCCCGACGAGGTGTTCTTCCCGGACCTTTTTGCCGTGGACGGCAACACGGTCGAGGTCGGCTTCCGCATCATCCCCGGTTTCTATCTCTATAAAGACAAGATCGGCGTCAAGGTTCTCAACGAGAATGCCCGTGCCGGCAATCTCGACCTGCCGAAGGGCAAGCTGAAGACCGACGAGTTCTTCGGTGAACAGGAGGTCTACTACGACGAGGCTGTCGGCCGGCTCGCCATTGCGCGGGCGACCCCCGAGGCAATGGACCTCGAACTCGAACTCACCTACCAGGGCTGCGCCGACGGCGGGCTCTGCTACCTGCCGCAGACCAAGGTTCTGACCGTCAGCCTGCCCGAAGCGACCGCGGTGACCGACCTTGCCGACCTGCCCGCGCGCGGCGGCGATGCGCCCATGGTCTCAGAGCAGGGCCGCCTCGCACAGATCATCACGGGCTCCAGCATCTGGGTGACGGCGGGCGTGTTCTTCCTCGCGGGCCTGGGCCTCGCGTTCACGCCCTGCGTCCTGCCGATGGTGCCGATCCTGTCGGGGATCATTGCGGGCGAAGGCGACGACGTCACGCCGATGCGCGGCTTCACGCTGGCGCTGAGCTACGTCATGGGCATGGCGATCGTTTACACGCTGGCCGGCGTTGCCGCGGCCGCCGCAGGCGTCCAGCTGCAGGCGATGTTCAACCAGCCCTGGGTGCTCATACTCATTTCCGGATTGTTCGTCGCACTCGCCCTGGCGATGTTCGGCTTGTACGACCTGCAGATGCCGTCCGGCATCCAGAGCAGGATCGCCGGAATCAGCGGCAACCAGAAGAGCGGCACCATGGTCGGCGCGTTCGTCATGGGCGCGCTGTCCGCGCTTGTCGTCACGGCCTGCGTCGCACCGGCGCTGATTGCGGCACTGACGGTCATGGCGGAAACCGGCGACATGGTGCGTGGCGGCTCCGCACTATTCGCGATGAGCATGGGCATGGGCGCGCCGCTGCTCGCCGTAGGCGCGGCGCAGGGCAAGTTCCTGCCGAAGGCCGGCCCGTGGATGGTCGCCATCAAAGGCGCATTCGGTTTCCTGATGCTGGGCCTCGCCGTCTGGATGCTCGGCCGCATCCTGCCCGGCGAAGTCACGATGCTCCTGTGGGCACTGCTGATCCTGATGTCGGGCGTCTTCATGGGCGGCCTGACCTCGCTCGGCACGGACGCCACCGTGGCGCAGAAACTCGGCAAGGGCTTCGGACTGGTTACGGTGCTCTACGGCATCACCCTGTTCCTCGGCGCCATGACCGGCGGCACGAACCCGCTGAAACCGCTCGCCAGCGTGAACCTTGGTGGCGGTGTTGCCGCCGAGAAGGAAGAGCATCTCGAATTCGTACGTATCAAGACCGTTGACGATCTGGATCGCGAGATCGCCGCAGCCGCGGCGGCCGGCAAGACGGTCATGCTCGACTTCTACGCGGACTGGTGCGTCTCCTGCATCGAGATGGAGGAGTACACCTTCATCACGAACGAAGTGCAGACGGCGCTCGCCAACACGGTCTCGCTGCAGGCGGACGTCACGAAGAACGACGCCGAGGACCAGGAACTCCTGAAGCGCTTCGGCGTGTTCGGCCCACCGACGATCATCTTTTTCGATCAGGACGGCGAGCAGCTCGAGGGCTACGAAGTCGTCGGCTTCATGAACGCGGAGAAGTTCTCGGCGCACGTCAACAAGGCCTTCGGCTCCTGATGACCACGTCGCGCCGGCGCTTTCTCGCAATGGTCGGCGCAGGCGCTGCGATGGCCGCAGGCGCTCCGCTCGCAGCCGAGACTGCCATTCGGAGAATCGCCTTCCTGCCGGTCGGCTCCATCGCCGATGTTGAACAAGCACTAAAGCAGGCAGGCTGCCGGCGCACGCTGCTCTGGTTCCGCGCCGACTGGGATGTCGGCAGTATCGAGCTATCGCAAACGACCTTCGCCGACCAAAAGGTGATCGCGGCGCTTGCTGATACGCGTTGCCTGGTTGTAGACGTCACCGACGACTCGGACGACGACAAGGCTCTGATGGAGCACTTCGGCATTTTCGGCCCGCCGACGTTCGTGCTGTTCGACAAGAAAGGCCGGCGGCTCGACGAGAACATCGTAGGCTACCTGCCCCCGGAGAAGTTCGTCGTGCGTATAGAAGAGGCTTTCGGCAACTAGACGCTGCAACAAAGTGTTTCGCCGGCCCGGCGACCCCGCTTGAGCGTGTAGAATCGCGTCTCGCACACCCGGAGCTCCCGCTCCAAACAAGACCCGGAAACTACAGTGAACCGATCCTTCCTGATTTTTGCCACCGCGTTCCTGGCCATGATGGCCGGTGCGCTGTTTTACGCTGCCCGTATCCCGGTCGAACAGGCCGAGACCAGTAGCACATCGAGCATGACCGCGCAGACGCTGGAAGTGGTCGACTATCCTGCTTTCACGCTGAAGGACCTCGAAGGCAAGGATCGCGAGTTCTCCGAGTATGCGGGCCGCCATCGCCTGCTAAATTTCTGGGCGACCTGGTGCGCACCCTGCCGCCGGGAGATTCCGGTGCTGAAGGCCTATCAGGAATCGCAGGGCGAGGACGGCGTGCTCGTTATGGGCATCGCCGTCGACTTCATGGAAGACGTGCAGGTCTACGCCGAGGCAGCCGAGTTCAACTACCCGATTCTCGTCGGCGAAGAAGAGGCTATGAAGGTCGCTGAGTCTTCGGGCATCGAGTTCATCGCCATGCCGTTCACCATGGTGGTCGCACGAGACGGCCAGTACCTCGGCGCCTACCTGGGCGAACTGCACCAGGAGCAGCTCGACGACATCACGAGCATCCTTGCCCGCCTCGATGCCCGTGAAATCACCCGCGACGAGGCGAAGGGCGCGATCGACCTCCTCTAGATCGCCGCTCGGATCGGGTTTCGGTGCGGCCGACACCGGGATCAGATAGATACTTGCGAAACTGGTACCGAAAAGGGTTAGAATTGCGCCCATCGTCGGCTATCTGCACGCAATCAACCCGAAATGTCCGAGTTTCTCCTGCTCAACGGCCCAAATCTGAATTTGTTGGGCGATCGCGAGCCCGAAGTCTATGGCGCGACGCGTCTTGACGACATCGTGGCACGTTCGCAGCAGGTCGCGACAGATCTGGGTCACTCACTGAGCGCGTTCCAGAGTAATGCCGAGCACGAGTTGATCGACCGGGTGCAAAAGGCCGGTCGCGACGGGGTGGATTACATCATCCTGAATCCCGGCGCGTTCACGCACACGAGCATCGCGCTGCGCGATGCGCTGCTTGCGGTCGGCATTCCGTTTACCGAAATACACCTGAGCAACACGTTTGCCCGGGAATCGTTCCGTCACAAGAGTTACTTCAGCGACATAGCGCAGAGCTGTCTGTTTGGTTTTGGGGCATTCGGCTACGAACTGGCCGTGCAGGCCGCAGGCAACTTCATCGCGGGAGAGGGAGAGTAATGGATATAAGAAAAGTCAAAAAACTGATCGAACTGCTCGACGAATCGGGCATCGCCGAAATCGAGATCACCGAGGGCGAGGAATCGGTTCGCATCAGCCGCTATGCGGCGGGCGCGGCACCGGCGGCACCCGCACCCGTTACGATCGCGGCACCGGCGCCGGCTGCGGCACCAGCGCCGGCGGCGGAGGCTGCAGCGGCGCCCGCGGCCGCGCCAGCGGAGCCGGAAGAAGACGGTTACGAAGTGTCGGCACCGATGGTGGGCACGTTCTACACCGCGGCATCGCCAGGTGCGGCCCCGTATGTGCAGGTCGGCGATCGCGTCGGCGAGGGCGACACGCTGTGCATCATCGAAGCCATGAAGATGATGAACCAGATCGAGGCGGACGTTGCCGGCGTGATCAAGTCGATCCGCGTGCAAAACGGCGAGGCGGTCGAGTACGGCCAGACGCTGTTCGTGATCGATCAGCGCGGCGGCGACTGACGCGCCATGCTGGATAAAATCGTTATCGCCAATCGCGGCGAAATCGCGCTCCGCATCCTGCGCGCCTGCCGTGAGCTGGGCATCAAGACCGTGGCCGTGCACTCGACGGCCGATTCGAACCTGAAGCACGTGCTGCTGGCTGATGAGACCGTCTGTATCGGACCGCCCGCCTCGACGGATAGCTATCTCGACATGCCCGCGATCATCAGCGCGGCCGAGGTCACGGACGCCGTGGGCATTCACCCCGGCTATGGCTTCCTGTCCGAGAACGCCGACTTCGCTGAACGGGTCGAGTCGTCCGGCTTTGTCTTCATCGGCCCGAAGGCGGACGCGATCCGCATCATGGGCGACAAGGTCGAGGCTATTCGCACGATGAAGAAAGCCGGCGTACCTACCGTGCCCGGCTCCGACGGCCCGCTCGGTGACGACCCGGACGAGAACATTCGTCTCGCGCGCGATATCGGCTACCCGATCATCATCAAGGCAGCCGGCGGCGGCGGCGGCCGCGGCATGCGCGTCGTTCACGCCGAGGCCTCCCTGACGGCGGCCATTACGGTAACGAAAGCAGAGGCACGCTCCGCGTTCGGCAACGATACCGTGTACATGGAGAAGTTCCTGGAGCATCCGCGTCACATCGAGTTCCAGCTACTGGCCGACGGCCAGGGCAACGCAGTTCACCTGGGTGAACGCGACTGCTCGATGCAACGGCGCCATCAGAAGGTCATCGAGGAAGCGCCCGCGCCCGGCCTGTCAGAGGAGAAGCGCAACGAGATCGGTGCGGTCTGTGTAAATGCGTGCCTCGAGATGGGCTATCGCAGTGCCGGCACATTCGAGTTCCTGTTCGAGGACGGTGAGTTCTACTTCATCGAGATGAACACGCGCCTGCAGGTCGAGCATCCGGTTACCGAGATGATCACGGGCGTCGATATCGTGCGCGAACAGCTGAGCATTGCCGCCGGCGAGCCGCTGTCGATCCGCCAGGAGGACGTCGAGCTCACGGGACATGCGATCGAGTGCCGTATCAACGCCGAGGATCCGAAGACGTTCATGCCGTCGCCAGGGCTGATCACGCTGGCGCACGCGCCGGGTGGCCCGGGGATACGCTTCGAATCGCACATCTATTCGGGCTACACGGTGCCGCCGTTCTACGATTCGATGATCGGCAAGCTGGTTGCACACGGCCAGGACCGTGATTCCGCAATCGGGCGCATGAAAACCGCCCTGGCGGAGATCGTTATCGAGGGAATCAAGACCAACGTGCCGCTGCACCAGGAGATTTTCCAGCACGCAGCGTTCCAGCAGGGCGGAACCGACATTCACTACCTCGAGAAGAGGCTCGGGCTCGCGTAGCGAGCCCGCAGGTGCGAATCCTGATGAAAACGACGATCGCGCTTACGGTGCTGGGTGCCCTGCTCTCGATCGGTGTCGTGCTCGACGGGGAAACCTGCCGCTCGATTTATTGCCTGTCCAATTACTACCTTCCGAATCTAGGTAGCGTATCGGCTGGGCTCCTCGTCGTCGCACTGTTGTGCCTCGGCGGGGCCGCGTACCGTCTCGCCCGGTCGATGACGCCGATTCACCTGCTGCAATGCGACGTCGAATCCATCGCGCTGCTCGAGGTTTCGGAAATGCACGACGAGGTTCTGCCGACGTGGGCCTTCGGCATTTACGCGGACGGAAGCTGAGGCCTCTGCCAAAACGTCCATGAACTGGCAACAATTCGTCATGGACCTGGAGTCGCTCGATCCCGACCAGGTCGAGGTCGTCTTCGAGCGCCACGGTGCGTACTCGGTCACGCTGACGGATGCCGGCGACGATCCCGTGCTCGAGCCCGGTCCGGGCGAGACGCCGCTCTGGGGCGACACTCGTATAACGGGACTGTTCGCCGCCGATGCCGACCTTGCCGCACTGGGCGACGACCTTGTCGCGACGCTTTCGCTAACCGAGCTTCCTGCGCACCGAATCGAGTCGCTCGAAGAGCGCGCCTGGGAACGCGAATGGCTGAAGGACTTCGGCCCGATGCAGTTCGGCAATCGCCTGTGGGTATTACCCGGCGATGCAACGGCCCCCGATGGCGCGACGGTCGTTCGGCTCGACCCCGGGCTTGCATTCGGCACCGGCACGCATCCGACCACGGCGTTGTGCCTGGAGTGGCTCGACGGACTGGACCTCGCCGGCAAAAGCCTGCTGGACTACGGCTGCGGCTCGGGCATCCTGGCGATCGCGGCGCTGAAGCTCGGCTGCTCGTCGGCAACGGCAATGGACGTCGACCCACAGGCGGTCACCGCCACGCTCGCCAACGCTGCGCACAATTCGGTCTCGGACCGGCTGCAGGTCGTGGGCAGCGATACCGCTATCGAGGGCAGATTCGACGTAATCGTCGCAAATATCCTCGCGGGGCCGCTCGCAGAGCTGGCCGAATCGATCACAACGCGACTTAGTTCCGGGGGTAAACTTGCATTGTCGGGCATACTTCGAAACCAAGTTGACGTAATACGCTCCGCATACGGCCCGTTGATCGATCTAGACGAGCCGGCGTTCCGCACCCAGGGTGACCAGGCGTGGGCGCGGGTCAGCGGAACACGGAGTAAGAGCTAGTTTATGTACACCCAGTGTCCCGAGTGCGGCCTTGCGTTCCGCGTGACGGCCGAGGTCCTTAAACAGGCCGCAGGCAAGGTCCGTTGCGGCGGCTGCGGCTACGCGTTCAACGCGCTGGCGCACCTGTCCGAGTCCCGCCCGGAGTCCAAGCCGCAGCCGACGGCCGAGGTACCGGTCGCGGCGACGCCGGATCCGGTCGTGGCCGGACAACCCGATACACCCCCCGCCGCGATATCGCGCGAACAAAGCGCTGCGCTTCTGGAAACACTCGACCAGCTCGCCGGCGATGACGTACGCCTCGAAGACACGGGCGTCGAGTGGCGCGTCATCGATGAAGCCGATGCCCGCGCGGATGCCGACAACAGCGAGGACGCGCCGGATGCATCGGGCCTGTTTGTCGAAGAAGCCAGGCTCATCGACGATGAGCTGAGTGCCACGACGACACACGTTGACGAGATGCTCGACGACACACCGGGCGAAGTCGATGAGCTTTTGTCGCCGGACGAATCACCAACGCCGGTCGACCAGTTCCTGACCAGGACACCGAACCAGGTCGAGGCCGGCGAGCTGTTCCAGACCCACCAGATGACGGTCGACGCGGCCGAGGTCTTCGAAAACACGCAGACGCCCGTCACTGAGGAACTGCGTTTCGATGACAACACGGGCCTGCCCGACGACTTCGATTTTGACGCCGTTGAAGCTGCCGCGCCGCCGGAACCCGAACCCGAGCCGGAACCTGTTCCGGAATCGACTCCCGAACCGCAGGAGCAGGTCGACCTCGCACTCGGCGATCCCGACGAGTGGGGCGAACTGCTCGGCGAGGTCGAGGAACCGGCGCCCGTGGCCGCAGCCCCGGAGCCCGAACCTCAGCCCGAGCCCGAACAAGCACCCGAGCAGGCAACCGGCATGTCGCTCGAGGAAGAGCTCGCGGCACTGCCGGAAGTCGCCGAAGACGTTGCCGAGCCGTCGATCGCCGATGAGCTCACCGCACTGGATCAGGCCGCGCTGGATCAGGCCGCGCTGGATCAGAAAACAGACGCCTCGACGGAGATCGTGATCGAGGCCGGGGATGACGACCTCGAGCCGAAGCTCGACGAGGTCGATAAGCTGCTGCAACAGTTCCCGGAGTCGACGGGCGAACTCGAATTCGAGCTTTCGAGAGCGCAGGAAGCGCTTGCGGACGTCGAGAATACCCTCGACGGCGTGCTGGAAGAGCCGTCCGAAGAGGAACTCGAACTTTCGGCCGACGGAGACCTCGAGGCTTTCGAGGACGCTGAGGAAGTAGACCTGTCTCTGCAAGGGGTTGAGGGGTCCGAGGACGAGGAACTCGAACTGTCACTCGATGACGCCCGGATGGACGTGGAGCCGTCACCCGAGGAAGAGGTTGCCGAGGCCGAACTCGAGCTTTCCCTGAGCGTCGACGATGTGCCGGAGCCGGAACCGCTGGAGCCGGGGCAGTCGCTCGAGGAGCCGCTCGAAATCGTCACGGACGAACCGACCGGCGAGCACGTTGTGCCGGAACCGACCTCCGACGAGATGACGATCAACCAGGCGATCGACGAGGATCTCATGCGCCTCGCGATCGAGGACGAGGACGGCTTCGCCTCGACGATGGTCGTCGAGGGCAAGAAGCCCGCGGCCAATGAACCCAAACCCAAGAAGCGCAAGAAAGACAAAAAGAAGAAGCGCAAAAAGGCCAGACAGGAGGCGCTCGAACTCGAAGACGAGTCCGCAGCTGCCGACCAGGCGTTTGAAATCCCGGAGGACGCCAAGGTCGAGACGATCATCATGGAGGGCGGCGATATCGCCGATGCCTTCGCCGATATCGAGGCGGCCGATGCCATCGAGACGCGGTCGCTTGAGGACCTGCATGCAGAGCACGCGGACGACCCGGCTATCGCCGAGTTCATCGCAAATCCGCGCAAGGAAAAGAAACCGCGGAAGCCTGCAGGGCCGAAGGTCATCGCCGCCGTCGTGGTGCTCGCCCTCGTACTGGTGGTGCAGGTCATCCACCAGATGCGTGCAACGCTTGCCACGGTGCCGGCTATCAACGCAGCGATTGGACCAATCTACCGGGCGCTCGGCGTGCCGATTTCCCCTGACTGGGACCCGACGGGCTGGCGTTTCGAGGCGACCGAAGGCAGAACCAATCCAACCAACCTGACGGCTGAACTCAGTGACACGGTGACCGACGACGCCGCCCCGGACCCCGACGGGCCGGAGGTGCTGACGATCGTCTCGCGCATCGGCAACGAGTCCGAACAGGCGCTGCCTTATCCGAAGATCCACGTGTCCCTGACCGACCGCTACGAGGAGGTCATCGGCGAAAACGTACTCGATCCCGCTGACTACCTTCCCGGCCAAAACCCGGACCCGCGTGTCCTCGTCGAACCCGGCACCACATTCGAGGCCATGATTTCGATCGAATCGCCCTCGCCCGAAGCCACCGGCTACAAGCTCAACGTCTGCTATGCCGCCGCGAGCGGCCAGCTGCGCTGCGCCGCAGAGTCTTTCAAGTAGCGCGCCCGACGTCCCTGCCGGCGGTAGAATCGGCTCCCATGGAACGCCCCACCCTCACGATCGGACCGTATCGGCTTTCGAGCCCGTTCGTGCTCGCGCCCATGGCCGGCGTCACCGATAAGCCGTTCCGGGCACTGTGCCGGCGTTTCGGCGCCGGCATGACGACCTCGGAGATGACGACTGCCGACACGAGCCTCTGGCAGACGGAAAAGTCCCGGCGGCGTCTCGACCTCGACCTCGATGCCGAGCCGGTCGCCGTGCAGATCGCGGGCTCGGAACCAGCACAGCTTGCACTGGCAGCAGAAGCCTGCGTCGAGCGCGGCGCGCAAATCATTGATATCAATATGGGCTGCCCGGCGAAGAAGGTGCTCAAGAAGCTCGCGGGCTCTGCACTATTGAAAGACGAGCAACTCGTTGCACAAATTTTGACCAGTGTGGTTACCGCGGTCGACGTGCCCGTGACGCTCAAGTTCCGGACCGGCTGGGATCCTGCGAACAGAAACGGGCCGACGATCGCGCGCATCGCTGAGGACGCCGGGATTCAATCACTTGCGGTACACGGCCGCACTCGCGCATGCCGCTACAAGGGGGAGGCGGAGTACGAGACGATTGCGCGCATCAAGGAGAGCGTCAAAATTCCGGTCATTGCGAACGGAGATATCACGAGTTTGGAGAAAGCGCTTCAAGTTTTACGCCTAACCAACGCAGACGGCTTGATGATCGGACGCGGTGCGCAGGGACGACCGTGGATCTTCCGAGAGTTACTCGATGACCACAAAAAAAACCGGACGAGCGTGCCAGTAGAAAAAAAAGAATTGCGTGATATCATGCTCGGCCACCTGATCGAACTGCACCGGTTTTATGGGGAACAGACGGGGGTTCGGGTGGCTCGCAAGCACTTGACCTGGTATTGCGACAACCTCGCAAGCGCAGACGATTTTCGTTACCGGGTAGTGCGTGTCGACAGTGCTTCAGAACAACTTCGATTGACCAGGGAATACTTCGACCGTCCCGACGGAGGTATTCTTAAGGCTGCGTAGTCGTTCGGAGTTGGGAGAGGGGCCCGCACGGAGTGCCGGGCATGCATTCAGGACTTAAGCGACGTGGCAAAAAAGAACGGCAAGCAACAAGGGAAGGCCCTGAAGGCCTCAAAAAGCAAAAAGCCACTCTGCAAACACACCGAAGACGCACTACAGAATTACTTCCAGACGCTGAACGGCGACCGCCCCGGCGATCTTTACGAACTCGTGATCGGTGAAGTCGAGCGGCCGCTGTTCAAGGCCGTCATGGACTACACCGAAGGCAACCAGAGCCAGGCGGCCGGCATCCTCGGTATCAACCGCGGCACGCTGCGCAAGAAGCTCAAGACCTATTCCCTGATCCAGTAACCCCGCGAAGGAACTCGATGTTCAAAGTGCGCCGTGCGCTCGTCAGTGTCTCTGACAAGAGCGACCTGATCCCGTTTGTCAAAGGCCTGGCCGATCTCGGTGCCGAAATCCTGTCCACGGGCGGCACCGCGCGGCAGCTCAGAGACAATGGCGTCGATGCGATCGACGTGTCCGACAAGACCGGCTTCCCCGAAATCATGGACGGCCGCGTCAAAACGCTGCACCCGAAGATCCACGGCGGACTGCTCGGCCGCCGCGGCACCGACGAGCCGGTCATGGACGAGCACGGCATCGAACCAATCGATCTGCTGGTCGTCAACCTGTATCCGTTCGAACAGACGATCGCGCGCGAGGATGCGACGATCGACGACGCTATAGAAAACATCGACATCGGCGGGCCCGCGATGATCCGCGCCGCCTCGAAGAATCACGATGGTGTCGCGGTGGTGGTCGATCCCTCCGATTACGACAGCGTGCTCGAGAAACTGAAGGCCGATGCGCTAAGCCTCGAAGAACGCCGCCGGCTTGCCGCCAAGGCCTACGCCCACACGGCCGCCTACGACACCGCCATCACCCGATACCTGTCGGCCGAACTCGGCGACGACGTTCTCGGCGAGCGCTTCCTGCACGCCGGTTCGCTCGTCGAGAGAATGCGCTACGGCGAAAACCCACACCAGCAGGCCGCTTTCTACGTAGACCAGCGCGCGCCGGCCGGTTCGCTCGCGGCTGCGGAGCAACTGCAGGGCAAGGCCCTGTCCTATAACAACATCGCCGATGCCGATGCCGCGCTGGAATGCGTCAAACAGTTCGCACAGCCGGCCTGCGTCATCGTCAAGCACGCGAATCCCTGCGGTGTTGCCGTGGCCGAGGACATTGGTGCGGCGTACGACAAGGCCTTCAAGACCGACCCGACCTCGGCGTTCGGCGGCATCATCGCGTTCAACCGGCCGCTCGATGCCGCGACGGCGCGAGCCATCATCGACCGGCAGTTCGTCGAGGTCATCGT
>JASJBG010000006.1 GCA_030066625.1 Woeseiaceae bacterium
CCCCCGTAGGAATACCTAGCGCTTAGCGGACTTCGGCGGTGAGCTGCAGCAGGGCGGGGACGTCGCTCGGCTTGTAGAGCTTGATCTGCGACAGCGTCACGGGCTCGGTCGGCTTGGCCGTGAAGACCAGGGAGCGGCGGCCGCCGTCGAGGAATTCGTTGAAGGGCCCCATGACGTACTCGTCGAACTCGATGCCCTTGTCGCGGCCGAAGAACTCGAAGGCCTCGACCTGGGCTGCGCGGATTTCCTCTTCGGAGAGCCCCTGCAGCTTGCAGTACTTGACCATGCGCTCATTGAGCGACAGGTCGGTGTAATTGACCCGCATCTCGCTCATCTTCGGCCGGTACCGGTTGCCCTTGGCAAGCTCGGTCAGCATGTCACCAACGAGGATCATCTCGGCATCGATCGCATACATGTCCTCGGCGTCGAACTCGAATTCGACAGCGTAGCGGTTGCCCATCTGCTGGAAACTCGCTGCGATCGACATCTCGTAATTCTCGTAGCCCATGGCCTGGGCTGCCTTCGGCGAGAGATTGTATTTGGCCGTGCATTGCTCGGCCTTGTCCTCGGTATCGACACCCAGGGTCTCGAGCCGGTCCTTGTGCAGCCAGTACGCGAGGTCCGAGTCCGTCGGCAGGCGCCAGCCCTCGACGATGATGCCGAATTCCTCGGGGATGAGATCCTCGGGCGATTGCGCGCCCTCAACGTCGCCGAGTTTCATCAGCGACAGGAAGCTCGGCGTATCAATGCCCAGGCGGTCAATGAAGAACTCGTCCTTGAAACCCTTGATCCGGACGCGGATGTCATCGACCGTCAGCTCGCCGGTGAGCGTGGAACTGACGCCTTCGTACTGCACGACGGCATACGGTGACATCATCATGACCATCATATCCATACCGGCTGCGACGTCGCGGTGCATTTTCCACGTCGTGAAAAAGTATCCGGCCAAGGCGGCGGCAATCAGCCCGATGAGCGCTCGCATGAATGATCCCGGTCGAAAGTCATTGAATTCGGACACTTATTATAGGAATCGCGGTCCGTCTTCAGCGTCGACTGTGTCACCCTTTTTAAAACACGTAGTCGCCCACGAGTTCGAGCAGGTGATCGCTCCAGCGCACCGGAAACGGCTCCGTAACCTCGACCGAACGCTCGAAATCCCGCCTGAACAGCTCGTCCTCCAACGCTTCTACCGCAGCAGAGTCGGACGTGGCGATGTTCAGCTCCTTGTTGATCTTCATGCTGAGCCGATCCCAGTTCGCCGAGCCGAGGCAGGCCCAGCCGTCGAAAACGGCCGCCTTGACGTGCGACATACCGGGGTAGATGTATACGCGGATGCCGTGTTCGAGCATCGCATTCGCTGCAAGGATGTTGTTGCGCGTGATCGGGCCGCGGTCGGTGACGAGCGGCACGATGACGCGGACGTCCACGCCGCGCTGGCGGGCACGGATCAGCTCCACGAGCAGGGCATCGTCCGTGAAATAGGCGTTCTCGACGTAGATGTAGCGCTGCGCGCTGCGGGCGGCCTCTCGCTGCACCCTGAAAATCTCCGGGTCGTCGATGCGCGTGAACAGGGCACGCATCGGGACGCCGATGTCCTCGGCATTGCGCGGCTTCGGGCCTATTCGCCGCGCGAAGTAGCGGAGGTCACCGAGGAATCCCGCATGCGCCCAGGCCTTGTCGAACTCGTACTGGAGAACGTCGACGATCGGGCCCTCGAGCTCGATCATCATGTCATGCCAGTCGTAGCGATACTCTCGTGCGATATTCATCCCGCCCGTGAACGCCAGCGTGCGGTCGATGATGACCGTTTTTACGTGATCGCCGGTCAGCCAGGGGTTGGGTGCCTGTCGCACCCGGATATTCGAGCCGGTCTCGAGGAATTCGCGGACCGATGCCGGCGCCTTGTAGTCCTCGGGCAGGCTCTCCTGCTGTTCGACCGTGGACACGATCGTGCCGAGCCCGTCGAGGAGTACCTTGATGTCGATGCCCTCGTTGGAGCGACGCTTGAGCAGATCGCCGATTCGCGCCGCGTAGTCGTCGTTATCGAAAATATACATGCGCAGCGTGATCGATTCGCGGGCCTGCGTGATGGCATCGATCAGGCGGGTGAAGAACGCTTCGCCGTCAATCAGGTAGCTGATCCGCCCCTTCGAGGGCTCCCGGCCGGTCAGGTCGTCGAGCCGCTCCTCCCAGGCGACGAGGTCCATGGCGGCTTGCTTCCGGATCGGCTCGACGCCGCCGGCGGGCGGCACCGGCAGCGTGATGGATCGCACCGGCTGCGTGACCGTGTCGGTGGCCACGAAGAGCAAGCGGTACACGGACGAGACCGGTCGCAGCAGGATGCCCATCGTGTGGCTACCGGTCACGTGGCCAGCCGTCTGCACGTAAGGCGCCACCCGGCTGCCGTCTCCGTAGACGGTTGCCGCGGGCGGGTCGCGCACGAAGACGGCGACCGGCAGGTCGAGGTTGACGAACAGGAACGGCAGCGAATAGGCGCCGGTGTCGCCGGTGCTGAATGCAATCCTCCTCGACGTCACGCCCCTTTCCGCGATGAATGCTTCGAGCTCCGGCAGTCCGAGCCCGAGGAACTCGTTGAAGGACACTCTGCGTGAAACGGCGTAGTCACCCGGCTTGGCGTCGATAACCACCGATACGAAGCTTCCGTCCTCGTCGTAGTACAGGAAGAAGTCCTCGATGCCGAGATGCAGCACGAGTCCCTCGCGGCTCTCGACAGGCAGCAGCGCGGCGAGCACACGCTCGCGAAACGCCGCCCAGTCATCGGGACCCAACAGGTGGATGGGCCTGACGTCGTCCGGAGTTTCCTGCCAGGGGACGTGCTGCTCGTATTGCAGGGGCAGCAGGTACGCGCCCTCGGCTTCGGGATCGTTGATGTCGATCTGGTCGGCCCAGTTGCCGCCGCCGTAGCGGACTTCCCCGTCGCGGCGAAAGCGGACGTAGAAGGCGGTGTCGCTCAGGAAAGCGCGTTCGGCGATCAGCGGCTCAGCCGGCGGCTCGTCGGCGAAGCGGGCCTCGATCGCCAGGTCGGTCGGGTAGTCGGTCTGCGGGCTGGCGCCGCAGGACACCGCTGCGGCCAATGCCAGCACGGAGATCAGCCGGCCAAACCAAACGGAACGCTGCAGATACACGACACCAATACTACGGTGCCGGTCGGCGCGGCCGCATTACGCAGTTTCCGAGACCGGTTGTCTGCGGCATCGCTTGCTGGCAGCCTGCGGGTGGCATGGATATCGCGACGCTCGACCAGCTGCGGATCGTCCTCGACCCGATCGGTCAGGCGGGTGTGGCGCTGGCCCTGATGCTGGTGATGTTCAGCGTGGCGCTGGGCCTGAAGGTCGACGATTTCGGCCTGCTCGGCGAGCGCCCGCTCGTGTTCGCGGCCGGCGTTGTCGCACAGGTTGTCGGCCTGCCGCTTATGACGTTCTGCGTTCTCCAGTTCGTCGAGGTACCGGCATCGATTGCGCTCGGCATGCTCGTCGTCGCCTGCTGTCCCGGCGGCGCCGTCTCGAACCTCCTGACCTACCTTGCTCGCGGCAACGTCGCCTATTCGGTGTCGCTCACCGCAACGTCCAGCATCCTCGCAGCGGTACTTACGCCCGCGTCGATCCTGTTCTGGTCGAATCTTCACGCGCCAACGGCGGCGCTGCTCGCGAGCATCGACGTCAGCCCTGTCGTGTTTCTCGCGCAGACGACCGTGCTGCTGGCCCTGCCGCTCGTGGCCGGGATGATCGTCGCGGCGCGAGCGCCCGACGTCGCTGCCGGGATTCGCCGGCGCACGGCGCTGGTCGGTGCGCTCGTGCTCGGCGGCGTGGTCGTCTACGGCATTGCGTATTTCTATCCGGTGCTCTGGCCGGCGCTGCCATTGCTCGGCACGGTCACCGTGCTGCACAACGCCTCGGCGTTCCTCCTCGGAGGCGTTGTCGGCGCCCTGACCCGGGCCGAGGGCGGCATCCGGCGCGCGCTCACGTTCGAGGTGGGTATCCAGAACTCGGGCCTCGCCCTCGTCATCCTGGTCGGCCAACTCAAGGGTCTCGGCGGTGCGGCCGCGATCGCCGCGGTCTGGGGCGTCTGGCATCTCGTTGCCGGCAGCATTATCGTGGCCGTATTCAGGGCTATCGACCGGGTGAGGCAATGAGTCTCGATCTCAAGATCACGGGTGGCAGGGTTCTCGCCGGCGATGGCGGCGAGGCTTACTCGGCCGATATCGGCATCGTCGATGGCCGCATCGCCGAAATCGGCAGCTGCGGCGCGGCCCGCGAGACGATCGACGCCGCGGGCGCGATCGTGACGCCCGGATTCATCGACCTGCACACGCACTATGACGGCCAGATCAGCTGGGACGATGAGCTACGGCCGTCGGTTGGTTTCGGCGTGACGACTGCGGTGCTCGGCAACTGCGGCGTAGGCTTTGCCCCGGTGCGGGCCCAGGACCACGATCGGCTCGTGCGTCTCATGGAGGGCGTCGAGGACATTCCCGGTACGGCGCTGCACGAAGGCATCACCTGGGCCTGGGAGTCGTTCCCGGAATACCTCGAGCACATCGATTCGAACCCTCACACGATCGATTTCGCGGTCATGGCCGTGCACGACCCGATCCGTGTCTACGTCATGGGTGAACGTGCCAGCTGCAATGAGCAGGCAAGCGAAGACGACATTCGCCAGATGCACGCCATCGTCGCCGAGGCGCTCGACGCGGGCGCCGCCGGCTTCTCGACCGGGCGCACCGATGTGCATCGCACGGCCGACGGCGACTGGACGCCGTCGTCCGAGGCGACCCGCGACGAGCTCGTCGGCATCGCGTCGGCGCTCAAGGGCAGGGAACGCGGCGTGCTGCAGGCCGTCAACGACTTCAATCTCGAGCGCGACGGCGACCAGTTCGACGAGGAGTTCGCGATCCTCGAGGCGTTCGCCCGCGCGGCCGGCCGGCCATGTTCGATATCGCTGATGCAGCGCGACTTTGCGCCCGACCAGTGGCGGCGAATTCTCACCGAAACAGAGCGCCTGAATGCCGATGGCGTCGATTTCCGCGTCCAGGTCGCGCCGCGCGCGATCGGCGTGTTCGCGGGTCTGGACTGCACGTTCCACCCGCTGCTGGCGCAGCCGTCGTATCTCGCAATCCGGGACAAGCCGCTCGAAGAGCGCGTTCGCATCATGCGCGAGCCGGAATTTCGTGCACGCTGCCTCGCCGAGACCCCGATCAAGCTGTCCGGTGAGGGTTCGTCGGTGCCGCCGATCGTGGACCGGATCATCGGTGAGATCGACACGATCGCCTTCAAGCTGTTCCGCCTGGGCGAGGATCCCGATTACGAGCAGCCGGCCGAACGGTCGCTGGGTGCCGAAGCGAAGCGGGACGGCGTGCCGGTCATGGAAAAGCTCTACGACGTCTGCCTCGAACTCGAGGGTCACCAGCTCATCTATTTCCCGATCTACAACTATACCGAGTTTTCCTACGACAACGTCCGGACAATGTTGACGCACCCAAGGGCATTGCTGGGGTTGTCGGACGGTGGTGCCCACGTCGGCACGATCTGCGATGCCAGTTTCCCGGCTTATCTGCTGTCCTACTGGACCCGCGACCGGAACGACGGCCGGCTGCCGCTCGAGCGCGCCGTGCAGATGCTGTCGGCCGACGCGGCCGATTACCTCGGGCTGGACGATCGCGGCCGGATCGCGGTAGGCCAACGCGCCGACATCAACGTCATTGACTACGACGCGCTCGGTCTGAAGGCTCCGAGAATGGTCGCCGACCTGCCCGCTGGCGGTCAGCGACTGCTGCAGGATGCGCGCGGTTTTGTCGCAACGCTCGTCAACGGCCTACCGGTTGTCAGCAACGATGTGCTGACCGCCGAGCGGCCGGGGCGGCTCGTACGCTTCTAGGGGTCGCCGGCTGCGCGCAGTCCGTTTCGCCGCAGCACCTCTGCCAGGCGCTCCGTGAACTCGACGATTCTCGGTGACTCGATGTGCGAGCCGTCAATGGCGACGAAGCCGGACAGCTCGGGGTAGTCGCGGCTGTGAACGAACGTGGCGTTGATGCCACTTTCCATCTGGTCCCAGAAGATTCGCGGCGGAAACAGCGCGGCCTCGAGCGCGCCCACCTGCTCACCGGACGGCAGGCGCACGAAGATAACGTCGCTGCCCTTCGCACGCAGAATCTCCACGAGGGCCGAGAAGTAGTTCAGTGAGGCCTGCCAGGCCTCGGTACTGTAGGGCGCCGAGTTTTCGAGATACAGCTGCATCATGCCGACTTCGTTGGCTTCGATGGGCATCTTCGAATAATCCATGAGCACAACGCGGTTGCCGAGCGTCGTCTTGTGATCGCGCTCCGGCAGGCTGCCGCTCGTGACCAGCGCCGGTACTACCCGCGTCAGCTTGGCGTCCGGCGAACGAAAGGCAAGCTGCCCCTGCAGCCACAGGGTCAGCGACTGTTCGAGCTGGCGTGAGTAGGACTGCCCCGTGTAATAGTCCAGCCACTGACGCTGGCGGCCATAGTCAACTCGCCGCTGGTAACGATTGAAGGTGAATGCCGGCGCAACGGAATAAACGACCGTGCCGTGGAAGCGCGGATCGACCGCCAGGTTCTCGAGCACCGCGAGCGCCGAGGCGCCCTCGACGGCGAGCTGGAACACGGGGCGTCCGAATGCCGTGCCCAGCGTGTCGACATCCACGCCGCGCTGTACGCGCGACGCCCCCAGCAATGCGATCGACTCCCTGCCGTGACGATTGAGCTCGTGCCGGACTTCCGCCCACAGTGAGCGGTTGTCCTGGTACTCCGGGCCGAGGTCGGCGCTCCGCAGCATGACTTCCCAGCTGACGACGATGACAGCCACGATCGTCAACGCGAGCGCCCACACCGGCAGCCACGGGGGCGACGGTGACTCAGAACTCGAAGTAGATGAAGTCACGTTCTTCTCCCGGGGAAAGGATGATGGCGACGAGCATCGCCGCAAGTATGGTGCCGATGACGGGCCACGGCAGGCTCCGAAGTGCAGAGCCGAATTCGCGATTGCGCATGAACCAGTGCGTGCCGAGCAACGCCGCTCCGACGCCGATGACGACAAGCACCTGCACGAGTTCGATGACTACGAGGCCGCCGACCGGTATGAACATCACCGTAAACAGCTGGACTGCACCGTCCAGCGTTTCGGCGCGGAACAGCACCCAGGTCAGGCAGACAAGCAGGAAGGTGAGTAAACCGATGGCGAACTGGCCGATCGCCGTCCTGAAAAAGCCGATCCCGCCGAACAGGCGCTTCGCAACGCGCTCGGCGACGAGCAGCATGCCGTGCGCGGCTCCCCACAGCACGAAGAGCCAGGACGCGCCGTGCCAGAGACCGCCCAGCAGCATGGTCATTGCGAGGTTGGCGTAGGTACGTGCCTTGCCCAAGCGGTTGCCGCCGAGCGAGATGTACAGGTAGTCGCGCAGCCAGGCGGAGAGCGTGACGTGCCAGCGGCGCCAGAAGTCCGAAAAGCCGATCGCCGCGTAGGGCGACAGGAAGTTCCACGGCAGCTTGAAGCCGAGGCAGCGGCCGAGGCCGACGGCGATGACGGAGTAGCCGTTGAAATCGAAGAAGATCTGGCCGGCGAAGGCGAACGTGCCGATCCAGGCATCGAGTGTGGTTGCGGATTCGGTGTTGAAGTAGACGATCTCCGCGACCGGCGCCATGATCGCATCCGCGAGCACGACCTTTTCGAACAGGCCGACGACGATCAGCGCGAAACCCCAGCCGAGATCGGCGACGCGGTCGCGGTTGTCCTCGATGAGCTGGGTCAGGAAATAGCCGGCCCGGAGGATCGGGCCTGCGACGAGCTGCGGGAAGAACGAAACGTACAGCGCGAAATCGAGCATCGATTCGGCTGGCCGGATGTTCTTCCGGTAAACGTCGATGCTGTAGGACATCGACTGGAACGTGTAGAACGAGATGCCGAGCGGCAGGATGATATCGCTGGGCTGGAATGTGTAGGCGACACCCAGCGAGGCCATTAGCAGCGAGAAGTTCTCTTCGAGGAAGTTTCCGTACTTGAAATAGCCGAGCAAACCCAGATTCACGAGTATGCTCAATATGAGGTACAGGCGCCTTTTGTTACCCTCCGAAATGGTCATGCGCTTCGCTGCATACCAGTCGGTCAGCGTGGATATCCACAGCAGCAAAAGGAACGGCGGATTCCAAGCCGCATAGAAGATGTAGCTCGCGAGGAGCAGGTTGGTTTTCTTGAATTTCCAGCTGAGCGGCAGCGAGTGCAGGCCAAGGACGGCCAGGAAAAACAGCAGGAAGACCAGCGAGTTAAAAGCCAAGGTCTAGCGGTCTCCGGTTGCTCGCCATTGCGCGCGCCATGATACAGACCGGTCCCGGGGATAACCAGTAACTATGAAAGTAGCAATCATTGGCGGTACAGGGTTTCTCGGCAGTCACATCGTCGACGCGATGCTCGAGGCAGGCCACGAACTGTCTCTGCTCGTACGGGCAGGCAGCGAGGGCAAGGCGCAGAGCGGCGAGGGCATTCGCACGGTATCAGGCGATATCGACTCGACGTCCGCTATCCGCGAGACCCTCGAGGGCGCGGACGCTGTGGTGTACCTGATCGGTATTCTTCGTGAGCACCCGAAGCATGGCATTACGTTCGAGAAAACGCAGTACCAGGGCGTCGTGGACGTCGCGGACATCGCCAGCGAACTCGGTATTCGCCGTTTCCTGCTGATGAGCGCCAACGGTGTCGAGGCCGAAGCTACCGCGTACCAGCGCACCAAGCACGAGGCCGAACTGTACGTGGAGAAAGGCGACTTCGACGCGACCATCTTCCGGCCGTCGGTTGTGTTCGGCGATCCGCGCGGCCGCATGGAGTTCGCCACGCAGCTTCACCAGGACATCGTCCGCCTCCCGGTGCCGGCGATCGGCTTTCACACGGGCTGGAACCCGTTCGGGGGTCCCGTGCTGATGTCTCCGGTTCACGTTCGCGACGTCGCGATGGCGTTCGTCGCGGCACTCGACGATCCGGCGACGATCGGCCAGACCTACGAGCTCGGTGGCCCGGAGACGCTGAGCTGGGTCGAGATGATTCGTCGCGTTGCGGCAGCAGTCGACAAGCGCAAGCTCTTCATCCCGATGCCGATCGGCCTGATGCGAATCCCGGCGACGCTGCTCGACTGGATTCCGGCGTTTCCCGTTACCCGTGACCAACTCACGATGCTCGAGCAGGGTAACGTCTGCCCGGACGATGCGCTGCAATCCCTGACCGGTCGTCAGCCGAAGGCGTTCTCGCCGGAGAACCTCGACTACCTGCGCGTCTAGGGCGCATCGTCCAGGACAGGTCGTCTAAGACGAAACGTACTGAAACAAACTCACACAGAGTTGAAACCGTTCCACGGAGCGGCGTTGTTATCTTTACTCGCGATACACCCAATCCCCCATCCCCCATTGGAGATAACAATGAAACGCTTATTTGTATCCGCAGTATTCGTAATGATGGCGACGGCTGCGATTGCCGGTCACCATGGCGAGAAGAAAGCCATGAAGGCCGACATCGTCGATACTGCTGTCGCTGCTGGCCAGTTCCAGACGCTTGCCGCCGCACTTACGGCTGCAGGCCTTGTCGACACGCTCAAGGGCGAAGGCCCGTTCACGGTTTTCGCACCGACCGACGAAGCTTTCGCCAAGCTGCCTGAAGGCACCGTCGAGATGCTGCTGAAGCCCGAGAACAAGGACAAGCTGATTGCGATCCTCACGTACCACGTCGTCCCGGGCAAAGTCGCCGCGCAGGACGTCGTCAAGCTGACCGGTGCAACGACGGTCAACGGTGCTGACGTTGCGATCGCCGTCAACGGCGGCACGGTCACGGTCGACAACGCCACGGTCATCGCGACCGACATCGAGTCGAGCAACGGAATCATCCACGTGATCGACACGGTCATCCTGCCGAGCGACGGCTAAGGATACGAAGGACCACACCGGCACAGGGATGTGCCATCCTTCAAGGGAGCGATCATGCGCTGCGCAACAACTATCCTGCTGGGCCTGGTACTTGCAGTAACCGGAGAAAGGGCAGTGGCCTACGAGGAGCCGCAGTACACCATCGTTGGCGAAACCGCCGACTACGAGATTCGACGTTACGAACCCTATATCGTTGCCGAAGTCGACGTTGACG
Organism: Woeseiaceae bacterium; assembly: GCA_030066625.1. GTDB lineage: Bacteria > Pseudomonadota > Gammaproteobacteria > Steroidobacterales > Woeseiaceae > UBA1847. The sequence goes on from JASJBG010000006.1 coordinate 10,158, forward strand.
GATCACAGCGCTCGGCCGGCAACAGCGCGTTCCGAATTCTCGCCGGCTACATTTTCGGCGACAACCGAGCGCGCACGAAAATGGCGATGACGACCCCCGTGGAGTCGCAGCCGATCTCCGAGAAAATGCAGATGACAGCTCCCGTCGAAACGGTGACCAGTCAGCCCGGTAACTACGTCTACGCCTTCGTCATGGAGCGCAAGTACACGCTCGAGTCCTTGCCCGAGCCCAACGATCCGCGCATCCGGATCGTCACGCGGCCGGCCAGGACTATGGCGGTACGGCGCTTCTCGGGAAGCTGGCGCGAGGGCAACTACTCGAAGAACGAGACCGCGCTGCTTACGGCACTCGCAGATGACGGTGTAACGATCGTCGGTGGTCCCGTCTTTGCGCGTTACAACGGCCCTTTCACGCCGACCTTTATGCGCCGCAACGAGATCCTGATCGAGGTGGCCGAGTCGACGGCCGCGAGCCGCTGACTACCAGGTAATCCGGAAACCGATACTCGCCATCAGGCCCTGCGGCAACGTGTCGCCGCTGATTTCTACGGTGTCCAGCGCCGACGAGATGTCGAAGTTGAAGAACTCGAACGCCGTAACGCCGAGACTCAGGTAGGTCTTCTCAGTTCCGGCCAGGTTGTGGCGCACGCCGATCCGGGCGCCCGGCAGCCACGAGTCTTCATTGCTGAAGTTACCCGACAGCGTTACCCACTGGTAGCGGTCGCCGAGCGGGTCCTTCACCGAGTCCGCGTCGATACCGAAGTGCGCCGACCAGCGTCGCTCGCGGCTGAACCAGGAGCCCTCGAGCTTCAGCTGCCGGTCCATGACGTATTTTGCATCGCCAACGAGAAACTGGATGGCGGATGCCGTCCGGTACGGTGTCAGGTTTACCTCTGGGAACGTGAATTTCGGTTCATTCACGTTCGTGATCTGCGCGCCGAGCTGGTAGTTCTCACCGACCCATAGGGCGCCTACGTCCAGGCCAAGTCGCTCGTCGGTCCGGAAATCAGCATTGCGAATCTCGTCGAACAGCGCCTCGGCATCGGTAATGTCGCCGAGGCGCGCGGTGTAGCGCGACAGCTCCATGATGTATGCGTGCGCCTCTGCGCCGAGATACAGCGTGCCGCGTTCGCTGGCCCACGCCGGTCGGCTATAGCCGAGGCTCAGCCGCGTAGTCTGCGTGGACTTGGAGATTAGCGAGCTGTCGTTCTCGAGCGTGAATAGAACCGCGTTCGTCACCGGATCGACGACTAACTGAACCTCCTCGCTCAGTTCGATGACGGGAGGCCGATTGATCGGCAGGTCGTTAAACCAGTCCTCGAGCGCCTGCCGCGCCACATCGCGGTCGAACTGAATAGCCTGAACCACGCCAAACGCGCGCGAGCTTCCCGACCAGCTGACGCCGAACGTCCAGGTGCCGTTGAGGGCGTTGCCGCCGAGCACGACCGGCGCGTCGGCGGCTAGCCAGGCTCGCGCGTAGGCCTCCTCGCCTATGACCAGCAGCGCGGCGGTCTGCGTGGCTACTTCCCTTGCTAGCGTCTCGATCGCGGCCTGAACGTCCGGGTCCAGCGCATTCCAGATTTGGCCGAGATCGATGCCGCCGGGCTTCTGTTCGGGCAGCTGACCGGGCAAGTCGACACCGTCGTCCGGGTCGCTGGGTTTGTAAGCACCGCTGATTTCGTCATACAGCTCGAACAGGTTGTCGACGTTGCCGTACTCGATACCGCCGGCACCGGTCAGCACAGTGCCCCGTGCCGCTGTGTTACCGCCGGCGCGCGCGGCCTCGGCCGCCGCGGCCGCCGGGTTGCTGGTCGCCGTGCGGACGCGCAGTCCATGGCTCACGTCACCGAGCGTCAGGTTGGCGCCGGGCGGCTGGTAGGGTCCGGCGGCATGGGCGGTGCTTGCGAGCAGCAACGCTGATGCGATAACGATGGATCTTGAAAGCATGGGAAAAGAGACGCCCCGATGTGCGAAGTTTAGCCGACGCTGACCCACCCGCCTACCGGTTGCCGAATATGAACACCAGCGGGTCCGCCATGCGCGCGCTCCAGGCCGCCTCGTTGTGACCCGCGCCTTCGTACACGCGCAGCACGAAGTCGTCGCCTTCCTCGAGACCCGAGTCGACCAACCAGGCATGGATCGCGTCGTGCGGTTCAGCGAACGGGTCTGCTTCGAGGGAGCCGTAGTCGAGCCAGTAACGCACTCCGTCCGGCGGCACGAGGCCGTTCTCGATGTCGCGCACGATAAAGGGGGTCTCGTCGGGGTCGTCAACGGCCATCTGCGCCGCCCATTCGCCGATGACCCGTTCCGACAGATGCATAGACGACGACATGCAGCCGCAGGCGCCGAAGTTATCCGGGTGTCGCGTAACCAGGTACCAGGAGAGCAGCCCGCCCATCGAGGCGCCCATGGCCGCGGTGTCCGCCGGTCCCGTCAACGTCCTGAACTCGGCGTTGACGCGCGGCATCAGTTCCTCGATCAGGAAGCGCGCGTAGTCGGGCGCGCCATGCCAGGGCGAGTACTCACGGAATCGGTCCTGCGAATTCCAGGCACCGACGACGATGACGGGCCGTATGCGGCCCTCTTCGATCAGCTCGACGACGACGTCGTCGACCTCCCAGATGTCGCCGCCACCGCCGCCGCCGAAGCGCGGGTCGAACAGCACCATGCCGTCGTGCATGTACAGCACCGGGTAGCGGGCGTCCCCCGCTTCGTCGTAGCCGGGCGGCAGCCAGATGGCCACATTCCGCGGATAGTCGAGGAAGTCGGACTCCACGTCGGTCCAGTAGACGAGCGTGCCCTTGACGTCCGATCCCTGCCAGTCCTCGATGAAGACCAGCGGGTCATCACGAAACTGGCGAATTTCGTGATCGACGCTCAGGTGTTCGGTGACGACGACACGAAAGTTAACGAGTTCGCGATTGTCCGTATCGACGGCCTGTCGCTCCCAGCTGCCGAGCGTGAACTTGTATTCGAACGTGCTGCCCTTCGGTATGGACAGCGTTGCCGTTCTCACCGGGCCGTCGCCGCTCATGGCATAGGCATCGGGTGACCATGGGCCAAGCTCCGGGCGATTGCCCGGCATGTAAACCGTGCCCGAGCCTTCCGGCACGGTGACGTTGACCGTGACCTCGCAGCAATTGCCGCCGCCTAGGCTTGGGCCGCCGCAGGCAGCCAGGGCCAGCAACAGGCATATGACAACGGCGCGTACGTTCATGCGATCCGCTCGGTCATGGGCAGGCGGACGTATTCGATTTCGATATCCGCAATGCGCGCGCGCATGCGCTCCGCGTTCTCGGGCACTTCGAATGACGACGCGGCAATCGCGCGCTCCGTGACCAGCGTCTCGGCCTTGATGGCCAGGTCTTCGCCGAGCTTCGATGCCGTGTTGACGGGGTCGCCGAAGAAGTCCATGCCTTCGACCAACAGCACTCGCCCGTGGTCGATGCCCACCGACAGGAAGATTTGCTCGGCGATCGAGTAGCGTTCGTTCAACGCATGCAATGCCGAGTTGACGTCGAAACTCGCCTGGATCGCGTCGTCCGTGCGTTCGAAGTACGCGTAGCAGTTGTCCGCGTCGCACTTCAGCAGCCTGCCGTTGTTGTCGGCGATGATCGGCGCAATCGACTTGCGAGCTCGGTAGATGAGCTTCAGGAAGTGGCAGACGCCGATCTTCCTGGACGTGCTCGTGAAGTTGGCCATGTCCGAGATGAACACGGCGCCGTCAACGCCGAACTTGTCCCAGATCTTCTGCCGCGCTTTCTCCTGCGCCGCGTCTTCGTGGATGTACGAGAAACTCGCGATCATGGCGTCGAACTCGGGATGCCCCGTCAACGGTCGCAGGCTGTCTGGCATGAGTCCTCCCTGGGGGTACTGCTCGTGTGGGTATCGGCAGGGGTAATCGCCCGGCGGCGATCTCGCTCTCGTCGGCAGTATAGCCTAGCGGTTCTACGCGCCGAATTTACCGAACAGGAAGTCGCGGAACTCGTCCTCGCAGGCCGGATCGATGATGTTGATTCCGCGAACGCCCGTGAGTTTCTCGACGAGCGCGACAGCCGCGCTCGTATTGGTGGCGGGCCCCGTCACGAGATCGGGCGTCAGGCCGAAGGCCTTTTGCACGCCGACGACGGCGTACGGGTCGGAAGCGCACAGTATCGTGCAGCGAATATTGTCGCCGAGTTCGTCGATCGCAGCGTCGCCGTTGTAGGGTTCCAGCGGCGACGCACCGGCCTCGGCCACGAGCACGTCGGGTTCACGCGACTGGATGTATGACAGGAGGGGGCGTATAGCGTTACGAAACTCTTCTTCCGGGACGACGGTCGACGGCAGCCCGACATCGACGAAATCGCAGATCTCCGCGGCACCGGCGGTCTTGAAACTCAGGATGTCACGGTAGCGACCCGCGCCGGTGAGTTTCGCGCCCATGACTTTGCGGCCGCTTTCGGTCAGCAGCCGGCACGCGAGCTTGCCGGTTTCCGTCTTGCCGGCAGACATCGATGTACCGACCAGCAGCAGGGTGGGTGTCGCGAACTCGGGCTCCGTGTCACGCAGCGCAAAGTCCCGCATGCGTACCTTGTTGCTGTTGCGAACGACGTGACCGACATAGTCGAGGGACATCGTTCGCGGCAACAACGCCGATATCGAGCTCAGGTGCCCGAACAGGCCCGCACTGGTCATCGCACTCATGTGGCCGTCCTGCACGTCGCGCCAGCTGCCAACGCCCTCGAGCGTCGCGGCGCGATCGCCGAGTGCACCGATGACGCGATCGTCCGCAACGACCTGTGTCATTTCACCCTCGGGCGTTTCGACGTGATAGAGGCGAGTCGGCTTGCCGGTGACTTCGCAGACTACGTAGTCGCCGGTCGCCCAGGCCGACGAGTCGAGGGCATCGATGTCGTACGCGTCGCTGTCGAGATCCGATATACGCGTAACGGAGCTCAGGACCGTTCTTGTCATTGTTCGGGCCCGCTGGTCGCTGGCGCCAACAATAGCATGGCCAGCAGCGCGGTCCGCTCGAGCGTCTTGTCGATGTACAGGTGTTCGTGTTCTGCATGCGCGCCGTCACCCACCGGGCCGAGGCCGTCGAGTGTCGCGGTGTACTGACTGGTGGTATTGCCATCCGAGCCGCCACCCGCACGCGCCGATTCCAGCGCGAGGCCGAGTGTTTTGCCGATGCTCTGTGCCTGCTCCCACAGTGCCTGGTTGCGCGGTGTCGCCTCCATCGATGGTCGACCGATGGCGCCCTCGATATTCAGGCGAACGCCCGGCGTAATCGGCTCGATGCCGTGGATCGCTTTCTCGATGGCCTCGCCGGCCGCGACCGTGGGAACGCGTACATCCACGACCGCCGAGCTGTGCGGCGCGATCACGTTGGGCTGGATGCCACCGTCAATCGTGCCGACGTTTACCGTGACACCCTGTTCGGGATCATTCAGTTTGAATAGTGTCTGGATGACATGTGACAACTCGAGGATCGCGCTGGCGCCACCCTCGGGGTCCAGGCCGGCGTGTGCCGCCTTGCCAAACACGGTGATTGTGAACCTGCCGATACCCTTGCGCTCGGTCTTGATGGCGCCGAGCTCGCCCATTGCGGGCTCGAGCACGAAGGCACGTCGTGCGCGTTTGCTGAGCATGCGAATGTAGCGCGTCGACGAGCGGCTGCCGATCTCCTCGTCGGCGTTGACGAAGATGACCGGCATCAATTCCGGTTCGAGCCCGAGCTCACGCAAGGCGCCGATTGCGAGCACCATCTGCGTTAGGCCACCTTTCATATCGAATACGCCTGGACCACGTACCACGTTGCCGTCGACCCGGAACGGGCGCTCGGCCAGCGTTCCCACTGGCCAGACCGTGTCGTAGTGGCCGATCAGGAGCTGCAGCGGTCGATGCCGGTGGCGGTTGGCCGGCCGGGCGTAGACGTGTCGCGGTCCGCCCGGCGGGCCCGCGTCACGCACCCGGTAGCCCAGATCCTGAAGTGCGTTTTCGAATACGCGCCGCGTCGTGACGTGAACGTCGGGATGCGATGACGGCGACTCGGCCTCGACGAGACGGCGCAGCAGGTCAAGCAGCGCCCCCTGCTGGCCGAGCACGTGCTCGCGGATTTTGCCCGCAACAGGCTCGAGCATCATTACTTTTTCATGTCCGCCGGGAACGGGAACGCGTTCGAACGATCGATCGACGCGAAGCGGCCGGGCGTCAGGTACGCAAGCAGCGGCGACTCGTGAATGACTTCCTGGTCGTCGTGTTCCGACGCCCGCAGGAAGTGGGCATCGGCATAAGCGGCGACGATCTGGCCCGTGATCAGGCAGTTGTCGCCGAAGTCGTCGTATGTCTTGAAGTGCCGGCACTCGAGGTACAGGTACGCGCCGTCGATAACGACGCCGTCGACCTTCCGGGCGGGCGAGGTGCCAAGGTACCCGACCACCGGCTTGTCGCCGTCTTCGAGCCTCGGCGAGGCCGACAAGCTGGTTTGCAGTACCTGCTCGGGCCTGGGATAGCTCACGGTGAACACACCGTCACGGGCGATATTCGCGCAGGTCGAGTGGCGCGGTGAGCAGACGAAACCGAAGTAGTTCTGCCAACCCATCGGCGTCACCATGTGCTTGGGCGCAAGATCCGGTGAACCGTCCGCATCGATGGTGCCGACCAGTACCAGCGGCGCGACGTGAAAGAAGCGGTCCCAGATCGGCAGGTCGGTGTCCAGCTCGATCAGATCGGTGTTGTCAGATGTATCGGCCACGATTCGTCTCGATCGCAAAAACCTCAGTGTTTCAAGGTAATAGCCGGACACGTGCCTTGAGAATAGGTACTTGCCACGCGCTGGAGGCGATCGGCCGGAAGCGCTAATCTTTATTGCGGGAGGTAGGAGTTATGAGCTGGAAGAGCGGTGGTTTGCGGTGGTGCCTGGTCGGCATACTGGCCGTTACGCTGATCACCGGATGTTCCGGCAACAAGCCGAAGCCGGACCAGGTTTTCCTGATGCCGGCACCAGACGTCTATGACGAGGACGGCGGCGTCGATCCGTTCGTCGGCAGAGACTACATTGAAGACAATGAAACCCCCGGCATCCTCTACGCGACCGATCGGCAGCCGGCAACCGAGAAAGACAAGAAGCAGCGCTACTACTCCGATCGGCGTGCGTACGCGGTACGCCTCGGCCTCGCGAATATTCAACTCGGCGACGACGATTCGATCACCTGGGAGGAGGCGCGCCGGATAACGCTGCTCAAGAATCGGACCACGAACTACCCGCTGCAGGTGACGAGCGTCGAGGACTTCGGTGCGCTGGAGCGGTCCATTAGCCCGTTCGACTCGAAGACTCCGAGGAGTCCCGAGGCCGGCGACCGCTTTGCCGAGGAGCTCAACAAGCGGCTGAAGAGGACCGAGCTCAAGGACGTCTTCATCTACGTCCACGGCTACAAGGTCAACTTCGAGAACCCGGTGCTGGTGGCCAGCGAGCTCTGGCATTTCCTCGGTTACAACGGCGTGATGATCGCGTACGCGTGGCCGGCGACGTTCAACTTCACCGCGTACTTCTCGGACATCGAAGACGCGACCCAGTCATCGCGCAACCTGCGTTCGCTGCTGCTGCACATCAGCCAGAATACCGATGCCGAACGCATTCACCTGATCGGCTATTCAACCGGGACCCGGCTCGTGTCGCGGACCGTGGCGGACCTCGGCATGTACGCGTACGGGCTGGATCCCGAGGTTGTCGATGAAGCCCTCAACATCGGCAACGTGCTGCTCGTCGGCAGCGACATGGACCGCGCGATTCTCGCGGGCTACCTGATCGACGGCACGATGGACGTCGTCGACAGCTTCACGATCTACCAGTCGGCCGCGGACAAGACGCTGAACATGTCCAAGTTCGTGTTCGGCAAGGAGCGCTCGGGTCAGAAGATCGACCGTGAGCGTGACGAGGCGGCGATCGAGTACCTCCGCGAACATCCGGCAATCCGGATCATCGACATCAGCCACGCGGCGGACATAAAACAGAACAATGGTCACAGTTACTTCCGCTCGAGCCCGTGGGTGTCGAGCGACGTGCTTATGACGTTGCGCTACAACCTCGATCCGGCGAGCCGCGGTCTCGTGCTCGACGCGGACGGCGTTAGCTGGGAGTTTCCGCCCGACTATATCGAGCGGCTGCGCGAGGCCCTGAAGATCAGTCTCGAGGGCTACGCGGAGACGGTGTCGCCCTGATTCGATAGACGGCGGTCCAGGTTTCGCCGCCGTTGAACGAAAACTCCATGACCCAGTCCCAGCCGGACTCGTCCGGCGGAAAGAACGTGATGCGGCGCGGCGGATCCTGATCCGGTGAAAGTACGTTCATGACGATTGCGCCATCGTCATTCTGCTCAGCACTAATGTGCATCAGGCCGTTCTGCGCGGCCGCGGCCCAGACGATTTCCCAGCGTCCCGTGTCGGGATTGTAGGTACGCAGGTTTGTGCCGTAGCCGCCCGTCTTCGGCATCCAGTGGTCCTGGATCGCCGTGCCATCGCCGATACATTCGAACACCCAACGGGCACCGTTGCCCGGCCCCCAGCCGCTGCCGTCCTGCGCCAGCGTCTCGTCATCGATCTGCCAGTCGCCAACATAGCGGCCGAACTGCTGCATGGGGCCGTCCATGCAGGCGTTGGCATTCGAGGTCTCGTCGCTTGCGGCCGCGGCGGCCGCTCCGATCAGCAGAACGGCCGTCGCAAGTCTTATCGTTGTCATTGTTCACCCCCATGGACCCGGTACGCCCTCGGCGTCTGTCCATGGAGCTTTTTGAACGCTTTGACGAAGGATAGTTCGGACTGGTAGCCGACGCGCTCGCCGATATCGCCAACGCGCAGCTGGCTGGTCGTCAGCAGCTCGCGGGCGTTGCGCATGCGCAGACGCGTCAGGTAGTCGAAGAAGCTCATGTCGAGCGTGTCCTTGAACTTCTTCGCGAACCCGGAGCGCGACATGTTCGCGAGTTCGGCGGCGCTGTCCAGCGTCCAGTCGCCGCCCGGGTTGACGTGAATAGCCGTCAACGCCTTGTGCAGCCGCTTGTCCGTGAGTGCCGCGATGATGCCGGCCTGGTCCGAACGGCCGAAATCGGCACGCAGCAATTGTACGAGCAGCACCTCGGTCAGCTTGTTGACGGTCAGCTCGCTGCCGGGTGCGCCGGACATGTATTCGGCGCTCAGGTGGTCGAGCGTCCGCGTTAGCCAGGGCCAGGCGTCGAGCTCATCGGCCGTCAGCAGCACGAAGCGCGGCAGCGCACGAATCAGCACGTCGTCGTCATCCATGTCGAAACTGCAGTAGCCGCACAGGAGCAGCGTACGCGGCTCTGCGGGGTCGTTGCTGTACATCGTGTGGTCGACGCCCGGTGCCATGAAGACGAAGTCACCCGGCGCGAGGTGGTGGGTCTGGCCTTCCACCTCGATCGTGCAGCCGCCGCGCCGCACGAGGTGGAACATCGCCCGGGGCTCCCCCGAGTAGTCGAGATTCCACGGCGGGTCGAGGAAGTCGCAGAAATAGACGCTGCCGGCGGTGCGCAGGCCCTGCAGGATGTCGGTGAGCACTTCCATTCCAGATGATCCCCTTCGAATGGACGATTGATATCAAAAAAAGATTATTCCAGCCATAGATAAGTCTGTCAATTGCCACCAAAATGCGCTCTACGTACTCAAGTTCAGGAGCGGAACGATGCCGGTGACAGAAATCTACTTCAAGGACTGGTGCCCCTATAGCCAGCGTGCGCTGCAGCTGCTCGACGCCAAGGGCGTGGACTACACGGCCATCGACGTGACCAACGACGGCGACAAAGAGCTGGAGATGCGGGCACGTGCCGGCCGGACGTCGGTACCGCAGATCTTCGTCGACGATCGCCATCTCGGCGGCTTCGACGACATCAACGCACTCGACCGGGCGGGAGAGCTCGACCCCATCCTGGCAGGCGCAGCAAACGAGGAAGCGGCCTGAGCGATCAGGCCGCCGAGGGCAAACCGATGTTCAACCTGCGCAACACGAAGTACTCGATCATCCCGATGATGCTGATCCTGATGTTCGGTACGCGAGTGACCCTGGCTGCAGAGCCGGGAACTGTTCCGGAAGACGCAGCAGCGACCGCCATGTTCCTGGCTGCGCTACCTGAATAATGAAGACCCCCAAGTAGGCACGCACCCCCTCCCTGGCTTGCCTACCCTCGCCCGGACCGTTGGTCCGGGCGTCTTTTATTCGTCGCCCTGGCGATAGAAGCCGTAAAACTCGATATCGACGATCTCGCCGCCGCGTAGCACACGCAGCTTCAGCATCTCCCGGTCGGCCATATCCTCGATCGCGTGCGTGATCTGCTCCAGGTTGCGGTTCGAGTAGGCCATGTCACCGATGCTCAGGATCATATCGCCTCCAATCAGCACCGTCTGACCGGCGATCATGACGGGAATTCGGCTGGGGCGAAGGCCCATCTTCTGACCCGGCGAGCCAAGGGCGACGTTTTGCACGAGCAGCGCCTCGGCCTGCGGCACGTTGAGCGCCTTCGCTACCGGGCCGTGGATCGGAACGGCCGTGATACCGCTCCAGAACGAACGCCGCTCAAGCATCTTCGCGCGAACCGTGTTAGCCGTAACGACGAAGCCGAGGCCCTCGAATCCGCCGGACTGCGACAGGATGTAGCTGACGATGCCGATGACGTTGCCCTGCATGTCGAACATGGGTCCGCCGGAGTTGCCCTGGTTGATCGCGGCATCGGTCTGGAACAGCTCGGCGTCCGGCGCGGCCAATCCCAGCGAGCTCGCCTCGCCGCCACCGTGGCGACCCGAGATGTGACCAACGGTCAGCGATCGCTCGAGTCCGTAGGGCGCACCAACCACGAATATCTCCTCGCCCACGCGGATGCTGTCCGAGTCACCAAGCGTCGCCGGCACCGCCACCTCGGGCATTGCGTCGACCTTGAGCATCGCCAGGTCCGAAGTCGGGTCCGACGAGACGATCGCGGCGGTTACCTTGGAGCCGTCCGTGAACTCCACCTCGACGAGGTCGGCCGTCTGCACGACATGCGCGGCCGTGATGATATGCCCTTGCATGTCGATGAGTACTCCCGAGCCGAGCCCGGAGAACGCTACCTCGCCTAGCGGCTGGTTCGGCGCTGCCTCACGCTGCACGGTCCTGAGCACGACGACTGAGCGGCTGACGTCGTCGAACAGGTCGACGAGGCTCCGGTCCTTCGCCTCCGCAGGACTCGCGGCGCAGCCGCTCAAGAAGACCAGTACGCTGATGCAGAAGAGCGACACTCGAAAGGTGTTCCGGGGCATGTTGCAATCTCCGTCGGTTTGCGCCGGCTGGCGCTGGATTCGTGATGACGTTGCGCGTGCGGCAGTTTACGCGCATAGTCGGCGGGCAATGCGAAGCTTAGTCGAACTCAACCGCGAGCGGTATCCCGCGAGCATCGCGATGCTCGCACTGTTGCCACTGTTAATGCTGTTGGGGGCCTGCGCCCCGCAGCCGACCGGCAACTCAACGGCGGTTGCCGCGGAACTCAACTACGAGGGTCTCGAGACCGTCAGCGTTCGGCGCTGGGACGTTGGTCAGGTGCGCCCGGGCGCCGACTTCAGCGTTTACTCGGCGGTCATGCTCGACACACCGCGGCTGGCGTTTCGCACCCCGGACCGCAGCAAGGGCCAGTTCCCGTTGTCGCAGGAGCAAAAGGACGCATTCCGGGATCTCGTCGGCGAGGTTTTCGAGAGCGAGCTTGCGACGATGACGTCGCCACGTTTCGTCAGCAAGCCCGGCCCCGACGTGCTCGAACTGAACGTTCGCCTTCGGGACATCACCGCAACCGTGCCGCCGCGGAGCATCAGCCCGGCAGGACGCGCGGCAATCGCGTTGCAGGCGGTCGGCGAGATCACGATAGTCCTGGAGCTCAGGGACTCCGAATCCGGCGAGATCCTCGCCCGCGTGGTCGACCAGCGCGCTGTCGAGGGCGTGGCTATCGCCAGGGACGGTGGCCTGGTAACGCGCTGGGACGACGTCGAGCAGCTATGCCGGCGATGGGCGTCGATAACACGCCACGGCCTGGAGAGCTTGCTAAACCGCTAGGAAGTGCCAGCGAGCTGCCGGGCATTGGATTAAGGCGGCAGGTTAGTCTTGGGGGGATGCTTCCCGTGCAACCCGGTGCGCATGAAGATGAGAGATGAGGCGGCGAAGTGTCGCCCGGCGGAACTATAAGAATGATGGGACGTACGCTATGAGAATGACGATTGCGGGTCTCGCCGCCTGCTTTGCGCTATTGGTTGCCTGCGGGGGCGAGCAGGAGGATCCGGTCCCGGTCGTACGCCCGATCAAGATAATGACTGTTGCAGACGGTGGCGGCGGGCGTGTCCTGCAATACGCTGGCCGTATCCGCGCTGCGGACACGGCCGAACTCGGCTTCGAAGTCGCCGGCAGGATCATCGAGCTGCGGGTGGTGCGCGGCCAGCATGTCGAAGCTGGCGACCTCCTGGCTCGTCTGGACCCAGCGGATTTTCAGGCCCAGCTTGACAAGGCGGAAGCAGATTATCGCGCGGCCGAGTCGACGTTCCGACGCTTCGAGGAACTGGTGGAAACCGGGGCCGTTTCGAGGCAGGACCTCGTTCTCAGGCAGCGAAATTTCGAGGTATCGGAAGCGGCACTTGCGACCGCCCGCAAGGCACTCGCGGATACTCGGTTGTTAGCACCGTTCGCCGGCAACATCGGCCTCGTCTATGTCGAGAACTTCGTCAACGTGCAGGCAAAGGAGAACGTCGTACTGCTTCAGGAACTGTCAGCGCTGGAAGTCCTGATTACGGTGCCCGAGCAGGACTGGAGCCGCGCCAACCCGAACATGTCGAACGAGGAACGCACGGCACGTGTCCGGCCGACCGTTTCACTGGCATCGTTGCCGGGGCGCGAGTTCCCGGCGCGCCTGACAGAGGTGAGCACGGTCGCGGATCCGGTTACCCGCACCTTCGAGGCGCGCTTGACGTTCGATGCTCCCGATGACGCATCCGTACTCCCCGGAATGACCGCGAACGTCACAATTCGAGTAACCGGCGAAAACCCGATAGATGCGGGCCGAGCAATAATGGTGCCAGCCTCGGCAGTTATCGGTGACGAGACTGGTAGCGCGCGGGTCTGGAGGGTAGACCCGGAGTCGATGATCGTGTCGGCTGCGACGGTGACTGTCGGCGATATGTCCGGCGACCAGATACGGGTGATGTCCGGCATCGTGCCCGGTGACCGCATCGCGGTTTCCGGCGTGCACAACTTGCGCGAGGGTATGCAGGTTCGCGAACTCCAGTAGAGCGGCGCCATGAAAATCACCGAGTTTTGTCTCGAGAATCGTACGACAACGCTGTTCCTGACCGCCGTTGCCATCATCGGAGGCATGGTTGCCTACCAGAACATGGGGCGGCTCGAGGATCCGGAGTTCACGATCAAGGACGCGCTGATCATCACGCCGTATCCGGGCGCCTCGGCCGAGGAGGTCGAGCAGGAGGTCAGCGACGAGATCGAGATCGCCGCCCAGCAGTTGGGCCAGCTCAAGGAAGTCGAGTCACGATCGGAACGCGGCTTGTCAACCGTAACGGTGACGATGCAGGATCGCTACGACAAGACGACGCTACCGCAGGTGTGGGACGAACTGCGGCGCAAAATTAACGACGCGCGAGCCAACCTGCCGCCAGGAGCCGGACCGTCGCTCGTAGTCGACGACTTCGGCGACGTCTACGGTGTGTTCTTCGCCATCTACGGATCCGAGTACACCTACGACGAACTCTGGGACGTCGCCAAGTTCCTGCGCCGCGAGCTGTTGCTCGTCGATGACGTGGCCAAGATCGATGTATTCGGCGACCGGCCCGAGGTCGTTTACGTCGAACTGGATCGCGAGCGCCTGTCGCAGTCTGGTCTGTCGCCGGCAATCATCATCAGCGAGCTCCAGAATCGCAACCTGGTCTCGAACTCCGGGCGCGTCAATGTTGGTGATGAGTTCATCACGATCGATCCGACGGGTCTGGTCGATTCTGTCGAGGATATCGGTGCGATTACCCTGACCGGCGAGGCCGGCGGCGCACAAATCCGTTTGCGTGATATTGCGACGATTCGCCGGGGGTTCGTCGAGCCGGCCGACCGCCTGCTTCGCTACGACGGTAATCTCGCCGTCGGCCTTGCGATCTCGACGGCGTCGGGCGGCAACGTCGTGACGATGGGTGAGGCGCTCGAGGCGCGGATGCGCGAGCTGGCCGGCGAGATTCCTCTCGGCGTCGAGTTCGGTATCGTCTCGTTGCAGTCCGAGAGCGTGACGGTGGCGATCAACAGTTTCCTCATGAGCCTGTTGCAGGCCGTCGGCATCGTCATCATCGTGCTGCTGGCCTTCATGGGCGCACAAAGCGGCTTCCTGATCGGCTTCATCCTGTTTCTGACGATCGCCGGCAGCTTCGTCTTCATGTCGAGTGCGGGAGTCACGCTCGAACGCATCTCGCTCGGTGCGTTGATCATTGCGCTCGGCATGCTGGTCGACAATGCGATCGTTGTCGTGGACGGGATGCTCGTCCGCCTGCAGAAGGGCATGGAGCGAACAGCGGCCGCGCTGGAGGTGGTCAAGCAGACGGCGTGGCCATTGCTCGGCGCGACGATCATTGCGGTTCTTGCATTCGCGGCCATCGGTACATCACAGGACAGCACGGGTGAGTACACGCGCTCGCTGTACACCGTCATCCTCATTTCGCTGCTGCTGAGCTGGGTGACGGCGGTCACGGTAACGCCGCTGCTCGGCGTCATGTTCCTCAAGGTGAAGGAAACAGAAGACGGTACCGACCCGTACGGCAGTGGCTTTTATCGTGCCTTCCGCGGTTTCCTGCAAGCGTGCATACGCCTTCGCTGGGTGACGATGGCCGTCGTGATCGTCGTCTTCGTCGCGTCGGTGATCGGTTTCGGCCGGCTCGAGCAGAGCTTTTTCCCGAACTCCACCAGGCCGCAGTTCATGGTCGATTATTGGCTTCCGCAGGGCACGAGCATCGAGCGTACAGCCGCCGACGTCGAAGCGGCTGAGGACTACATCCGGGGCATCGACGGCGTGGCGCACGTGTCGAGCGTGATTGGCGGCGGCGCGCCGCGCTTCCTGCTGACCTATTCACCCGAGAAAGGCAACAGCGCATACGCCCAGCTGCTCGTGGACGTGGCCGATTCGCGCGAGATCGACCGCATCGCCGCGGACATCCAGCAGATGCTGGAAGCACGATTCAGCGACAGCAATCCGCAGGTTCGCAAGTTCATTCTCGGACCCGGCGAGCCCGGCAAGATCCAGGCGCGTTTCATTGGCGAAGACCTGGACGTACTGCGCGATCTCGCCAGCCAGGCCGAGGCAATCATGGGCGGGCACCCGAATACCTTCGGCGTTCGCAACGACTGGCGGGAGCGTGTGAAGGTCGTGCAGCCGGTTATCGCGCAGGATGCGGCGAACCTGAACCAGATCAGCCGCAAGGACATCGCGGGTGCGCTGCTACAGGGGTTCCAGGGCGCAAGAGTCGGTGTCTACCGCGAAGGCGATGAGCTGCTGCCGATCATCCTGCGTGCACCGGAGTACGAACGGCTCGACGTTGCATCGATACAGAACCTGCAGATCTGGAGTCCCGCGGCGCAGCGCATGATTCCGCTCCGCCAGGTCGTGCTCGGATTCGAGACTGTTTTCGAAGACGACCTGATACTGCGCCTGAACCGGCAACGGACAATCACCGTGCTTGCCGATCCGCGCGTCGGCGAGGCCGCACCGCTGCTGGCCGAACTGCGGCCGGCGGTCGAGGCGATTCCGCTGCCGCCCGGATACCGGCTCGAGTGGTGGGGCGAGTACAAGTCCAGCAACGACGCGCGCGAAGGGTTGTCATCGAAACTGCCGCTGTTCCTGCTGGCGATGGTCGTGTTGACGGTCGCGTTGTTCAATTCACTCAAACAGATGGCGGTTATCTGGCTCGTCGTACCGCTTGCCGTCATTGGTGTGACTATCGGCCTCGGCGTCACCAACCAGCCGTTCGGCTTCATGGCGACGCTCGGTTTCCTGAGCCTGTCGGGCATGTTGATCAAGAATGCCATCGTCCTGATCGACGAGATCAACCTGCAGAACGCCGAGGGCAAAGCGCCGATCGATGCAGTGCTGGATTCGGCGGTAAGTCGCCTGAGGCCTGTCGCCATGGCGGCGGCGACGACGATACTCGGCATGGCACCGTTGTTTCCGGACGCATTCTTCGTTTCAATGGCGGTGACGATCGCGTTCGGCCTGGGCTTTGCAACCATACTGACGATGGTCGTCGTTCCGGTCCTGTATTCCATCTTCTACCGCGTGAAGGTCGCGTAGCCCTATGTCCAAGACTTCAAGAATCGTATTCCTGGTACTGCTTGCCTCGATACTCGGCGCCTGCGAGTCCTCCGGCCCCCGGCAATCGACGGCGGTTAACCGGGTGCTCATGGCACCGCAGATATCGACGGCACCGTTTTCGAACGTACTTATCGTCGGCGCTGCGCCGACCCGCGAGACGGCACGCAACATCGAGGAAGGCCTGACGCAGGAATTGAGCCGACGCAATGTCGAGTCGCACTCGTTCGTGCGCGAAAGCGACGCGAAGGAGCCCAGCGAGGAGGCCATCATGGCGCTCGTCGACGACAAGAACATCGATGCCGTGCTCGTGGTCTCCGCCATGCTGGAGGGCGCGGAACTTACGAGCCGCAGCGAGCAGGGCGACGCGAACGTGCAGTCGCAGGTCAGGGGCGGTGGCCTGGTCGACTTCTTCCGCTACGACTACAAGGAAGTCACCCGTGCGTCCTACTCGGACTACACGGTCAACGTGGTCCTGGTGTCGGATCTGTACGAGGTCGCGACCAAGGATCGCGTGTACTCGGTCGAGTCGAGCACGGCACACGGCCAGACGAGCTACGAGATCATCATCGCGGAGGCCCGGGCGATCGTCGATCGCATGAAGAAGGACCGGCTGCTGCGCTAGTCGCGCGCAAAAAAAAGGGCGGCATCGCTGCCGCCCTCAGTCTTCGAGAGTGGGGACTCTCTATTCATATCGAAGTGCGAGTACGGGTCGCGACGTTGCCGCGCGACCTGCCTGCGTTGCGATCGTGATCCACGCGGCCGCGAGAGCAACCAGCGCGGCGGCTATGAACAGCCACGCCCACTCGCCGAACGGCGCCTTGTAGACGAAGCGATTCAGCCACTGGTTCATGAAGTAGTAGGCAACCGGCCAGGCGATGACGTTGGCCAACAGCACGAGCTTCGTGAAGTCCGAGGTCAGGAGCAGCACGATGTCCGAGACCGAGGCGCCCATCACCTTGCGTATGCCGATCTCCTTCGTGCGCCGCTCGGTCGTGAACGAAGCCAGGCCGAACAGTCCAAGCGTTGCCACGAAAATCGCGAACGCCGAGAACACCGCAAACATCTTCGCCTGCTTGGCCTCGGCCCGGTAGCGGGCGTCGAAGCGATCGTCGAGGAACTGCCAGTTCGATGGCTCGTCCGGGACCATGCGCTGCCAGACTGCCTCCAGGTGGTCGATCGCCGCGCGGTAGTCGCCCGGTGCAAGCTTCACGGACAGGTTGCGCTGGTAATTCGGGTTGGGTTCGGCGTAGACCGTGGCTTTCTTCTCGTCGTGCAGCGACGAGAAGTGGATATCCGGAATGACGCCGACGATCTCCCGGTCCACGAACATGTCGAGTTCACGGCTCATCGGCTGGCGAATGACCTTGCCCAGGGAATCCTCGGGCGTCCAGCCGAAACGGCGTGCCGCGGACTCGTTGAGGATCGCGTAGCCCTTCGTAACCGGGTCTTCGGCGGTTGGCATCTCGATGCGAACCTCGTTGTCTCGGAACGGCCGGCCCGCCAGGAACTCAACGTCGTAGTGCTCGAACCAGTGAGCGTCGACCTTGATGTCCGAGAGCCCCTGCACCGTGTCGAGCGTGACCTGCTCGCCTTCTGCTACGTAACCGGAGCCGTCGAGGTTCTGCATGCTCGGCACGCGCGACGAGTACACAACCGATTCGATGCCCGGGTGCGATTCGAGCTCGGCGCGCATCGGCTGATAGGTCTCCCAAAGGTCCGCGAAGAACGGCAGCCGCATGACGACGTTTCGCTCCTTGTCGTAGCCCAGGTCGATCGTGCGTGCGTAGTGCATCTGTGCCATGACGACGCCCGTGGCGATTAGCAGCGCGATCGACGTGGCGAACTGGAATACAACCAGCACGCGTCGCAGCATGGCGGAGCCGCCGCCCGACGCGGCGCCCTTCAGGACGACGACGGGGCGGAAGTGCGACAGGTAAAACGCCGGGTAGCTGCCCGCGAACAGTCCGACCAGCAGCGTGCCAGCGGTCAGCGTCAGCAGCGTTGCGGGGTCGAGCAGCGAGAAGCTCAGCGGCTTTTCCAGAAACGCCGCGAACGACGGCAGGATCAATTCCACGAGCGCCACGGCGAGCAGCATTGCGAATGCCGTCAGCAGTACCGATTCGCCGAGGAACTGCGCGATGAGCTGGCTGCGGTCGGCGCCAACGACCTTGCGGACGCCGACTTCCTTCGCGCGCTGTGTCGAGCGCGCGGTCGTCAGGTTCATGAAGTTGATGCACGCGATCAGCAGCACGACAAAGGCGACGGCCGAGAATGTGTACACGACGGCGTGGCTGCCGTTCGTGCGCCACTCGGCGTCACGGTTCGACGTCAGGTGAATATCGGTCAGGGCCTGCAGACCCAGCCGCTCGCCCTCGGGCGAATCTTCGCCACGATGCTTGATCATGAAGTCGGTGAAGCGCGACTCGAGGTCCGCGGCGTCGTAGCCCTCGGGCAGGCGCAGGTAGGTGAAATAGTTGTTGCTGCCCCAGTTCTCGAGCTGCTCCGGACCCATCATCATTGGGATCATCGCGATCGAGCCTATGACCTCGAGCTTCATGTGGGTGTTGTCCGGCAGGTCGCGGATGACGGCCGTAATGGTCAGGTCTGCCTGCCCCATGATGTTGAGGGTCTTTCCGATCGGGTCTTCGTTGCCGAAGTAGCGATCGACGGCGCGCTCGGTCAGGACGAGATTGGTCGGCCGTGCGAGCGCGGTCTCCGGGTCGCCGCTGATGAACTCGAGGTTGAAGAACTCGAACCAGTTCGAGTCCGCGATGATCATGTTCTCTTCCTGGAACGACACCTCGTTGCGGCTCAGCGCGATCTGCCCCGGCTGCATTGCACGCGTGATGTCTTCGATCTCGGGGAAGTCCTCCGCGAGCAGCGGTGCGATCGGCGGTGCGACCCGGACCAGCTGCAGGTCGTTGGAGAAGAAATCACGGGTTACGCGGTGAATACGGTCTGCGTCCGTCCAGTGACTGTCGTAGGAGAGCTCCCAGCGCACGAACAGCGTGATGATGATGCAGCACGCGAGGCCGATCGCCAGGCCGACGATATTGATCGCGCTGAACAGGCCATTGCCCGTGATGTTCCTGAGCGCGATCTTGAGGTAGTTGCTAAGCATGGCGGACCTCTTTTTCCTGCTGCAGGTTGACGACATTCTCGGAGAGCACCCGGCCGTCGAGCATGTGCACGACGCGGCCGGCGTGGTCGGCATGACCGGGGTCGTGAGTCACCATGACGATCGTTGTGCCGTCGGCGTTCAGCTGGCCGAGCAGGTCGAGGACCTCCTCGCCATTGGTCGTGTCGAGGTTGCCGGTCGGCTCGTCAGCCAGGATCAGCTTCGGGTTCGTGACGACGGCCCGGGCAACCGCGACGCGCTGCTGCTGGCCGCCGGACAGTTGCTGCGGCCGGTGCTCGGCGCGGTGTGCGATGTTGACTCGCTCGAGGACCTCCTGGACGCGCTTCGCGCGGTCGGCTGCCGGGATCTTCTGGTACAGGAGCGGCAGTTCGACGTTCTCGGCCACCGAGAGCTCGTCGATCAGGTTGAAGCTCTGGAAGATGAAGCCGATGTTCGCCTTGCGCAGGTTCGCAAGCTCACGCTCCGAGCGACCGGAGACCTCGGTGCCGGCGAAGGTGTAGCGCCCCGAGTTCGGCGTATCCAGCATGCCGAGGATGTTCAGCATCGTCGACTTGCCGCAGCCGGAGGGTCCCATGACGGCGATGAATTCGCCCTGGCTTATTTCGAGGTTGACCTGGTTGAGCGCCGTCGTTTCGACGTCCGCCGTGCGGTAAACCTTGGATACATCGTGTAGTTCGATCATTGTGCTTCCCCTGACAATGGGTAGTGAATTACTGGTCGATAAACAGTCGATCGACCGTGATGAAGTTGGAGTACGAGGAGATGATGACTTCGTCGCCGTCAACGAGACCGCCCACGACCTCGATGCTGTTCGGGTTGCGGCGACCGAACTTGACCTCGCGCCGCGTCGCGACGCGGCCATCGGGCCCGAGTACGAACACCCAGGCCCCACCCGTATCATTGAAGAACGGCCCGTTCGCCAGCAGCGTTGCTTCCTCGGCGATGTCGCCGAGCACCAGCCGCATCTGCAGCGTCTGACCGCGACGAATGTCCCGCGGTGCCCCGTTGACGAAGCGCAGGTCGACCTCGAACTGTGACGCCTGCACCTCCGGGTAGACCTTGCTGACCTCGAGTTCGAAGCGTTCGCCCGCGACGTCAAGTTCGGCGCGCTGACCGATTCGCACGCGGTTCAGGTAGAACTCGTTGACCAGCGCAGTCGTCTTGAAACGGTCGACGTCGTCGATCTGGCCGAGCCGCTCACCGCGTGCCTTGGACTCGCCGATCTCGGCGTTCATCGACGTCAGCTGGCCGGCGCGCGGTGCTCGCACCAGCAGGTTCTCGAGGTTCGAGCGTGCGAGCGTCAGGTTCTTCTCGAGCTGGTCGACCGAGGCGCGCAGCTGTTCGATCTGGGCGAGGCGGATGCGCTCGTCCTGCGCCTGGCTTTCCTGTGTGACACCGCGACGGTTGCGCCAGTAGGCGAGCTCGTCGCGCGCGTCTTCGTATTCGTTTTTCGAAATGAACTGGTTGCCTTCGAGCTCTTCGTAGCGCTGCACCAGGCGTTCGAGCTTGGCGATCTGGAAGTCGATCTCGATCAGCTCGCTCTTGAGGCTCAGGCGATTCTGCTCGATGGCGAGTTCGGTATTGCGCAGGTTGTTGAGCTGCTCGCTGACCTCGGCTTCGCGAGCGATGACGTCGAGCTGCAGCGACGTATTTGACAGTTCGATCAGCGGCTGGTCCTCCTCGACAAAGGCGCCTTCCTCGACGAGCACGCGCTCGACGCGGCCGCCTTCGATGGCATCGAGATAGACGCTGCGCTCCGGCTCCACGCTCGCACGGAGCGGGATGTAGTCTTCGTAGACGCCGAGCGACACCGTCGCCGTGCGGATGCGCTGGCCGTCGAGCGTGTAGGACGTGGACTTGTCGGCCGTGGCCCAGAGCACGAGGGCGACGACGGCCGCGGCGGCGGCTCCGCCGATCACGAGCCGGCGATGCGACTGCGGACGTTCGATCTTGCGGTCCATGCCGGTGTTTTGTGGGTGAGTGTTCATGCCATGAATAGGAGCAAGCGGCGTGCCAAGTCGGGGGCCATAAAAATCAGTGCCTTACGGCATCCGGCATCGAAGAAAGTGTCCGATATCGCAAACAAGTGATCGATTTCGAACACCTGGCTCGCTACCCTTCGGTGCTGTGACCATCGATGCCACGATTCTTGTCGTTGACGACGACCCGGACGTCCTGACGGCGGCGCGCCTGCTGCTGCGCCAGCATTTCTCGAGCGTAGTGACGAGCGAGGACCCCGAGTCGATTCCCGGGCTGATGGCAAAGCAACAGATCGACGTGTTCCTGATCGACATGAACTTCGCGATCGGCCGGAACACGGGTGCCGAGGGCCTCAAGTGGCTCAACGTGATCCTCGGCGAGGACCCGGATGCGGTTGTCATACTGATGACGGCCTTCGGCGACCTCAATACCGCGGTGCAGGCCATGCGCGAGGGTGCCGCCGACTTCGTTTTGAAGCCTTGGCAGAACGACAAGCTCGTGGCGACACTCCGGGTCGCCTCGGAGCTCCGGCAAACGCGGGCCACGGTAACGGCCCTGTCCGAGGCGCCGCCCGAGACCGAGATGATTGCCGGCGCCCCGGCCATGCAGGAAGTCCTGAAAATAGTCAGCCGCGTCGCCCCGACCGACGCGACGGTGCTGGTCCGCGGCGAGAACGGCACCGGCAAGGAACTGGTGGCACGAGCGCTGCATCGTCAATCGCGCCGGGCCGACCGCGCCCTCGTCGCCGTCGATCTCGGCGCCGTTGCGGAGAACCTGTTCGAGAGCGAGCTGTTCGGCCATCGTGCCGGCGCGTTCACGGGTGCCGATCGAGACCGGTCGGGGCGTTTCCAGGCGGCCGACGGCGGGACGCTGTTCCTCGATGAGATCGGCAACCTGCCGCTGCCGCTGCAAAACAAGCTGCTTAGAGTCCTGGAGACCCGCGAAGTGACGCCGCTCGGCAGCGACCAGCTTGTGTCGGTCGACGTACGGCTGATCGCCGCGACCAACCGGCCGCTCGAGGAACTGGTCGAGCAGGGCGAGTTCCGTGAAGACTTGCTGTACCGCATCAACACCATCGAGATCCGACTGCCGCCGCTGCGCGAGCGTCTCGAGGACCTGCCCGCGCTGGTCGATCACTTCATTGATCAGTCCGCACGCAAGTATCGGCTTGCGCCGAAAACGGTCAGCCCGGCCGCGCGACGCGAGCTCGAGCGGCATCGCTGGCCCGGCAACGTGCGCGAGCTCTCGCACGCCGTCGAGCGCGCCGTCATCCTGGCCGACGGCGACCAGCTCGAGCCCGCCGACTTCAGCCTGCTGTCGCAATCCGCCGCGGCCGAGCCAACGTCGCTGAATCTCGAGGCCAACGAGCGCAAACTCGTCGAAACCGCGATCCAGGAGGCGGGTGGCAATATCTCGCACGCGGCCAGCGCGCTCGGCATTACCCGTGCGGCGCTGTACCGACGCATCGAGAAGCACGGGCTGTGAAGCAACGATTCCGGCAGCGGTTCCGCTGGCTCACGGTTCTGCAGGTCCTGCTGATCGGCGTGACGCTGACGCTGCTCGTGCTGGCGATCACCAGCACCGATCACGTGGCGGTGCCGATCGTGCTGGCAGCAGGCGTCGTCGTGCAGGTGCTGGTGCTGTTGCACACGGTGCAGTCCCACGTCGATGCGCTGGAGGACTTCTTTGCGGCCGTGAACTACGAGGACTTCACGCGGCGATTCATCGAAGACGACGTTGACGCCGAACTCAAGGATGCCTTCAACAAGGTGCTCGAGCGTTTCCAGGACGCGCGCGCAGACCGGGACCTGCAGGCGAGCTACCTCGACACGGTGATTCGGCACGTGCCGGTGCCGTTCATCGCCGTACGCGGGGACGGCACGCTGTCGCTCGTCAACAACCCGGCGCGGCGCCTGACCGGATTACCGGGTCTGCGCAATATCGAGGAGCTTGCTTCTATCGACGAACGGCTTCCCGCCGAACTCGCGGCGATCGAGGCCGGCCAGCAGCGCTTGATCCAGTCCAGCCTGCGCGGCGTGCCGGTCGAGCTCAGGGTATCGGTCGCCGAGATCCGGATGGCGGGCGAGGTGGAGCGACTGTATTCGATCGAGAACCTGTCCGGCGAACTGTCCGCTCGCGAATCCAGCGCGTGGCGAAACCTGATCCGTGTACTCACCCACGAGATCATGAATTCGCTAACGCCGGTTACGAGCCTCGCGCAGACCACGGTTGCCATGCTCGACGATCCGGAAGCGGCGGACGACATCCGCGAAGCCATAGCGACGATCGGCCGGCGCAGCGAGGGGATGATCGAGTTCGTATCGCGCTATCGGGAGCTCTTGAAGGTCCCGGAGCCGAAGGTCGAGCTGATCGGTGTACGAACGCTGTTTGATGGCATAGTGACGCTGCTCGCGCCACAGCTCGAGGGCATCGACGTCGATATCGACGTCGTGCCCGAATCGCTCGAGCTGCATGCCGATCGCCAGCTCGTCGAACAGGTCCTCATCAATCTCGTGAAAAATGCCGCTGAGGCATTGGCCGGCCGCGAAAGCCGCTCTGTTCGGCTGGCCGCGGCGCTCGACCTGGGTCGCGTCATCCTGAGCGTCAATGACAATGGTCCCGGCATCCCCGACGACGACCTCGACCAGGTGTTCATCCCCTTCTTCACGACCAAGCGCGAGGGCAGCGGCATCGGTCTTTCGCTGAGCCGGCAGATCATGACGGCACACGGCGGCGACATCGCTATCGACACGGGCGAGGACGGCACCGCGATTCGACTCGTATTTCCTTGACCGCGCCGCTCGTTCGCTAGCCCCCGGCCAGCCGTCGGCACCCCCACGAAATACCCTGCGCAGTCGGGCACCACTCCCGGCTGCCACGGCCCGAGGTCGTTGCAAATACCCCGCCAGTTCGCGCAGACACCAGCGTTTGTGTGGCATAACGATGTTGTTTATTAACTACTAAAGACACGTTTTTATGCTCGAAAGAGCATATGAAAAGTTCCCTAGTAGCGTGAAAGCAACGCTATAACTAGTTATTCAAATTGCTAATAACGAAAAAGCGTTTTGATAACGCAACGATATTTAGCACACGAACGGTGCTGTAGGACATTACCAACACACTTGTTGGAAGAAGGCTTGGGCTTGCCTGGACTCAACGAGTTCGATCGGGGCGTAAGCCAATGGTTCCGATCAATGTGGAATGACCCATAGGCATATAACGGAGGGGATGAACATGAAAACCAATCCACGCATCAGCGCGGCGGTGAGGCTCGCTTTGGGTGTCACGGCCGGCTTCGTGGTCCTCGGCGCGTCACCCGGCGCACTGGCACAGGACGACGATACAGAGCTGGAGGAAATCACGGTAACGGGCACGCGCATCACTGTGCCGGGCATCGTGTCGTCGAGCCCGATCTACTCGGTCGGCTCTGACGAAATCGATCTGCAGGCGCAACCGGAAGTCGAGCGCGTCCTTAGGCTTTTGCCAATCACCAAGCCGGACGACGGCCAGAACGTCAACAACGGTTCCGACGGCGCCGCGACGGTGGATCTTCGCGGTCTGGGTGAGGAACGCAACCTGATACTGATCGACGGCAAGCGCGCTACGCCGTACAGCATCGAAGGTCTCGTCGACACGCAGACGATCCCGACGGCGCTGATCGAGCGCATCGACATCATCACTGGCGGCGCGTCCGCCGTGTACGGTTCCGATGCGATTGCCGGTGCACTGAACTTCGTCATGAAGAAGGATTTCGAAGGTATCGACTTGCGTTACAACCACACCGAGACCAGCGAAAGCGACGGCGTAACGCAGAGTGCATCGCTGACGATGGGTGCAAACATGTTCGACGGCCGCGGCAACGTGGTCCTGAGCATGAACTGGTCCGATCGTGATGCTGTGCTGTTTGGTCAGCGACCGCTCGGCCAGCTCGGCATTGCCACGGCATCGGGTGCGAACTACGACCGCTTCCTGGCGGGCGACGTTCCGGCCCCTGCGCCGCAGGGCTGCGGTGGCCCGGGCTCGGTCGCCGAGGGTGGTTCGACCACGACAGTGCCGACTCGCGTTGCCATTGCAGGCGGACCAGGCCTCGGCCAGTTCCGCGAGGACGGCACGCTGGGTTCGAACTGCAGCGTGTTCAATTTCAACCCGCTGAACCAGTACCAGACGCCGCAGCAGCGCTGGGGCGGTATGGTCATCGGTAATGTAGAAGTCAACGAGCACCTCGAGGGTTACGCGAACTTCCGCTATTCGTCCATCAACGTTCGCCAGCAGGTCGCACCCTCGGGCATCTTCGGCTTCAATTTCTTCACGCCGATGGCCAACCCGCTGCTGGGTGATGCTGCCCGCAACGACATCCTCGCCGCGGCCGAAGCCGGTCGTGTCGCGAACACGGTCTGCGCGGATGCAACCTGCAGCGGCGCCGATCCGACGGGCGCAAGCTTCGTCAACTGGATTGACGTCAACGGCAACGGCATCGTCGACGCGGCGGACGAGCTGAACGTCTCCTACCGTCGTCGTACGGTCGAGTTCGGCAACCGCTCCACGGTCTACAACGCCAACATGTTCCAGCTTACGGCTGGCGCACGCGGCAATATCGTGGGCGACTGGGACTACGACATCTCGTTCCAGCGCGGTGAGTCGGATCGTTCCAACATCTCGGCCGGCTACACCAACGTCGACGCGATCGAGAGCTCGATACGCTCGCTGGACGGCGTGACCTGCGACAACGGCGATTCGTCCTGTGTCCCGATCAACCTGTTCGGCGGTTTCGGTACGATCACGCCCGCGATGGTTGCGGCCAACAGCGCAACGGCTATCGAGGACGAGAACTACCGGCAGACGATCGTTTCGGGTTCGGTAACGGGTCCGATCGACGCGCTGCAGCTGCCGACGGCCGATGCGCCGCTGGCGATCAGCTTCGGTGCCGAGTATCGCGAGGAAATCGGTACGACGACGCCCGACGAGTGCTGGAAGCTGTCGCCTTCGAGCTGCCTCGGTGGCGCCGGCGGCAACCGCCTGCCCGTCACGGGACAGTTCGATGTTGACGAGTTCTTCGTCGAAGGCTACCTGCCGCTCGTCGAAGGTGTGCCGTTCTTCGACTCGCTGGCACTGGAAGTCGGTGCCCGCTTCTCGGACTACAGTCACGTTGGTTCCAACGACACGTGGAAAGCCGGCCTGAGCTGGCGGCCGATCGACAGCCTGCTGATTCGCGGCATGCTGCAGGAAGCTACACGTGCGCCGAACGTGTCGGAGATCGGCTCTCCGGTCACGAGTGGTCTCGAGGATGCTCTTCTCGATCCGTGCTCGGTGGCTAACGCCGGCAGCATCGACCAGACGCTGAACGATCTCTGCCTGTCCACAGGCATGTCGCAGGCACAGGTCGGTACGGTCGAGGACATCGTCTCGGGCCAGGTCAACAACTTCGAAGGAACGAACCCCAACAACCTGCCGGGACCGGAAACGGCGGATACGCTGACGCTCGGCTTCGTCTGGACACCGGACTTCAGCGCCGTACCGAACCTCGTCCTGTCGGTCGACTACTACGACATCGACATCGAAGACGTCATCGGTGAACTGACCGCGCAGGAGATCCTGGACGGTTGCTACATCGCCGGCCTGCCGGAGGTGTGCAGCCAGGTGACGCGTGTCGGCGGCACGCTGACGCTGCCGGGTTCGGGTACCAACGCGTTCACGCAGAACCTCGAGTATCTGCGCGCCGAGGGCCTCGAAGTATCGGGCGCGTTCACGGTGGATATCGGCCGCTTCGGCGAACTCGATATCTCGGGCACGATCAACCACTACCTGACCCAGGAATCGCTGTCCTCGCCGTTCGTCAACGTTGTTGAGTGCGTCGGCAAGTACGGCAACTCCTGCGGCAACCCGCTGCCGGAGACGCGCTTCATCCAGCGTACCAGCTGGATCATCAACGACGACATCCTGGTGTCCTACCTGTGGCGTCACATTGGCAGTGTCGATATCGAGGATCCGCAGGTCGCGGGTACCTTCGAGGCGTTCCGCTCTATCGACTCCGTCAACTACGTGGACCTGACGGGCACCTGGCAGGTGACCGACGAGATCGGTGTAAATCTCGCGATTTACAACGTCTTCGACGAGGACCCGCCGGTCGTGGGTAATGAAGCAGGAACCACTGCTTCGAACTCCGGCAACACGTTCCCGAGCATGTACGACACGCTCGGCACCGTGTTCACCGCCGGGTTCAACCTGCGGTTCTAGGGGTGAGCGTTACGAGAGAACAGGCGGCGGACTTCAGTCCGCCGCCTTTGCTCGTCGAGGAGGCCATCAAGCTTGCGCGTGACGGACGTTGGGACGAGGCTACCGAGACGCTCGAGCGCGCGCTGGCGGCCGACCCGGGTGACCTGATCGCGTGGCTGACGCTGGCCGGTGTCCGCGGCCGTGCCGGCGATGCCGACGGTGAGTTCATGGCCATCCAGCAGGCACTGGCGATCGAGCCGTACTACGTACCGGCGCTCTTGCTGAAGGGCAACTGGTACGAAGGGCGCGGCGATCAGGTGCTGGCGGCGACGAGCTACACGCACGCATTACAGGTTGCGCCGCCGCGCGAGCAATGGCCGCCACAGCTGCAGGCCGAACTCGGTCATGCGCAGGCGTTTGTCGAGAACCACTCGCAGGGATTGCGCCGGCATCTCACCGACAAGCTCGCCGGGCTGCGCAGCGGTCTCCAGGGACCCGAGGGCGAACGCTGGGACGAGGCGGTATCGATTCGCGCCGGCTGCTCGAATCCCTACGTGTCGAACAGCAACCAGCTGTACGTCCCGCGTCTGCCGGCCATTCCGTTCTTCGCACGCGAGCAGTTCCCGTTCCTGCACGAACTCGAGATGCACACGCCGCTGATTCGCGACGAGATGGCCGCTGCGATCCGGGATCGCAACGACGGCTTCGAGCCCTACATCGCCTATCGCCCGGGAGAGCCGGTCAACCAGTGGCAGCACCTCAACCACTCGAGCGACTGGAACGCGTTTCACTTGTGGAAGGGCGGCCAGCCCGTCGAGGAAAACCTCGCGAGTTGCCCGAGCACGGCAGCGCTGCTTGCGGAACTGTCGCTTTGCAGCCTGTCTGGCCTCTGCCCGAACGTGTTCTTCTCCGCGCTGGCGCCAAAGACCCGCATCCCGCCGCATTTCGGCGAGAGCAATGCGCGCGTCATCGCCCACCTTCCACTGGTCATTCCCGACGACTGCGGAATTCGCGTGGGCTTCGAGACGCGTCAGTGGCAGATCGGCGAGACGCTGGTCTTCGACGATACGCTCGAGCACGAGGCCTGGAACGACTCAGACGAGCTGCGCGTGGTCATGATCTTTGATTTGTGGAACCCGCTGTTGAGCGAGTCGGACCGGGAACTGGCAAGCGCGCTGGCGGAGGCAACGAGGGGCTATACCGGCTAATCCGGGAAGCCCGGAGGCGGCACGAATCCACCGATTTCCTGAGCGACAAGCCGGGAGAATTCGATGGTCGTGCGGTCGTTGTACTCGGCGCCAATTGCCTGCAATCCGACCGGGAGACCGTCCTCTGCCACGCCGGTCGGGAACACGGTGCTCGGCAGGAATGGCATCGTGGCGAGGCCGGCCCAGAAAAGCTGGTCCCAGTACGGCGTCTCGACGCCGTCAACCACAATGGTGCGATCGTTCTTCGGGCTGTGGTCGTGCGGGAATGCCGTCGTGACGGAAATGGGGCACAGGACAATGTCCCACTGATCGAAGAACGATTTCCACTGGTGTCGAATCCTGGCTCGGTTGTTGTGAAAGCCCAGCCACTCTCGATGATCCAGGACCGTGGCACGGGCCTGCATCGCCTCTGACGTCGTATCGTTCCTGTCAAAGCTCGCCGCACGTTCCTTGCTCGCTGCATAGTTCTCCGGCGTAAGACTAACGCTGAGAAACGACAGCAGCAGGCTCATGTAGGTGTCATGACTCTCCTTCGCGCTGAAGTCGGGTCGCGCCGTGTCCGACACGGTGGCTCCCCGGCGGGCGAGCAGGTCAGCGACTTCCTGGATCCTGTTGGCGACCTGGGAGCCCGCAGGCGACATCTCGTCACTCGCCCACACCGCGACGCGAAAGTCCTTGATCGATCGGTGACGTGGTTCCGGTAATCGAAGCTGCCAGCCGGCCGCGTTCAGTTCCTGCGGTCCTGCGATGACGTCGAGGGCCAGCGCCAGGTCGTCTGCGCTCCTGGCCATCGGTCCAACGACAGCAAGGTCCGGTGCCGCATAGCGGCCAGGCAATGAGTGGCCCCTTCCCGAGATGATCTCCCACGTCGGCTTGTGACCGTACACGCCGCAATAGTGCGAAGGATTTCGAATCGAGCCGCCGATGTCGGATCCGCTATCCAGTCCGGTCAGTCCGGCCGCGAGGGTCGCCGCAGTGCCGCCGGAGGAGCCACCCGGTGTGCGCTGCGTGTCCCAGGGGTTGCCGGTCTGCCCATAGATGTCGTTGTAACTCTGGAAATCGCCGAGAGCGAGGGGCACGTTTGTCTTGCCAATGAAGTGTGCGCCAGCCGCTTTGTATCGTTCGACGACGTCGGAGTCCCTGCGGGCAATGTTCTCTTCGAACGCGGGAATTCCCCAGCTCGTCGGCAATCCGGCGATGTCGAATGACTCCTTGATCGTCATGGGGAGGCCATGCAGAGGTCCCATGCCATCGCCCCGGGCAAGCAAAGCATCGGCTTTGCGTGCGGCCTCGAGGGCATGGTCGAAGTCCCGGACGACGACCGCGTTCAGCCCCTGGTCGAATTTCTCGATCCGGTCGATGAAGTACTGTGTAAGTTCAACGGAGCTGATCTTCTTCGCGCGAATCATCGAAGCAAGTTCAGTGGCGGTCCTGAACCCGAGTGTGTCGCTGTGGTCCGCCGCAAGCACAGGCCGCGAGACTGACGAAATCGCTGCTGTACCGGTTGCCGCACGCAGGGCTGCCGATCCCCCTATTGCCCCCAATGCTTCCAGGAACGTTCTTCTCGAAACGCTGGTCACGGCGACTCTCCTCTTGTTTTTCTACTTTCAGTGTAGCGGATATCGCCTGAACCGTTGGCGCGAACTGTGCGGAGTTGCGGCCCGACGTACGCAGCGAAATGTGCGTCTGGATAGCGGGTACGGTCAACCGCCCTGTTTGACAGTCGTGGGGTGATTCTCGAACGGCGAATCCTCTTCAAAGTAGAACACACCCACTCCGATAAACCTGCTGTCATCGGAGTCTGCAGCTTTCGAGTATGTGTTCATGAATTCATCGATGTCGAAGATCGCCTGTTCGCCGCGCTGGCGTGCGCCGTTTCGAACATAGGGGAGACGGCTGATCGGGACCCGTCGCGCGTACGACGTCGTCTGCATCCACATCTCGTCGGTCTTGGTGGTTCCCATGTTGTGCTCGATGGTCAGGCAAATCGGCATCAAGGCGGAGCGCAGCATTGTCCAGAGCCCCTCGGCGTTACGAAGCGTGTGAGCGCTTCGGCGCCTGGGTTCAAAGACATCCGGCCCGACTTCTCGGACATGGTTGTTCCGGAGCAGCCGCGCGATGGCATGACCCGGTGTAATATCGGGTGCAGCCTTTGAGACGAGCTCATACAGGGTACCCTCTCCGGGCCCGCGGGGCAGTGCCCTGGGCTGACCATCTTCGCCCAGGTACTCGGGGTCGGTAAACCAGAGTTGCAGCATCGCGCCGTCCGGTCGTGGTAGAACAGCTCTGTCGAGGCCCACCTCGTCCGCAAGCCGCCCTTTGAGTCGACGTACTTCGTGCTTCGAGAGCCCGGTTCGCTGCACCAGCTTCGTGATGCTCGGCTGCCGTGCCGTTGTCGAATACTTGCGCATCGCGGCATCGACGTACGCAAGCTTGGCAAGTTCCACGAACTCCCGGGCATTGAGGCCGAAATCCATCAGCAGGCCCGCAAGCGCGCGAAGTGAGCGGTAGATAAGCACACGAATCTTGTGAGTGTCGTTGTCCATAGTCTTTCGCCGGTATTTGGAGTGGGTGATTCGCCAAGCGTGGCGCGGGCGTTCAATTTTTTTGTCGGTTCAGAAGCGCAAAAAGCAACACGAGCTGGACCGCCCCAAGCACGGCCGCGGCCATCACACCTTGCAGGGAGCCGTGTGGCAGGAACCAGGAAACGAATGATGACGGCAGGCCGGTGATCGTCAGCGCCAGGTGCGCAACGACCCCGCCGTCGCCAATGGGCACCGCGGCCACGGCAATATTGAAGCCGCACCAGGCGATGTAAATCAGGAACGCGATTATCTGGCGTGTGGTCATCAACCCTCGACTCTTTACTGGTGCGACCGGACGCAATGCTTACGAACTGAGCCTCGCCGACAGGTCGGCAAATTCGCCTGCCAGTCGCCGAAGTCATTCGATTCCCCACGCACCCATGCCTGTGCCTCCGGTTTTCGCCTGATGCGTGCCCCTACTGTGCACGCCTGCCGGGTTTGGACGTGACCCGGTAGACGATACAGCCGAGGTATACGACAGCGGCGGCCGGGAATGCAAACAAAGACCAGAAGGCCAGGCCAAACACAATCAGGTAAGCCGTGTCGTTCGGGCTCGCGTCTTCGGGCCGTATTCCGGCCATGAGGTCGAATACGACGTGTTCGAGGTTCAGCAACGCCAGTGCGAAGACGATGCCGGAGAGGAGCAGCGTCGCCACCGTGAGGACGACGAACCAGTGCAACAGCGCGACCGTATGCAAGTAGCGCAGGAACAGTGCAACGCGCCATAGCGCAACAATGGCGAGAAACCCGGCGTTCGCCGCCTGCGCACGCTCGAGGCTCATGAAGCGCTCGACCGGGATTGCGTACAGGAGCGCGGGCAAAGAGGTCAGGCCGACGAAGACCACGACGCCGTGAAAACTCCAGTTCGCGGGACCAAGCGGCCAGACGACCAGGAACACCAGCGTCGCCAGCGAAAAGATGTACGCAACGGAGCCGAGGCCCAAGTACTGGAACGTCATCGCCGATGGGTGGTCCCAGTATCGGCCCACACCGACGAGCCAGGTAACGACGAGGACATAGCCCAGCCACTGCGCAAAATCGCCCTGAAGCGACACCCGAATGGGACGAAAGAAGAGGAACCTGAGCTGCGTCTCGATGATGTTTCGGAACGACACGGACATGTTGGCGCCAGTTTGCCTAGGCGGTAAGAACCACCTCTTCCACCACCCGGTCGCGCGCGATCGTAGCGATACCGCTCGGCGTCAGCTGGAAGATACCGCAGCCGTTCGTGTACACGATGCTGTCATCCGCGCTGATGCTGAACGCGGCAACGTGGCGCGCCAGCACGGTTTCCTGGCCGTGCTGATTTCGGCGCACGAGTTGCCAGCTTGACGGCACGAGCGACGGCACGCCGTTGACAGGCCGTTCCCGCTTGAGCGCGCGTTCCGCGTCGATACGCATGCCCTTGAGCATGAGTTCCTTGGCATCGATCTGCATGTCCGGGCCGCCGGCGCCGGTCAGGGGCTTCTGCGAATACATCATCGAGAAGAAGTTCAGGTAGTGAAAGACGGCGCGCAGCAGCCGGAACGGGAACATCACGATGTCGACGAGGACGTTCTTGCCACCGTAACGTGGCGCTTCGTAAGGCCGCCTGAGGTAGTAGAGGTGTCCGGCCGAGCAGACGCGTGGCTGCAGGAAGTCGTACGCCGGGTCTTCGAGCACGGGCTCGATGTCTGACGAATCGAGATCCAGCAGCTGCAGTGAAGCAGGACCGTACGCCATGATATAGCCGCTGCTGGAGCGGGCGATGCCCTGGGACTGATAGACGACGCGTTGTTCATCGACCCAGCACGGGGAGCTGTCGCAGGAATCGCCGGCCGTCAGCTCCCGGTATTCACTGCCGTCGCGGCTCATCGAGACGAGGTTGGCGATGCCGTTCTGGTGGCGCGTCGTGCATAGAAGCCTGTCACGTGCGGGATCGAAGTGCAGGTCTTCGTACTCGAGGTTCTGGCGATGCACGAGCCGCAGTTCCTTGCCGCTGTCGATGTCGTGCTCGAACAGGCCGCCGAAGGCCTCGTCGCGGATAAAGTACAGGAGCTTGTTCTCGCCAGGCACAAACGTCAGGCTCGTGAACTCGACGCTCAGGTTATCGTTCGCTTCCTGCCGCATGCGGTTGCCGGCGAATGACGTGCCGAAACTGGTCTCCTGCTTCCAGCCGTGCAGGCGCTGGTTCTTCTCGCGCTTGTCGAGGAGTTGCTGGATGTACTCACTGTGCACTTCGCGCGCATCCGCGTCGGGCGATTTGAGAAACAGCTTGCCCCGGCTCAGATAGGCGAAAGCGTGGTTGAGTGCGGCGGGCTGCGCAGCGCCGCCGTCCGCCGCTACCGTCTGCTCGCCGCCCCTGTTCTGGCTCATCAGGACGTAGGCCGCGACAGCAAGGAATATCAGCAGGATCAGGACAATGTGCATGGTTTCCGGCTCCACCACGTAAGCGGTGCTTTTATCACAGTCCTGTCAGGCCACCCAAGGCCCGGGCCCGGATTCTGTGACCCGCGTTACGAAGCGGCGCGACAATGCCGAACGCGCACACAGATAGCGTGGTTGGCATCCGACCGGGTTTCATCGATCATTTCGCAATGAAACTGACTCTCGACAGCCAGCGACTGACGCTCACGCCGTTCACGCCGGACGATATCGACCTTTCGTTCGAGATGTTCACGGATCCGGCTGTTGTTCGCTACACCGGCGGCGTCATGAGCGATTCCTTCATAAGGGCAAACGTCACTAACTGGGCGCGGCGTGGGGGCAACGGCTGTATTGGAATCTGGACGGTCTCCGATCGCGAAACCGGTGAAAAGTACGGGAGCGTCGCCCTGTTGCCAATGCCCGTTAAGGAAAAGGAGACGGACTTCAGCCTGCTCGTCCCCGGAAAGATGCCGGACGCCGACATCGAGATCGGTTACTACCTCAAGCGCTCCGCCTGGGGGTTTGGCTACGCCACCGAAGCCGCTCGCAGGGTGCTCGAATTTGCATTCCAGGAGTCTCCGCTGGACGAGGTCGTCGCAACCTTCGACAAAGGAAACCTGGCGTCGAAGAGCGTCTTGGAGAAAGCCGGGTTCACTGATCGAGGCACCATGCCGTGCTACGGCGAGGACGATGGCCTGAACTACCGGATCACACGCGATGAATGGTCGCAGCAGCGTGCTGAAGCTGCTTGCGCCGAAACTCGCCCGGTGTGATCCTCGCTCAATGCGAGTGGATACACGCACGATCGACGAGCTCATCGCGGCCCACAAGCCCGGCTATGCCCTCGAGCAGCGCTTCTACACCGATCCGGCGGTTTACGAGCTCGAGCTCGAACGTGTCGTTTACCGCAACTGGATTCTCGCCGGGCACGTTTCCGAGTTGCCTGCTAAGGGCGATTTCAAGCGCTTCGACGTCGCACGCGAATCAGCAATCATCGTGCGCGGTGAGGACGGTGCACTGCGCGCTTTCGCCAACGTGTGCCGGCACCGGGGCTCGCGCGTCTGTCTCGAGGAACGCGGCACGGCTCGCAAGTTCGTCTGCCCATACCACGGCTGGATGTATGGCCTCGACGGCCACCTGACCGCGGCAAGGGACATGCCCGCCGATTTCGACCCGTTGGCATTCGGGTTGCACCCGGTATCGCTCGAGGTCGTCCACGGGCTGATTCTCGTTTCATTCAGCGACTCGCCGCCTGCCGTCGACAATTGCCGCAAAGACCTGGCGGAACCTATGGCGATGTTCGGCTTCGAGGCGTTGAAGGTCGCGGCGCACAAGACCTACGCGATACCGGCAAACTGGAAACTTGCGATCGAGAACTACCAGGAGTGCTATCACTGCGCGACGGCGCACCCGGACTATGCGCGCATGCATTCGCTCATGCTGGATCGCAAGAAGCGGCCGCGCGTGCAGGATGCGATGAAGGAACGGTTCGCGGCCTGCGGTCTCAAGGACATCTACGTCAACTTTCTCGATACGGCCGCGCGGCCGGGCGAGATCGGCTACGGCTACAGCCGCTCCGCGATGTTCGACGGCTACGTGACCGGCAGCAAGGACGGCAAGCCCGTGGCGCCGCTGCTTGGCAAGCTCGCCGACTACGACGGTGGCGCATCGGATATTTCGTTCGGCGC
Organism: Woeseiaceae bacterium; assembly: GCA_030066625.1. Lineage (GTDB taxonomy): Bacteria > Pseudomonadota > Gammaproteobacteria > Steroidobacterales > Woeseiaceae > UBA1847. Next base: position 45,734 of record JASJBG010000006.1, read on the forward strand.
GTTCTCGTTCCTGCTCGCCTACAGCGATCACGTCGTTGCCTACGTATTCACGCCGGTGGATCATCGTAACTGCCGCTGCGACATCTACTGGCTCGTGCGAGGCGATGCCGACGAAGGCGAAGACTACGACGTCGAGACTCTGACCTGGCTCTGGAACGTCACTACCGAGGCGGACAAGACTATAGTTGTGAATAACTATGAGGGCGTTCAGTCGCGGTATTATGAGCCCGGGCCGTTCGCAGATATGGAAAACAACGAGCGGGCCTGGACGGAATGGTTTCTTCAGGAGCTCCTGAGACCGACTTGAGCCTTGTTGGGGGTTCAATGGCCTGGAAAGCAAGATATGACAGCACGAACGATGCCGTCGAACTGGTCCTGGTCGGCGTCGTGACCGGAGATGCGCTGCGCGAAGCTACGGCAGCGGCAATCGACCTCGCGCAAAAACATGATGCATCACGCGGCATTATCGACGCCGTCGAGCAGGAGCAGACGGCAACGATCACCGAACTCTACGATTTTCCGGCACAGTACGATGCGCAGGGGCTCGACCGCGGTATCCGCATCGCGCTCGTCGTTCCCAAGCGGGAGGAGCTGCACGACATCGCGGTTTTCTATGAGAATGTCTGCGTGAATCGAGGCTGGCAGGTGCATCGATGTGCCACTCGCGAGGAAGCCATGGAATGGCTCCTGAGCGGCTAGGCGCACGCCTCTGTAATCAACCATCGAGGATTGGAATGACGCGTTCGATGATCGGCATGGCGTTGCTTTGTGTATGTGCGCCGTGGACTTGGGCAGAGCCGCTGAGCGCCGACGACCCGCGTATCAAGGCCTTCGAAACCGGCCTGATTGACCGTATGCAACGAGGCAACCCCGGCACGCAGCGCTGGACGATCGAGCAGCGCCTCGAGAACTATCGGGTGCCTGGCGTCGCTGTTGCGATACTCGATGGCGGGGAAATCGTCTGGGCGAAGGGATACGGCGTCACGCTTGCCGGCAGCGATGATGCGGTGGATGCCGATACCGTCTTCTCGGTCGGTTCGGTGAGCAAAATGATCAATGCGGCGCTGATCCTCCGGCTCGTCGCAGAAGGGCGTCTCGATCTCGACAAAGACGTCAATGAATACCTGACATCGTGGCAGGTACCGGAGAGCCGTTATTCGCGACAGGAGAAGGTGACGCTGCGGCGAATTCTCTCGCACACTGCCGGCTTCACCGTTCACGGTTTTGCCGACTATGAACCGGATGAGGCGCTGCCGACCGCGCTGCAGACGCTGAATGGCCAGCGGCCGGCCAAGAACGATCGTGTCGAGTTGATGTTTGCGCCGGGCGATCGCATGGACTACTCGGGCGGCGGCATTACCGTGAGCCAGGTGCTCGTCGAAGACGTAACCGGCCTGGCCTACGAGGATGCCGCGAGAAAGTACGTTTTCGAGCCGCTCGGCATGGCGCGCAGCACCTTCGCGAACCCGCTGCCCGTGGAGCACGGCAACATCGCGCGTGCGCACGACGACCGCGGTCGGCCCGCCGGGCTGCCGCGCGGCTGGGAGGCCATGCCCGAACTGGCGGCATCGGGACTGTGGACCAGCGCGAACGACCTGGGCGCATTCGTCATCGGGCTGCTCGACGACGGCTTCCTGCCGCCGGGTGTGCTCGAAGACATGATGAATCGGGAAGAACGCAGCTGGTACGGGCTGGGGCCCCGGCTTAATGGAAACGGACCGAGCCGCGTCTTTCATCATGGCGGCGCGAACAACAGCTACCGGGCATGGATCGAGGGGCATCCCGACAGCGGCGCGGGCATCGTTGTGGTCACCAACGGGACCGACGGTCACTGGATCCACGCCGAGGTGCGAAAATCCGCCGAGGACGCCTTCGGCTGGCCTGTGAAGTCGGACGGCGGCTTCGAGGAGCCTGACTTCCAGGCTGCGTTCGTGAGACCCTATCGGCAGGCACGATAACTCGAACAGCAAAGCGGCAGCGCAGACCCTTTCATGAAGACCTATGACGCCATCGTTGTCGGCGCGGGCCACAATGGCCTGACGACGGCTGCGTTCCTCGCACGCGCCGGTCTCGACGTCGTCTGCGTGGAGAAGAATGACTATATCGGCGGCGCGGCGGTCAGCCGTCAGTTGTACAAGGACTGGTGGTACTCGAACTGTTCCTACGTCTGCAGCCTGCTCCGCCCCGAGATCTACCGCGCGCTCGAACTGCACCGGCACGGCCTGCAGGTAACACCCTACGGTGGCTCGCTGACCTTTATGCAAAACGGGGACTATTTCGGTTCCTACCACGATCACGAAGTTGCCTATCGCGAGATGGCGCGATTCTCGCGCCGGGATGCCGACGCCTACAAGACCTACTCGGCGGACACGATGCGCCAGTGCCGCTTCATCCGCGACTTCCTGCTTCGGACCGCCCCCGATCCTGCGTCGTTTAAGCCGAAAGACCTGCGCGGGCTCATGGACATCGGCCGCCGTTTCCTCGAGATGGGCGAAGACCGGATGTACGAGACAATACGGTTCTGGACCATGAGCGTTGCGGAGTACCTCGACGAGTACTTCGAGACGGACGTCATCAAGGCGGCGATGTCCGGCAGCGGCATCATCGGCACGGCGCTCGGTATTCATTCGCCCGGTACGGCCTACGTGCTGCTGCATCACAAGATGGGTGACGTCGACGGCAATGTCGGCACCTGGGGCTTCGCGCGCGGCGGCATGGGCGCCGTCTCGAAATCGATTGCCGGCGCCTTCCAGGCCGCCGGTGGCGAGCTGCGGACCGAGGCCGGCTGCGACAAGATCATCGTGAAGAACGGCAAGGTAACGGGCGTGGGTCTCGAGAATGGTGAAGAGATTCGTGCGCGCGTTGTGGTTTCGGCGATGGACGTCAAGCGCACGTTCCTGAACTGCATGGACCGTAGCGACCTGCCGGAGAAGTTCTACCGGCGTGTCGAGAACTTCAAGATCCGCGGTTCGTCCGGAAAACTGAACATAGCGCTCGACGGTCTGCCGACGTTTCCCGCAATACCGAAGGGCAGCACGCTGCTGCACAGTGACATGCACTTCATCGACTCGATGGAGCGCATGGAGCGCGCCTACGACGACTGGAAGGCCGGCACCTGGTCGAAAGACCCGTATGTCGACATGCTCATCCCGACGCTGAACGACCCGACCATGGCGCCGCCCGGCAAGCACTTCATGAGCTGTTTCGTGCAGTACTGTCCGCACAAGCTCGAAGGCCGTGACTGGACGGAGGAGGACAAGCAGGCATTCGCCAACACCGTCATTGACCAGATCGCGAACTACAGCCCGGATTTCAAGGACCTGATCCTGCACATGGAAGTGCGTACGCCGGCCGACATCGAGGCCGAGATCGGCATTACGGAGGGCAACATCTTCCACGGTGAGCTGACGATGGACCAGCTGTTGTTCAACCGCCCGGTGCCGGGCTACGCGCAGTACCGCTCGCCGGTGGCCGGCCTGTACCTGTGCGGGTCGAGCACGCACCCGGGCGGAGGCGTCATGGCGGCGCCCGGCGCCAATGCCGCGCGCGAGATTCTTCTCGACCTCAAGCGGCCAAATACCGTTCCGGATAACTTTGGCGATGACTGAACGCTTCGACGCCATCGTAATCGGCGCGGGTCACAATGGCCTGGTCTGCGCGACGCTGCTGGCTAAAGCCCGGAAGCGCGTGCTCGTGCTCGAGGCAAACGAGCAGGTCGGCGGCGCCGCGGTTACCAGGGATTTCGCGGAAGGGTTTTCGGTGTCGACCTGCGCGCACCTGCTGTACCAGCTGCAGCCAGCTGTCAGCAAGGAGCTCGGAATCGAACCCAGGTTGGCGGCCAACGACCTGGCGACGATAGCCCTCGATACGTCGGGGCAGCATGTGCGGCTCGCCGGCGACGACGTGTCCGGCGTCGGCGGTGCGGACCGGACAAGCTATCGCGAGTTCCGAAAGCGCATGACGCGCTTCGCCGACCTGCTCAATGGTCACCTGAATGCGGCGCCACCTCGCCTCGGCACCAGCGACCGGAAGGACATCTTCAAACTCGCGAAACTGGGCTTCGACATCCGCCGCCTCGGCCGCGAGGAGATGCAGGAATTCCTGCGGCTCATCGGCATGAATATCTACGACGAGCTCGACGAGCGCTTCGAAAGCGATTTGCTGAAGGGCGCGCTTGCGCTCGACGCAGTGCTGGGCACACACCTCGGGCCGCGCTCGCCGAACACGTTGATGACCTACCTTTACCGCCTGGCTGGCAATCATGGCCGCCTCTCGGTTCCTGAAGGCGGTATGGGCGACCTGACCGGGATGCTGGCACAGGCAGCACGAACGGCGGGCGCCACGGTGCGTGTCGCCAAGCCGGTGCGCCGAATTGTCGTCAACAATGGCCGCGTTACCGGCGTGGAGACCGAAGATGGTGAGTCCTTCGAGTCCCTGACCGTCATTTCGAATGCCGATCCGAAGCGGACCGTCCTCGAACTCGTCGGCGCACGTCATGTCGAGACGGGGTTCGCGCAGCGAATCAATCGCCTGCGGGCAAGCGGCAACGCCGCGAAACTGCACCTGGCACTCGAGGGCCTGCCGGCGATAAAGGGGCTCGAGGACGCAGACTACGGCCAGCGCCTCGTCATCGCCCCCGACGAGCACTACGTCGAGCGTGCCTTCAACCCCGCCAAGTACGGCGAGTATTCCCCGGAGCCCGTCGCCGAGATCACGTTCCCGAGCGTACACGATCCGTCGCTCGCGCCGGACGGCAAGCACGTCCTGTCTGCGACGCTGCAATACACGCCGTACTCACTCAGGTCCGGCTGGGACGGTGGCGCGAGGACCGCATTCCTCGAGCGCGTAATGAAGACGCTCGCCCTCTATATGCCGGACCTCGAGGGCCAGATCGTTGCCCGCGAGCTGCTCACGCCGGTGGACATCGAGCGGGAATTCCATATCACCGGTGGCCACTGGCACCACGTCGAGCTGTCGCTCGATCAGTTCATGTTCGTGCGCCCCGTGAGTGGCGCCGCGCAGTACGCCATGCCACTGGATGGGCTGTATCTCTGCGGAGCCGGCACTCACCCGGGCGGCGGCGTCAGCGGCGCGCCGGGGCGCAACGCGGCGCGAACGATATTGAGCCGGGAGAAGTCGCGATGACGGACAAGGACAAGGTCCCGTCTGGTCGGGACGAGGTCCCGCTTGCACGGGACAAGGTCCCGCTTGCACGGGACAAGGTCCCGCTTGCACGGGACAAGGTCCCGCAGGGTCGCCTGCAGACGCCGTTCTACCCGAAGCTGAAGCGCGTCGATACGCTGGACAAGTGGCACGAATGGAAAGGCTACACGGCGGCGGACGCGCTTTATTGCGAGGATATGGAGTACTTCGCGATCCGCAACGCGACCGCCGTGTTCGACCTGACGCCGATGACCAAGTACCGGATCACCGGGCCGGATGCCTGCGACTATCTCGATCGGCTCGTCACGCGTGACATGCACAAAGTCGCTCCCGGCCGCGTCGCGTATGCCGTGTGGTGCGATGACCAGGGCCAGGTCATCGACGACGGCACCATCTTCCATCTCCGAGACGGCGAGTACCGACTGTGCTCGCAGGAGCGGCACCTCGCCTGGCTCGAGGCCAGCGCGATCGGTTTCGATGTCACGATCAGGCACGAAACCGAGGAGGTAGCCGCGCTCGCCGTGCAGGGGCCGACCTCGTTTAGCGTGCTCGACAAGCTGGGTCTCGACGGGCTCGGCGATCTCAAGCCGTTCGGCCTGACGCACTTCGATTTCGAGGGTGCCGAACTCATGATCTCGCGCACCGGCTTCACCGGGGATCTCGGCTACGAGCTGTGGATCGAACCGGCGAAGGCCGAGGCGCTCTGGGACGCGCTGTTCGAGGCGGGCAAGCTGCATGGTATCCGTGCGATTGGCACGAACGCGCTGGAGATGGCGCGCATCGAGGCCGGCTTCATGGCCGCGTATCACGAGTTCCTGCCCGCCGATGAGACGGTGCGAACGGGCCGCTCACGCTCGCCGCTGGAGCTGGGGCTCGACTGGCTCGTTGACTTCAAGAAACCAAACTTCAACGGCCGCCGTGCGCTCGCGGAGGAGCGACGCCGCGGGTCAGCCTGGCGGCTGGTCAAGCTGGATATCGAAGGCAACAAGCCGGCCCACAACGCCTACATTTTCGCAAAGCCGAAGAACAACAAGTCGGAGATCGGCTTCATAACGTCGGCGCACTGGTCGCCCGTCTGCAAACAGAACATCGCGCTTGGCACCGTGCGCATGCCGCACGGCAAGCCCGGCGATACGGTCTGGGTGGAGATCTACTACCAGCGCGAGATGCACTGGAACCGGATGATGGCCGCGGCGAAGGTTGTCGATAAGCCGTTCTGGTTCCCGAAACGCCGCAGCGCGACGCCGCCGGGGCCGTATTAATCATCGCGGCTGCGCGGTGGGGCCCCGCTGGGCGAAGCCCGCTCCTGCGGGGGCTTTGGATCGCGGCTGGAAGCCGCTCCTACGACCAAGGTCTCCGTAGGAGCGGCTTCCAGCCGCGATCCCTTCGAAACACGTCCGGGCAGCCCGAGTAGGCATTGAACTCGGGCCCCCAGCGCCAGACGTCGTTGGCACGTCGCCAGCGCGTATGGAAGAAATACATCAGGCAGGTGCCGGTCTCGACCTCGAGCAGAAAGGTGTCGTGCTCGTTGACGTCGGCATAGGGCGGGAAGCTCGTGCCGGAGCCCCAGTTCCTGCCGCGTTCGCGCCCGGCGAAGCTCTTCCAGAACGCATCGGGGCCGAGCCAGCGCTCGCCGACGGCGTCCCAGGCGACGAATGCGCCGCCCTCGGTAATCCTCACCTGGCCGTCGCGTTCGCCCGGCGCGTCGGCGGCATTCGCTGCGCAGCAAAAAAACAGTAAGGCCGTCAGTGTCGGTGTCCTGAGCTTCATGTCATTGATACTAGCAGGGAAACATGGTGCCGCGATGGCTGTGTCGCCAACCGCCGACAGGGTGCTGAATCAATTGCACCGACCATATATGTGAAGACGATCACGGCGAAATTCGTGACTCAGTTCCATACTTCGGAAAGCTGGTTACTCGCGGATTCTTTCAAGGAGAGCATTGCCATGAGCCATCCGTACGACATGGGAGAGAAAAAGCAGACGTCCATCCTCGGGCCGACGCTTAAGTTCAAAGGGGAGTTGACGGCTAACGAGGACCTCGTTATCCAGGGGCAGATCGAAGGCTCAATCAACCATTCATCAAATTTGACGGTTGGCGAAGAAGGCAAGCTGAAGGCCGATGTCAAAGCCGAGCACATTGCCGTGGAAGGCAAGGTCGACGGTGACCTCGAAGGCCGCACGTCGGTCGTGGTCAAGGACTCGGCCAACGTCGCCGGCAACATCTACAGCCCGACCGTCACGCTTCACGAAGGCTCGACCTTCAACGGCCGCATCGATATGTCCGGCAACGCCAAGCCGCAGGAAGAGCCCAAGCCGCAGGCGGACTCGAAGCCGCAGGCCGAGGCCAAGCCGGAGAAGTCGGACGAATCCGAGGACAAGCCCGCTGAGTCCAAGAAGGCTTCGGCGCCCAAGAAACGTTCAGCAGGCGCAGCGTGATTCTGCGACGCAAAGGGAGAGATCCAATGAGTGACACGGAAATCATGGAGACGCCTAACTTCGATGGTGACGACAAGCTCACCGAGTCGCAGGTGATTCCGTTCAAGGACGTGCCGGATTCGGTACGCTCGGATGTCCCGAGTGGCGACCAGCCCGTATCGGTGATCGGCGAATCGCTGCACTTCAAGGGTGAGCTGTCGGCCGGCGAGGACCTGATTATCGAAGGTACCGTCGAGGGCACGATCAACCAGGGCAAGTGCTGCCTGACGCTGCGGCCGAAGGGCACGATCCTCGCCAACGTCAACGCGACGAAGATCTTCGTCGAAGGCACGGTCGAGGGCGACCTGCACGCGACGGTCAGCGTCACGGTCCGCAAGAGCGGCGTCGTGACCGGCAATATCGTGGCGCCGACGGTCGGCCTGGAAGAGGGTGCGACGTTCAACGGCTCCATCGAGATGCGCAGCCCGACGAAGTAGTCGGCCTGAAAGAGTACTCGGAAGACGCCGGCCCTGCGCCGGCGTTTTTCGTTTGAACGGAGCCCGCGGACCGCGCGAAATCGTCTCCCAGCTAGCTGGGGACTGAAACACGCCTACGCACTTTCCCTGAGCTTCAGCGAGAGCCTCCTCTGCTACGGTTTCCGGTGGAGGATTTCGCCTATGTCTACCTCGCTCTCGGACCTGCTCGACTCATTCCAACCCGACCCGTCCCTGCCGTATCCCGCTGAAGCCCAGGCGGCGGCGCACATCGCCGCGCACCTGCAGAACCGTGCGACCGAACTCCAGGCGCCGCAGGAGAAGAAGCAACAGCGCGAGCTCGAGCGCATGGTGCAGAACCCGCACGACAAGGCCACGATGATCCAGATGACGGACCAGGCGTTTCGCTCCTCGCGGCCGGTACGTGCCGTCGACCAGCTCACGCACATCCTCGACGTGCAGGGTGTTCCGCGGTATTTCAGCAAGCTGGACCAGACGCTGCTGCGGGGCTTCCAGTCATTCGGCGGACTGCTGCCGGGCGTTGCTGTCCCCCTGGTCAAGGGCAAGATGCGTGCCGAGACCGCGAACGTGATCCTGCCGGCCGAGGAGGACGTGCTGAACCCGCATTTGAGCGCTCGCCGCGAGGCCGGCCTGCGAATGAACCTCAACTTCCTCGGTGAAGCCCTGCTCGGCGAAGGCGAGGCGCAGAGGCGTCTCGAAGGCTACCTGGCGGCGCTGCAAAACCCGGAGGTCGAGAGCATCTCGGTCAAGGTGTCGACGATCTTTTCACAGATCAACTCGCTGGCGTTCGAGGACACCGTAGCCATACTCTGCGACCGCCTCGAACTCCTGTTCCGCGAAGCAAGCAAGATGAAGTTCAGGTACGCCGACGGCACCGAGGTCGGCAAGTTCGTGTACCTCGACATGGAGGAATACAAGGACATGGCCGTAACGGCCGAGGCCTTCATGCGCACGCTCGATCGCCCCGGCCTCGAGCAGGCGCGAGGCGGCATCGCGCTGCAAGCCTATATCCCGGATTCTTACCTGACGCACCGCCAGATCAACGAATGGGCGCGTAAGCGCGTCGCTGCCGGTGGCAGACCGATCACAGTACGAATCGTCAAAGGCGCGAACATGGAGTCGGAGGCCGTGGAGGCCTCGGTGCGCGGCTGGCCGCAGGCGCCGTACCGGGACAAGCTCTCCACGGACGCGAACTTCCGTCGAATGCTGCACGAAGCGATGATTCCCGAAAACGTCGAGGCCGTTCGCGTCGGCATCGCTTCGCACAACCTCTTCGAGCTTGCCTATGCGCTGGTTATCGCCGAGAAGGCCGGTTGCCTCGACAAACTGCAGTTCGAAATGCTCGAAGGCATGGCCAATCACATGCGCCGCGCGCTGTTCGAGCTGTCCGACAACTTCGTGCTGTATGCGCCGGCGACGAAGAAGGAGAACTTCATCAACGCCATCGGGTATCTCGTCAGGCGGCTCGATGAGAACACCGGGCCGGACAATTTCTTAAGGCATGCGTTCAAGCTCGAGCCGGGCGATGACGAATGGCTGCGCCTGCGAGATCAGTTCTACGCATCGTTCGATGCGATCGAGGCCACGCCTTACGCCCCGCGGCGCCGGCAGGACCGCTCGGAGCCGGTCGATGACACGAGCATCACGGATGGCGAGCAGCCGTTCGATAACGAGCCGGACACTGACTTTTCCCTGCCGAGCAACGTCGACTGGGCCGAGGGCATCATCGCTGGATGGAAAGACCGTTGCGGCAAGGAGGCTGCCGAGGTACCGATTTCCATCAGTGACAAGGAGATCTTCGACGATCGGCCCGTCAGGGATTCCCTCGATCCGTCGCGGCCGGGAACGGTCGTCGCCCGGTTTCGGCTGGCGACGGAGGAAGACATCGATACCGCCGTCGGCGTCGCGAAGCAGGATCCGACGGGGTGGCGCTCGATGTCGTTCGAAAAGCGCTCCGAGCTGCTCGGAAAGGCCGCCAACGAACTGCGCAAAGCGCGCGGCGACCTGATGGGTGCCGCAATGGCGGAAGGCGGCAAGATCTTCCCGCAGTCGGACCCCGAGGTATCGGAAGCCATCGATTTCTGCGAGTTCTACCGCCGAAGCGCCGTAGCGCTGAGCCGCATCGAAAGCGTGGACGCACAGGGGCGCGGCGTCGTAGCGGTCATCTCGCCCTGGAACTTCCCGATTGCGATCCCCTGTGGCGGCGTCGCCGCTGCGCTGGCCGCCGGCAACACCGTCATCCTGAAGCCGGCATCGGACACCGTGTTGACCGGCTACCTGCTGTGCCAGTGCTTCTGGAGAGCGGGCGTGCCGCGCGAGGTACTGCAGTTCGCACCCTGCGACGGCGGTACGGTTGGCGCGAGACTGGCCGGGCATGACGACGTAGACGTTGTCATCCTGACCGGCGGAACCGATACGGCACTCAGGATGCTCGAGGCCAAACCGGACATGGACCTGCTTGCGGAAACCGGCGGCAAGAACGCGACGATCGTGAGCTCGCTTTCGGACCGCGATCTTGCGGTCAAACACGTGGTCCAGTCGGCCTTCGGACACACGGGGCAGAAGTGCTCGGCGACGTCGCTCCTGATCCTGGAAGAAGAGGTCTATGAGGATGAGAAATTCCGGCAGGGGCTCTGCGATGCAGTCAGCAGCATCCCCGTCGGTTCTGCGTGGGATCTACCGACGATTATGGGACCGCTGATTCGACCGCCGGGCAGTGACCTGGACCGTGGCCTGAAAGAACTGGAAATCGGCGAGAGCTGGGCCGTGATGCCGAAGAAGCTCGACGATAATCCGAATCTGTACTCACCCGGTGTGAAGTGGGACGTGCAGCCGGGCAGCTTTACCCACATGACCGAGCTGTTCGGGCCGGTGCTCGGCGTCATGAAGGCGAAAGATCTCGATGAGGCTATCGGCCTGGTTAACCAGACCGGATACGGCCTGACGTCCGGACTGGAGAGTCTCGACGATCGCGAGCAGGAGCAGTGGTGGGACAGCGTCAACGCCGGCAACCTGTACGTTAACCGGGTGACGACGGGCGCCGTCGTGTTGCGCCAGCCGTTCGGCGGCATGGGCAAATCCGCATTCGGGCCGGGCATCAAGGCCGGCGGCCCGAACTACGTCGCGCAGCTCATGAGCTTCAGGTTGGCGGGTCGGCTGACCGGTCGCGACGACATCGATAACGAGCTCCTTGCCGACCTGGACGAACACCTGGCGCAGGGCTCGATCGCGTCGCGGATCGACGCCAAGGAGCGCAAGGCGATTGCGCGCGCAGCCCGCAGCTACGAACTGGCCTTCGACGAGGAGTTCAACCAGGTTCACGACGATTTCAGGCTTGTCGGGCAGGACAACCTGAGACGCTACCTGCCGGTCGCCGAGGTCCGGATTCGTGTGCATGCCGATGACTCGGCGTTCGAGCTGTTCGCCCGGGCATGTGCCGCGATGACCGTCGGCAGCCGCATCACTGTCAGCTATCCGCACGACTTCGAATCTGACGCGCTTACGGCGCTCGAGCACGCGACTGAAACCTGGGGCGCGCGCATCGAGTTCGTGGAGGAGTCCGACGAAGAGCTCGCGCAGGTCATCCGCCAGCGTCATACGGACCGCGTTCGCTATGCGGATTTCGAGCGCGTGCCCGAAGTCGTGCAGCGGGCAATCGGTGAGACGGGCATCTATATCGCCGCAGCGCCCGTGCAGGCGGAAGGCCGCCTCGAGCTCATGTGGTACGTGCGCGAACAGAGCATCAGCTTCGACTATCACCGCTACGGTACGCTCGGGGACCGCGGCGAGGAGAAGCGCAGGGACACGCTGTAGCCTCGAGCCTTCTGTGAAACGACCGGCCCGTGCGGGCCTCGGTCACTGCTGGAACGAGTCCTCGTTGGTTTCGCAGGCTTTCACCGGATCGGGAGCGCCGAAGGCCGTGTACGAGGTCGTCCAGCATTCGTCGAAAACCGAGCAGTAGCAGGCTTCGAACTCGAGTCTATCGAAATTCTCGACGATCTCTGCCGCAAGCTCGGTACTCGCAAGACTGAACATCGTCACCATTCGCTCCGCCGGGATCGTGCGGCCATTGATCGTCGACTGTCCGAAGCGTACGTCCGCATCGCGGCGAAGCAGCGCGCGCATCGCGGCTGACCACGTCGGCCGTGCCTCGCCGTCCACCGTGACCCGAAAATCCAGTACCTGTGCCGGGCCGATACCGACGTTCTCGGCCTGCAGGTCGAGGCGCCACTCGCCGTCGGGCCGGTCCTGGTTGATGTAATACGAGCGGCTCAGTTCGAGGATGGGCAGGACCGCCGAGCGCTGTTCCGCACGCATCAGGTTCGCTTCGTACAGCGAGACGACCAGCGCGCAGACGCCGATGAACACGGCCGAAATGGCGACGAGCATGTCGGCGCTGATTCTCGGCTCCCGTCGGTCGTCGCTCATGGTCCTTTCTCAGCGCCTCCCGCAGCCAGCGCTGCGCGGATGATGTCGATCACCTCCTGGTTGCGCAGGTGGTAGACGTGGCCCGAGAAATGCGTGTCCGCAATCGTCGTGACGTCGAAGATTTCGATGCCTTCAATGGCTACGTCGTCAGACTGGCCGAGACGGGGTGCGCGGTTGACGGTCTCGGACACCAGCAGCGCGCGGTCGCGATCCGACACCAGCACCGTGATGTTCTCTACATGCTCCTGGAGCTCTGGAAGGGACTCGATGAACATGGCCCGGTCGATGTCAGCCGCAACAAGCACGAGCGAACGAAACTTGCGATCGGGTACCGGCCAATCGCGAAGTGAATTCACGGCGCCGCGCGATCCGAGGCTGTGGGCAATGATGCTGATTCGTTCCGGCCCGAAGCGCGTGCCGAGGTCGTCGAGCAGCTTCAGGATTGTCGGCGTACTGGCTTCGAGGTCCGCCTCGTCGTCGCGATAGGTGAGCGGCTGCGAGTTCGCCGGCCAGGTGAACAGCAGGAAGCCCTTGTCGACGCCCAGCCGGCGCTTCAGCGTCGCGGCCCGGCGGCAGGCACGTTCGAAGTCCTCGTAGTAGCCGTGCACGTAGACGACGATGCCGTCTTCGGGGTCGAGGTCACCGAAGACGCTGAGCACGGAACCGCCGCGCACGCCGATCAGGTCGCCGTCGTCATCGCCTTCGTTGATGCCGACCGCACAGGTGCCGCCCGCAATACCGCCGACCGTGTTGCCGAAATAACGCTCGTCGCGCCAGCTAATCTCGATCTTCCGATTGGTGATGAACGGCAGCTCGATCAAAGTCTCGTAGTCGCCGACGATTTCGGAGTAGTCGCGGTCGATCGGCGGGGCAGCCGCGCAGCTGATCAGCGTGACCAGGAGCAGACTGACGACAATGAGGGCAGGATGGCGTTTCATGGCGCTGGAATTGGCGCCGAGTGCGGCGCGGACGTGTTGAGACTATTATGCAGGGCAGGGCGACGATCACAACACGCAGGGACACGATTGGACGGAAACACCGTACGCCAGACCTGGGCACAGCCGATAGAGGCGCCGGCCGAGCTGCCCGCGTCCGTTGACGTCGTCGTCATTGGCGGCGGAATCGTTGGCGTGTCGACCGCATGGTTCCTGGCGCGTCAGGGCGTTAGCGTCGCGCTCTGCGAGAAAGGCCACATCGGCGGCGAACAGTCGGGCCGCAACTGGGGCTGGGTGCGCAAGCAGGGCCGCGACGTCCGCGAACTGCCGATCATGATCGAGAGTATGCGTATCTGGGGCGATCTCGCCGAGGAGCTCGGCGAGGATGTCGGCTTCACGCGCGGTGGCTGCCTGTTTGCAGCACGGACCGATAAGGAGCTCGAGGGTTTCGAGCAGTGGCTGGAGACCGGCAAGGCCTTCGGCGTCGACACGCGGCTGCTGACCGCCGACGAGGTATCGGCCGAGGTCAACGGCGCATCGATTCGCTGGCGCGGCGGGCTCTACACCGCCAGCGACGGCCGCGCCGAGCCACACAAGGCGGCACCCGCGATCGCGAGGGGCGCAGCTGCACACGGGGCGCACGTCCTAACGGGCTGCGCTGTGCGAGGACTCGATATCGAGGCCGGCAGGGTCGCCGGCGTCGTCACCGAACACGGCAGAATTCGCGCGCCGCAGGTCGTCTGCGCCGCCGGCGCCTGGGCCGCGGTTTTCTGCCGTTCGCTCGGTATCCCGCTGCCGCAGCTCAAGGTTCGCGGCACGGTCGTGCGCACGGGACCGGCGGACGAACTCTTCCCCGGCAACGTGTTCGACGAACGCATCGGCATTCGCCGGCGACAGGACGGCGGCTACACGGTCGCGCACGGCGCCGTGCTGGATCACCC
>JASJBG010000014.1 GCA_030066625.1 Woeseiaceae bacterium
GAGACGCACGACGCACTTTTTGATAGCCGCACTAGCGACCGCGTTCTGCGGATCCGCTTTTGCCAGCGATATTTACCGTTACACGGATGCGAACGGCAACATTCACTACGGTGACCGCCCGACGGGTGCAGCGAGTGAACAGCGCGTCGCGATCGTGTCCCGGCGTACCGATAATGCAGCCGTACAGGCGGCCTACAACACGCGCTACGGCGAGCCCAGGAACGGTTCCGCCGCAAATGATGAAGAAGACCGGCCGATGACCCGCGCCGAGCGCCGTGCGAAGGCTGAGGAGCGCGCGGCGACCTGCCAGCGCTACCGTGATCGCCTCGAGACTCTCGTTACGTCACGTCGCCTCTACCGCGAGGACGAGAACGGCGAGCGCGTGTATCTGGACGACGCCGAGTCGCAGGACGCGCGCACCAAGGCGGAAGAACTGGTCCAGGAATACTGCGACTAGCCAACGCCCGGGCACACCGCCAACGCACAAAGGGGCCGCAGGCACTGCCTGCGGCCCCTTTATTCATTCAGACGGCGCTACAATACGGGCCTCGTGACTGAGGAGGCCCGGCTTGGCCGCTGATCCGGAATCCAGGGAAACGCAGGCCTACCTGCCCGACTTTTGTGCCGCCGGCACGGTGTTCGTCGTCGTCCTGATCGCGGAGCTCGTTGCGATCGCGGTCACGCTCGCCGCGCACGGCGAGAACGCCCAGTTCCTCGTCGAGCTGTCCAAAACCTCGTTCTTCGTCCTCTGGTTCGCGCTGCTCGGCTCGCTCTTGATGTGCCAGCTGCGCGAGCGCCTCGAAGGGAGCGGCAAGACCCGCGCGTTCGTACTGAGTTTCGCGATCCTGCTGGTCCTCTGCCTGGCGCTGGCCGAGATCGCCTGGCAGCTCACGCAGCGCTTCCCGGACCTGTTGTTCATCGAGAGCTCCCACGGCGTATTCGTGGGTCGAACCTTCGCGATCGGCGCAATCGTCATCGCGCTGGCCATGCGCTACCTGTACGTATCGAGCGAGTGGCGACGCAGCATCGTGCTCGAGGCGCAGTCTCGTATCAGTGCGCTGCAGGCGCTCATCCGGCCCCACTTCCTGTTCAACAGCATGAATACGATTGCGGCGCTGACCCGCACGGACCCGCGCCAGGCCGAGGAGGCCGTCGAGGACCTGTCGGACCTGATGCGCGCCAACCTGGGCGGCTCGAAAGACCAGACCTCGCTCAAGCAGGAGTTCGAGACCGCCGCCATTTACCAGCGCATCGAGAAACTCAGGCTCGGCGACCGGCTGAACGTACGCTGGGACATCGGCGACCTGCCGATGCGTGCGCAGATCCCGAGCCTGACGATACAGCCGCTGCTCGAGAATGCGATCTACCATGGCATCGAGCTGCTACCGGACGGTGGCGACGTGCTTGTCACGGGCCGGCGCGACGGCAAGTTCCTGACGATCGAGATCGCGAACCCGGTCGCGGCCAATCGCGAGCGCAAGCAGCAAGGCAACAAGATGGCGCTGTCGAACATACGCCAGCGCTACGAGCTCGCCTACGGCGCGAGGGCCACGGTGGACATTGAGGAAGGCGACGACGCCTATCTCGTTCGCCTGCGGTTCCCGGCCGAGGGCCTGGAGAAAACCGAGTGAGAGTCCTCATCGTCGACGATGAGGCGCCGGCGCGCGAACGCCTGATGCAGCTCGTGGGCGACATCGACGGCTACGAAGTGGCCGGCGAAGCCGGCAACGGCAACGAGGCCGTCGAGTTCACCGCCCGCGACAGGCCCGATATCGTGCTGCTGGACATCCGCATGCCCGGGCTCGACGGCATCGAGACGGCGCACCACCTGAACCAGGTGGAGGACCCGCCCGCGATCGTCTTCACAACAGCCTACGACGAGTACGCGATCGATGCTTTCGAGGCGCGAGCGATCGGTTACGTGCTGAAGCCGGTTCGGCGCTCACGCCTGGAAGCCGCCCTGAAGCAGGCATCTCGGCTCGCGCGCTCGACGCTGGCGGAGGTCGCCAGCACACCCGGCGTCCAGTCGCAGCGGCAGCACGTCTGCGCGCGTGCCGCAGACCGGCTGACGCTGATACCGATCGAAGACATCAACTACTTTCGCGCCGACCAGAAGTATGTCGCCGTCCATCACAAGGGCGGTGAGAGCCTGATCGACGAGTCGCTGAAGTCGCTCGAACAGGAATTCGAACAGTTCGTCCGCATTCATCGCAGCGCGCTCGTTGCCGTCGACAAGATCGAACGACTCGAGAAAACCAGCGACGGCAAGCAGCGCGTGGTAATCAGGGAATGCTCGCAAGACGAGGACGATGCGCTGATAATCAGCCGTCGACACGTCGCCGAAGTTCGCCGGCGGCTGAAAGGAGGCTGACATTTGAAGATCCGCATCGCGACGCGCAAGAGCGCGCTGGCACTCTGGCAAGCCGAGCATGTCGCCGCCCGCCTTGGAGAACTCGACGAGGTCGACGACGTGGAGCTCGTGCCGCTGTCGACGCGCGGCGACGAGATTCTGGACCGCAGCCTGCAGAAGATCGGCGGCAAGGGCCTGTTCATCAAGGAGCTCGAAGTCGCGATGCAGGAGGGTCATGCCGACATCGCCGTGCACTCCATGAAGGATGTGCCGGCCGAGATGCCGGAGGGCTTTGAACTCGCGGCTCTGCTGGAGCGGGCGAACCACGCCGATGCATTGGTGGCCCCGGCCGGGGTGTCGTTCGACAGCCTGAAGGATGGCGCCCGTATCGGGAGCTCGAGCCTGAGGCGACAGGCGCAGCTGCGGATGCTGAGGCCCGACTTTCACGTCGAACCGCTGAGAGGCAACGTCAACACGCGGCTGGCCAAGCTCGATGCCGGCGACTACGACGCGATCATCCTCGCGGCTGCCGGTCTGGAGCGGCTCGGCATGAACGACCGTATCAGCCAGCAGTTCGAGCCTGCCCAGATGCTGCCGGCCGCAGCCCAGGGCGTCATCGGCATCGAATGCCGGGCCGGCGACGATGCCATCATCAACGTGCTGTCCGCGCTCAATCACGGCCCGACGATCTCGACGACGCTCGCGGAACGCGCGGTCGCACGAACGCTCGACGCGAGCTGCCAGTCGCCCGTAGCGACCTACGCGACGATCGACGGCGATACGCTCACGGCGACGGCGCTGGTCGCCCTGCCCGATGGCAGCGAATCCCTGAAGAACTCGGTGTCGGGCAGCACCGCGGACGCGGAGTCGCTCGGCGTCACGCTGGCAGAAACGATGCTCGCCGACGGCGCCGGCGATCTCCTGGAACGCGCCGAGGCGATGAATGCCTGACCCGTTCCTGGACGGCCTCGGCGTGCTCGTCACGCGGCCGCGGGGGCAGTCGTCCGGGCTGGTAGCAGCCATCGAGGCCGCGGGTGGTGAAGCCATCCTGTTCCCGGTCCTCGATATCGTTGCGCGCAACGTTGATACCAACCCCGGCAAGGCAGACCTGACGATATTCATCAGCGGTAACGCCGTCGAGCATGGGCTTCGCTATGCGGAGGGTCGCCTCGTTGCAATCGGACCGGCGACCCGGGCCGCGATCGAAGCAGCGGGTCGCGAGGTCGATGTCTCACCCGCGAGCGGCTTCGACACCGAGCACCTGCTCGAGGAGCAGGCGTTCGCGGACGTCCGCGACCTCAAGGTACGTATTGTCCGCGGCGTCGGCGGCCGCGAGAAACTCGCCCGCGAGCTCACCGCACGCGGTGCCGAGGTCGAGTACGTCGAAGTCTATGAACGGAAGCTGCCCACTTACACCGCCAACGTCCTTGCCGACGTGGAGTCGCGCTGGCGACGCGGCGAGATCGGGGCGGTGGTCGTCATGAGCGTGGAGTCACTCCAGAACCTTGCCGCGCTGCTGCCCGACGCGAGCGCGGCGATGCTTCCGAAAACCCCACTGGTTAGCCCTGCGGCACGTGTGATAAAAGAAACGCTTGTTGACTACCCGGGCTGTCCCGCGGTGCTCGCGGCGGGAACGCACCCGGGCGACATCGTCGACGCCATCCTGGCCGCCAGCGACAGCCGAACACCCCGGACGAACCAATGAGCGACACAGACAAGAAGGCCGGCGACGTCGAGCCCGACGACGCGGCGTCCACCGAAACGACGTCCAGCGCGGAGCCCGACGCGGGATTCGGTTCCCTCGAGGAGTTCGAGACAGCAGGCCGCGAGGACGAGGCGCCGGCCACCGACGCGGGCCAGTCGCGCGGCAACGGCGGTTCGATTGCCTGGCTGTCGCTTTTGCTCGCCATCATCGGCGTCGCCGGTGTCGGCTATCTCATCGTTGATGGCATGCGCTCGGCCGGCAGCGAGGGCGAGACCCGCGCGGCTGTCGAGGGCGTCTCGGGCCGACTGGACGCGGCGAATTCATCGGTCGAGGACATTCGCAGCGAGATAGCGCGCCTCGACGGCGAACTGGAGAACGCGCGTTCCGGCGACGCGCGCCTGAGCGCCGACATCGACCGCCTGCAAAGCGATCTCGAGCGCCGCGGCCAGCTGTTCGATTCGCTGCCGCCACGCATGAGCTCGATCGAACGCAGCGTCGCGGCGCTGCAGGGCGTTTCCATTGACGCACGCAACACCTACCTCGTGGCGGAAGCCGAGTACTACATGCAGATCGCCAACGCGCAGTTGCAGCTCGCGGGCAATCCGTACCTGGCGTCGCTCGCGCTCGAGCAGGCAGATGACCGGCTGCTGCAGCTTGCCGACCCGGCGCTGACCGACGTGCGCCGTGCCCTGTCGGATGAGATGGCGGCGCTCGAAGTCATGGAGAAGCCCGATGTGGCCGGCGTCACGCTGACGCTCGCGAGCCTTGCACGCGTCGTCGACTCGCTGCCGCTCAAGAGCGCGACGGACGGCGCGGAGGGCGAATCGGAGACGCAGGCCGAAGACGCCGAACAAGCCGGTGGCGTCAGCCGCGCCTGGGGTTCGGTCAAAGGCGCGTTCTCCGGCCTCGTCAAGGTTACGCCACCCGGCGACGAGCAGTCGCCTCTGCTGGTCCCCGAGGCCGAACCGCTGATTCGCAGCAACCTGTCGCTGCAGCTGCAGGCCGCCCGGCTGGCGCTCCTGCGCGGCGAGCAATCGATCTTCGAACAGAGCCTCGAAGACGCCGATGCGTGGCTCGTCACCTACTTCGATACGACGAGTGAGCAGGTGATCGGCGCGCGTACGACCATCGGCGAGATCCGCGGCGATTATTCGAGTGTGTCCGCACCGGATATTTCCGGGTCGCTCAGGCTGCTGCGCCAGTTCAAGACGCTGAGCGAGTCGACCGAATGAAATTCGGCCTGATCGTCGTCGTTCTCGCGTTCCTGAGCGCGGTGGCCGCACAGGCCCTGCTCTCGGATCCGGGCTACGTCGCGATCAGTATTCGCGGTTACACGATCGAATCCTCGGTACCGGTGCTGCTCGGCGGCGTCGTCGCACTCGTGTTCGCGCTCTGGGCCGCGAAACAGATCTGGCAGGCGCCGCGGCGACTCGGCGCCGCCTACGGGCGCGGCCGGGCCGAGCGTGCCGGCAAGAAGCTCACGGCCGGGATGATCGAGGTTGCCGAGGGAAACTTCGCGCGCGGCGAGAAGCTGCTGGCGCGAGCGGCCGGTTCCAGCACCTCGCCCCTGTTCAACTACCTGCAGGCCGCACGCGCCGCGCACCTTCAGGGACACGACGAACGCCGCGACGAATGGCTCAAACTCGCCTATGCGGAAACCCCCGAAGCGACCAATGCCGTGCTGCTCACCCAGGCCGAGTTCCAGCTCGACCGCGGCCAGTACGAGCACGCGCTGGCGACCTTGAGGCGTATCGAGGAGAACTCCCGCGATCACAGCTACGCGAACGCGCTGCTCGGGCGGCTGTATTTCCGTCTCGAAGACTGGGACAGCCTGCGCGAGCTGTTGCCGCGGCTCGGCAAGCACGGACGCGTCAATGCGGAGACCGTCGAAAAATGGACCGTCCGGGCACACGCGGAAGCGCTCGCCGGTGCCCCGGACGGCGACGCCCTCATCGCACGCTGGAACGCGGTGCCGCGCAAGTACAAGAACGACGAGCGCCTGCTCGAGCCGTACTACACGGCGCTGATTCGGGTCGGCATGCACGACAAGGCGGAGAAGGAACTCGTTGCCGCGCTTAAGGCCAGGTGGCGCGGCCCGCTCGTGCGCCTGTACGGCATGGTCGAGGGCATGGACGCGACCAAGCAGCTCAAGCAGGCGGAGACGTGGCTCCAGAAGCACGCCGAGGATCCCGACCTGCTGCTCGCGGCGGCGAGACTGTGCCTGCGCAACGAACTCTGGGGCAAGGCGCGCAGCTACCTGGAATCGGTCATTACCTTGAGGCCTACCCCCGAGGCCTACCAGGTCTACGGCCGGCTGCTGAACCAGCTTGGCGAAGGCGACGCGGCTGCCGATGCCTATCGCGACGGCCTGAACATGGTCGCCGACGGCGGCAAGCTCACGGCGATTCCCCATCTCGACGCCGACTAAGCCGATGACAGATACGACATGGGTCGTCGGCGTTGGCTACACCGGGGCGCGGTTGCTCGAGCAGCTGCCCGGCAGCGTCGGCGTCAGCCGCTCGGGCGACGGCGGCAAAGTGATCCGACTCGACCTCGACGCAGGTGGCGTTCCGGCTGCGGACGCTCCCGGCGCGATCGTGTACACCGTTCCACCGCCCCGCGACAGCGATAGCGACCGGCGCCTTGAGAGCCTGCTCAGCATGCTGCAGCCCAAACCGAAACGCTTCGTGTACCTGAGCACCACCGGCGTCTACGGCAACCGCGACGGTGGCCGGGTCGACGAGACGACGCCGGTCCGCCCCGAATCCGAACGTGCACAACGGCGGGTCGCCGCCGAAACCGCATTGCAAACCTGGAGCGAGGATGGCGACGTTGAGATCGTAATCCTGCGCGTGCCCGGGATCTACGGGCCCGGCCGACTCGGGCTCGACCGCATCCGCGAGCGAGCCCCGGTGATCGACGACGCGGAGGCCAACCCGGGCAACCGGATCCACGTGGACGATCTCGTCCGCGCCTGTATCGCGGCGCTCGACGCGGCCGTGCCGGCCGGCATCTACAACCTGGGCGACGGCGACACGCGCTCGTCGAGCTGGTTCACGTTCGAGGTAGCGCGCCAGGCGGGGCTGGAACCGCCGCCCGTCGTCAGCCTGGCCGAGGCCGAACAGACGTTCAGCCCGATGCGGCTATCGTTCCTCTGCGAGTCACGGATTGTGGACGTCGAGCGGATGCGCACAGTCCTGAAGCCGGCCCTCGCATACGCGGACGCCAGCGACGGCATCGCTGCGTCGCTGGCCGAAGCCTCGACGAACTAGGCCGTCAGGGCTTGCTGCGACGGCTGTCCAGCCACTCGACGAGCGGCTCCCACTCCTCCCAGTCCGGCCAGGCGAGGTACTCGGGCAGTTCGAAGATGCCGAGTCCGCGGGTGTAGGCGCGGATGTAGTTCTGGGCCTCGCGGAGCGCCGCGACGTAGGGCACGCGGGTCTTGGTCAGGTACTCGTCGAGATCGTCCCAGATCAGCGTGTTGTCGCGGACGCGATTGGCCACGGTGGCAATCTTCGCCTGCTTCCGCTCGACCTTGCCGACGTGCTTCAGCTCATCGAGAAACACCGTCGTCGCCTGCATGTCGATCGTGGACGGCAGCACCGGCACGATGATCGTTTCGGCGTGCTTGACGAGGTTCGTGAGCTCCTTGCCGTGGGAGCGCGCGGGCGCATCGATGACGAGAACGTCGGCATTGCGCGGCGCGTGCTTCAGGCCATCCTCGAACCCGGCGACCGCGTGAATCTCCGCGCGGTCCGCTGGCCGCCGGTCGAGCCAGTCGAGGCTCGAGCGCTGCGGATCGTAATCCGCGAGCGCCACCGTGGCGCCCTCGGTCGCGTAGTAGGACGCAATGTTTGTTGCAAGGGTGCTCTTGCCACAGCCACCCTTGGCGTTCATCACCATAATGTGCCGCATGAAATCTCCCCGGAGGTATGTTGTCGTTGTTCGACGGGCAGTTATGTAAAACTACATAGCGTTAGCGCAAAAGTCCATCCGGCCGTTTGCAGCTTGCTAAACTCCGCGCCATGCAGCTCGAGTACACCCTCATGCACGGTGCCGGCAACCGGATCGTCGTCATCGACGAGCGCTCCTCGGGACGCGAACCGCCCGGCAGCGAACAGCTCGCGCTGCTGGCGGATGCACACACAGGCGTGGGCTTCGACCAGCTCATGTGGCTCACGACGCCACGAGACGCTGCGGCTCGCGCCCGCTACCGCGTTTTCAACGCGGATGGCTCCGAGGTCGAGCAATGCGGCAACGGCGTGCGCTGCGTTGCCTGGCTGCTTTCTGACGCGGCGGAGGACGAAGACATCGCTCTCGAAGGGCCGGCGGGCGCGGTCACGAGTCGCGTGCTCGGCCCGAACCGCGTGTCCGTCGACATGGGCGCGCCCGTGTTCGAACCGGACAGCATTCCGTTCGTCGCCGAATCTGCCGCCATCTGCCACGAACTCACCGTCAACGGCGAGACGCTCGATGTCTCGGTCGTATCCATGGGCAACCCGCACTGCGTGCTCACGGTCGAGGACGTAAATACGGCCGACGTCGCGGCGCTGGGGCCCGCCATCGAGCTCCACGAGCGTTTTCCGGTCCGCACCAACGTCGGCTTCATGGCGGTCCCGGACCGCGGCCACGTCGAGCTGCGTGTCCACGAGCGGGGCGTCGGCGAGACGCTGGCCTGCGGCACCGGCGCCTGCGCCGCCGTGGTCGCGGCCCGTCGTCGGGGGCTGGTCGATGACGATGTCGTCGTGAGCCTGCCCGGCGGCGAACTCATGGTAAGCTGGCGCGGCCGTGACACGGACCCGGTCTGGCTGACCGGGCAGGCTGAAATCTTGAGCGAAGGAACCATCGACATATGAGCACCCAGCGTAAGCCGGAGTACCTTGAAGAGTCCCTGTCCGAAGAAACAATTGTCGATTACCTGGAAAACCACCCCGATTTTTTTGAACGCCACGCCTCGCTGCTCGGCGCGCTCAGGCTGCCGCATGCTTCCGGCGGCGCGGTCTCGCTGGTCGAACGGCAGGTCTCGGTCCTGCGCCAGAAGGACCTGAAGCTCGAACGCCAGCTCAAGGAACTGATTGCGGTTGCCCGTGACAACGATGTCCTGGCGGCAAAGATCCACGCACTGTCGCTGCAGCTCATGGGCAGTACGGACCTTCCCGGCACGATCGCGGCGATCGAAGAAGCCGTGCGCGCCGGTTTCAGCGCGGACCACGGCGTGCTGGTTGTCTTCGGCGACCCGGACGCATTCGCCGATGTCGACGCCGGGCGCTTCTTCCGCGCCGTCAGCCGAGACGACGAGGCGCTGAAGCCGTTCGGAACGTTCCTCGCCGGCAACGGCCCACGCTGCGGGCAGGCACGCGACACACAGCTCGACTACCTGTTCCGCGACGATGCCGCCGATGTGGGCTCCGTCGCGCTGGTACCTCTGGGCCCGAAGGCCGAGATCGGCTTCCTCGCGATCGCCAGCACCGATGCCAAGCGTTTCCATCCCGGCATGAGCATGGATTTCCTCGCCCGCGTCGGCGACCTCGTCGCGGCGGCGCTCAAACGCTTCTGACCCATGAACGACAGTGAGCGGGCCTGGATCGACCGGTTCATCCGCCACCTCGAGGTCGAGCGCCGCCTGTCGGCGCTGACCTGCAAACACTATCGCCGCGATCTCGAAGCGCTGGCCGGCTGGACCGACAAGGCCGGCATCGACCGCTGGGACGCGCTCGACAGCGAGCACGTCCGGCAGTGGTCCGCGGCCACCTTTCGCGGCGGCATGAGCTCGAAGAGCATCCAGCGGCGCCTGTCCGCCGCACGCACTTTCTACCGCTACCTGCTGCGCGAGAAGCACGTCCGCGGCAATCCCGTGCAGTCGGTATCGGCACCGAAGGCCGCGAAGCGGCTGCCCGGCAACCTCGACGCGGATCGCATGGCGAGGCTGCTCGAGATTCCCGGCGACGGCGCGATCGTGGATCGCGATCGCGCGATCCTCGAACTCCTGTACTCATCCGGCCTGCGGCTGGCCGAGCTGACCGACCTGGACCTCGGTGACGTGGACTTCGGCGACAAGACCGTGCGGGTCACCGGCAAGGGCAACAAGGACCGGATCGTTCCGGTTGGCCGCAAGGCGCTGTCGGCGCTCAGGAACTGGATTGCTGCCCGCGCCGGCCTGGCGGATGCGGAAGAGCCGGCGCTGTTCGTCAGCAGTCGCGGCTCGCGGCTGTCGCAGCGCGCCGTGCAGGCCCGCGTCACCCACTGGGCGAAGGTCCAGGGCATCGATACCCGCGTCTATCCGCACCTGTTCCGGCACTCGTTTGCCACTCACCTGCTCGAATCCAGCCACGACCTGCGCGGCGTCCAGGAGCTCCTGGGCCACGCCAATATCTCGACGACGCAGGTGTACACGCACCTTGATTTTCAGCACCTCGCCCAGATTTACGACGAAACACATCCGCGGGCGAAGAAGCGTTCGCGCAAATAATCGTCTCGCGGCCCGCGTCGGGCCCGCATCCCGGGAATCGCTATGGAACAGTTCAGAGGGACGACCATCGTCTCCGTCCGCCGCAACGGCAAGGTTGCCATTGCCGGCGACGGCCAGGTCAGCATGGGCAACACGGTCATGAAGGGCAACGCGAGGAAAGTACGGCCTCTCGCCGGTGGTCGCGTGATCGCGGGCTTCGCCGGCGGTACCGCGGACGCGTTCACGCTGTTCGAGTTGTTCGAGTCCAAGCTCGAGCAGTACGGCAACCTGACCCGCGCCGCCATCGAGCTCGCGAAGGACTGGCGCACGGACCGGCGCCTGAGGCGCCTCGAAGCGCTGCTCTGCGTCGCGGACACCGAGGCCTCTTTCATCATCTCGGGCAATGGCGACGTCATCGAGCCCGAGAACGACCTGATGGCGATCGGCTCGGGCGGCTCTTTCGCGCAGGCCGCCGCGCTCGCGCTGATCGAGAACACCGAGCTGTCCGCGCGCGACATCGCCGAGAAGGCGCTGATGATCGCGGGCGACATCTGCGTCTATACGAACCAGAACATCGTCATCGAGGAACTCTAGTCGTGTCACAGATGACCCCGAGAGAAATCGTCCAGGAACTGGACAAGCACATCGTCGGTCAGGACGAGGCCAAGCGTGCCGTGGCCATCGCGCTCCGCAACCGCTGGCGCCGAGTGCAGGTCGGCGAACCGCTGCAGAGCGAGATCACGCCGAAGAACATCCTCATGATCGGCCCGACGGGCGTCGGCAAGACCGAGATCTCACGCCGTCTCGCGAAGCTCGCGAAGGCACCGTTCGTCAAGGTCGAGGCCACCAAGTTCACCGAGGTGGGCTACGTGGGACGTGAGGTCGATTCGATCATCCGCGACCTGATGGACGTGGCCATCAAGATGATTCGCGAAGACGCGATGGCGAAGGTGCGCCATCGCGCCGAAGACGCGGCTGAGGAACGAGTCCTCGATGCGCTGCTGCCGCCCGCGTCCGGCGTCGGCTTCACCGCCGAGACCTCGCCCGGCGACTCCGACACGCGGCAGAAATTTCGCAAGATGCTGCGCGAGGGCAAGCTCGACGACAAGGAAATCGAAATCGAGATCCAGGCAATGCCGATCGGCGTCGAGATCATGGCGCCGCCGGGCATGGAAGAGATGACCAGCCAGCTGCAGGGCATGTTCCAGAACCTCGGCGGAAACCGCCGCAAGACGCGCAAGCTCAAGGTCGACGAGGCGCTGAAGCACCTCACCGACGAGGAAGCGGCGAAGATGGTCGACGAGGAGGAGCTCAAGACGCAGGCGCTCGAGGCCGTCGAGCAGCACGGCATCGTGTTCCTTGACGAAATCGACAAGGTAGCCAGGCGCTCCGAGACGCAGGGCGCAGACGTGTCCCGCGAGGGCGTGCAGCGCGACCTGCTGCCGCTCGTCGAGGGTTCGACGGTCAACACGAAGTACGGCATGGTCAAGACCGATCACATCCTGTTCATCGCGTCCGGCGCGTTCCACGTTTCGAAGCCGAGTGACCTGATCCCGGAGCTGCAGGGCCGATTCCCGATCCGCGTCGAGCTCAAGTCGCTGTCGGTCGAGGATTTCGTTCGCATCCTCACCGAACCCGACGCATCGCTCACCGATCAGTACGCCGCGTTGCTCGCGACCGAGGAAGTCGACCTCGAGTTCACAGAGTCAGGCGTGCGCAGGCTCGCCGAAGTTGCCTTCCAGGTTAACGAGAGCACCGAGAACATCGGCGCGCGACGGCTGCACACCGTCATGGAGCGACTGCTCGAGACGATATCGTTCGAGGCTTCCGACAAGTCCGGCACGCACCTGCAGATAAATGCCGGCTACGTTGACGACCACCTCGCCGAGCTTTCGAAGGACGAGGACCTGTCGCGGTACATCCTGTGACGCCTACCGAGCTCCGACTGGACCCGTCGAAAAGCAGGCTGACCGTATCCTGGGAGGACGGCCGGACTGTCGAGTTCACCGCCGAATACCTGCGCGTGCATTCACCCAGCGCCGAGGTCAAGGGACACGGTCCGGGGCAGGAGACGCTGCAGGTCAACAAGGAAGACGTCACGATTGCCGCGATCGAGCCCGTCGGCCACTACGCCGTGAAGCTCGTCTACGATGACGGGCACAACACGGGCCTGTACTCGTGGACCTACTTGCGTGAGCTCGGTGAGCGCCAGGCGGAGAACTGGCAACGCTACCTCGACCGCCTCGAGGCGGAAGGGTATGCTCGGAAAAACGCCGAATAAGCACCTCCGACCCACCCACGATGTCCAAGACCGATAAAGCCGCCGAGTCCACGCACTTCGGCTACAAGACCGTCGCGAGCGAGGAGAAAGCCGGACTCGTCAGGGACGTCTTCGATTCGGTCGCGACGCGCTACGACGTCATGAACGACCTGATGTCGGGCGGCCTGCACCGCCTCTGGAAGCGCTTCACGATTAACGAGGCCAACGTTCGCAAAGGCCAGCGCGTGCTCGATCTCGCGGGCGGAACCGGCGACCTCGCCATCAAGTTCGCCTCAAAGGTCGGCCCGACCGGCGAAGTCGTGCTGGCGGATATCAATCACGCGATGCTGGAACAGGGGCGAAAGCGACTGATCGACGCCGGCGCCGGCGCCAACGTCTCGATCGCGCAGGTGGATGCCGAGAGCCTGCCGTTCGATGATCGCAGCTTCGACTGCATCACGATCGCGTTCGGCCTGCGCAACGTTACCGACAAGCAGGCGGCACTCGAGTCGATGTTCCGCGTGCTGAAGCCGGGCGGCAAGCTGCTGATTCTCGAGTTTTCAGAGCCCGCGAAGGCGCTGAAGCCCGCCTACGATCTCTACTCGTTCAAGGTGCTGCCGGCACTGGGCCGACTCATCGCCAGTGACGCCGACAGCTACCAGTACCTCGCGGAGTCCATCCGCATGCACCCCGACCAGGAGACGCTGCTCGGGATGCTCGAGGCAGCAGGCTTCGAACGCTGCCGATACCAGAACCTGACGGGCGGCATCGTTGCTCTGCACACGGGCTACCGTCTCTGAGTCCACGACGATGGATCCGCTCGAAACGCTGCTGCGGCCTGCCGCGAGCCTCATCAACCGGCAGATTCGCGAGCGCACGCCAGCACGCGATCTCTGCGCCGAGCTCGACGGCACGCTGGCCGCAATCCGCGTGCGCGACACCGGGCTCGCGATGTATTTCGATATCGGCGACGACGCCCTGACGCTACGGGGCGACGCAGACGCGGAGCCTGACATCGTCATCACCGGTTCGCTGATTACGCTGGCGAAGCTCGCCGCGAGCGGCGACGAGAACATGATTCGCGACGGCTCGGTGGAGCTCACCGGCGATGCGGGCAAGGCCGTCAAATTCCAGCAGCTGCTTAAGTACGCGAAGCCCGACGTCGAGGAAGAAATGGCCGGCGTTGTCGGCGATGCAGCGGCACACCAGCTGGGCCAGGCGGCCAGGGGCTTTGCGCGCTGGCTGGGCGAGGCGCACGACACGATGCGCGGCAACGTTCGCGAATACCTCCAGGAGGAGAGCCGCGACGTCCCCAGCCGCTACGAGGTCGAGCGCTTCCAGAAGCGCGTCAATACGCTGCGCGACGACGTCGACCGCCTCGAGGCGCGCATCAACCGGCTCGCCGGGAAGCGCGGCTGATGGCAAAGCAGCGCACATTCTCGCGGGTCCTGAAGATCCAGCGGGTGCTGGTCAAGTACGGACTCGACGAGGTCATCAGCGCCACCCATTACCTGCGACCGCTGAGGTTTCTGTTCGTGCTGTTCCCGCGCAAGGTCGATCGGTCGACGCCGCTCGGCAAGCGCATTCGCCTCGCGCTCGAGGAGCTCGGCCCGATCTTCGTGAAGTTCGGCCAGGCCATTTCGACCCGCCGCGACCTGCTGCCGAAGGACATTGCTGACGAACTGGCCAAGCTGCAGGACGCGGTTCCGCCGTTTCCCGCCGAGGAGGCGCGCGCGATCATCGAAGACGCCTACGGCAAGCCCGTGGACGAAGTTTTCGAGCGCTTCGATCGCGAGCCGCTGGCTGCAGCATCGATCGCCCAGGTGCACTCGGCGAAGATCACCGAGGGTGCCGAGGTCATCGTCAAGATCTTGAGGCCCGGGGTCGAAGCGCAGATCGAGCAGGACCTGGCTGTCCTGCGCACGCTCGCCGGACTCGCCGAGAAATACTGGCACCTCGGCAAACGCCTGCGTGCGACCGAGGTCGTGGACGAGTACGAGCACACGATCCTCGACGAACTCGACCTCATGCGCGAGGCCGCCAACGCGGCACAGCTCAAGCGCAACTTCGAAGGCTCGGAGATGCTCTACGTGCCCGAGATCTACTGGGACTACTGCGGCCCCGAGGTCATGGTCCAGGAGCGCATCTTCGGTATCCAGATCAGCGACATGGACGCGCTGCGAGAGGCCGGCGCCAATATCAAGTGGCTGGCCGAGAACGGCGTCGAGATCTTCTTCACGCAGGTCTTCCGGCACAACTTCTTTCACGCCGACATGCACCCGGGCAATATCTTCGTGCTGGTCGACGACCCCGACAAACCGAAGTACGCGGCCGTCGACTTCGGCATCGTCGGCTCGCTGAGCGCCGACGACCGCCGCTACCTGGCGGAGAACTTCCTCGCGTTCTTCGATCGCGACTATCACCGTATTGCGCAGCTGCACCTCGACTCCGGCTGGGTGCCCGAGGGCACGCGCGTCGAGCAACTCGAATCCGCCGTGCGAACCGTGTGCGAGCCGATCTTCGACAAGCCTCTCGACGAGATCTCGTTCGCACAGGTGCTGATGCGCCTGTTCCGGGTCGCGCAGCGCTTCGACGTCGAGATCCAGCCGCAGATGATCCTGCTGCACAAGACGCTGTTCAATATCGAGGGACTCGGCCGCGAGCTGTATCCGAAGCTCGACCTCTGGGAAACCGCCTACCCCGTGCTGAAAAAATGGATGAACGAGCGCGTCGGCCCCGAGGCGATCCTGAAGGACATCCGCCGCAACCTGCCGCAGGTGCGTGAGACCCTCCGCGACCTGCCGACGGCGCTGCGCAACCTGACCGACCAGGCTGCGCGCGGCGACCTGACGCTCGCCGTCGACGTCCAGGCCCGCGAGATTCGTGAATTAAAAGACGAGCTCGAGCGCCAGCGTCGGCAGCGCTTCTGGTTGACCGTCATCGGCGTGGCGGCCATCGTCGGCGCCCTGCTGTTTTCGTCGCTGTAGTGCTGAAGCCGATCGCGAGGGGGCTCTTGTGGCTTGGTGGCTGGACGCCGATCGGCGAGCTGCCGACCGTGCCCAAGGCCGTCGTCATCGCGTATCCGCACACGTCCAACTGGGACGGCATCTGGGCGCTGATCTACAAGGTCTACATCGGCCTCGACGTGCGCTTCTTCGGCAAGGACACGCTGTTCTGGTTTCCGCTCAACATCATTCTGCGCGCGCTCGGCTGCATCCCGCTCGACCGCAACGCGCCCGGCGCGGCCGTACAGCAGGCCGTCGACGAGCTCACCGAGAGCGAGTCCTTCTTTTTCGGCCTCGCGCCCGAAGGGACACGCAGCCTCAAGGAACACTGGAAGACCGGCTTCTATCGCATCGCGACACAGGCGAACGTTCCGATCGTCATCGGCATCATGGATTATGGCCGCAAGCAGATCGGCCTCGGGCCGACACTCCAACTAAGCGGCGACCCGGACACCGATCTCGCCAGCATCCGGGCTGCTTACGACGGCGTCGAGGCCCGCTGGCCCGAGAAAGCGACGCCCATCGCATTCCCGCCGTCCGCCGGTGAGGGCTGAGTCCGGCGTGTCGATGAATGGCGCAGACGACAAGCCCCGGAAACGGACCATCCGAAGCTTCGTTCGCCGGTCCGGACGCCTGACCGAATCGCAGCAGCGGGCGCTCGACGAACTCTGGCCGCGCTTCGGCCTCGAGTACTCGCCGGAGACCATGGACTTCGAGTCGGTATTCGGCCGCGACGCCCCGGTTACGCTCGAAATCGGCTTCGGCAACGGCGACTCGCTGGTCCGGATGGCCGCCGCGAACCCGGAGCGCAACTATCTCGGCATCGAGGTGCACGAACCGGGCATCGGCCACTGCCTGATCGGGATACGCGAGGCCGGTATCGGCAATCTTCGGCTGATCAATCACGACGCGATCGAGGTCCTCGAACAGCAGATCCCACCCGGCTCGCTCGACCGGATCAACCTGTACTTTCCGGATCCGTGGCCGAAGAAGCGGCACCACAAGCGGCGCATCGTGCAGCCGCGGTTCCTCGACCTGTGCGCGAAGGCGCTCATCCCGGGAGGCACGCTGCAGATTGCCACGGACTGGGACAACTACGCCGAGCACATCGACGGGACCCTGGACGAAGCGGCGAGCTTCGCGCTCGGCGAACGTCGCGTCCACGATGGCGACCAGCCGCTCGACCGGCCGCAGACGAAGTTCGAACGGCGCGGTCTTACCCGCGGTCACCGTATTCACGACTGGTGTTTCGTTCGTAACTGAATCCGCCCTTGCGGAACGTCCACGCTGATCTATAACTAGGTTATGGGGCAGCCGGCGGCCTGCCGGCTGCGATCGACCGGAGGAAAGATTGCTATGGCCGTGCTCTACCCAGTGATTGGGCAGTGGTTCCGACGTCCGAGCGGTACGCTTTTCGAGGTCGTGGCCATTGATGAAGACGGCGCGACCATCGAGATCCAGCAGTTCGACGGCACGATCGACGAGGTCGATTTCGAGACCTGGCCGGAACTCCTGCTCACCGAAGTCAGTGCACCCGAGGACTGGTCGGGCTCCGTCGACATGGACCCTGAAGACTACGCTGGCCTGAAAGAGGGTGAGATTCCGGCGGGCTTTCACGACCCGCTGGCGTTTCTCGACAAGATATAGACCGCTAAAGGCTATCCGGCGCGGTCACGAACACCTCACCGTCGCGGATCTCGACGGCGACCTTCCGCAGTGCCTGGCCCCGGCACGGGCCGCCAATGCAGCTGCCGTCATCGATGCGGAACATCGCCCCGTGCGAGGAGCAGATGATCGCGTCCTTATCAGGCGTCAGGAAACTGTCGGGCTTCCAGTTGAGCGGGTGTCCCGCATGCACGCAGAAGTTCTGGTAAGCGTAGACGGTATCACCCTCGCGGACGACGAAGCCGCGAAACGGCCAATCGCCATCACCGATCGAAAACTCGCGGCAGCCAGGGTCCTCGATGTCCGCGAGATCGGCAACCCTCACCTCGACGTTATTCGCCATGCTCCGTATCCTGATGTCGCACAACGATGATGGAAAGCACGATCGATGGAATTCCTATTGCTGCGGCATATAAGAAAAACCCCACCCAACCGATGCTCTCCTGCACGAACCCCGAGAAACCCGCTATGGATTTGCCCACAAAGATCGAGAAGAAATTAAATAATGCGTACTGAGTCGCTGTGAACGAAATATTCGTGAGGCTGGACAGGTACGCGATGAATACCGTCCCGGCAAATCCCTGTGCGAAGTTGTCGAAGCTGATGGTCAGCGTCAGCGCCCAGATCTCGGGGCCGGTATACGCGAGTATTGCGAAGAACAGGTTAGTCGCCGCGATTAGCGTTGCGGCCGCGACTAGCGACCTCGACTGACCGAATCGAACCACGGCCCAGCCACCGCCGCCGATACCGAACAGCGCGACCCACAGCCCGTAGAGCTTGGCCACCGCGGCGACTTCGGACTTGGTAAACCCGACGTCGAGATAGAAAGGGTTGGCCAGAATGCCCAGCACGTAGTCACTGATGCGAAATACCGCGATGAACGCGAGAATTGTGACAGCGAACTTCCCGTAGCGCTGCAGGAACTCCTTGAAAGGACCGATGATCGACTCGACGAACCAGCGCGCGAATCCGCCCTCGAAAATCGGGCCTTCCGAGGCTACTGTCGCCTTGCGCTCCTTGCAGAACAACGTGGTGAGGAGGCCGACACCCATGAATATGGCCATGGCCTTGTAGGCAAACCCCCACGAGATAAAGTCGGCGAAAAACAGTGCACCAGCACCGCCAACGAGCATCGCGATGCGATAGCCGTACTGGTATGCGGCAGCAAGCGGAGCCTGTAGCTCGTCACCCGCGCTTTCGATCCGATAGGCATCGAGCGCAAGGTCCTGCGTGGCGGAAGCAACGGCGACGCAAATCGTCGTTATCGCGAAGATGCCTATGGCAGCGGCCGGATCGAGTTGCGACATGAATAGCAGGCTCGCAACGACGAGCGACTGCGAAAGCAGCAGCCACGCACGGCGACGACCCAGTTGCGCTGTAAGCAACGGTATCGGCAGTCGATCGACGAATGGCGACCAGAGTACCTTGAAGGCGTAGGCAAAGCCGACCCAGGCAAATGCGCCGATCGTACTTTTCTCGATCCCTGCATCGTTGAGCCATGCCGTGACCGTCGAATACACGAGCGGAAATGGCAACCCCGCAGAGAACCCGAGAAGAAAGATGACGAGCACTTTCTCCTGCAGGTAAAAGCGCCAGTTCTGGCGCCCGGCGGCGGTCGTGTCAGCCGTCATGTGCCCAATCGTAGTCCATGATCAGCGGTGCATGGTCAGAAAAACGCTCGTCCTTGTAAATCTCGGTTCGCAGCACACGGTCTTTGAGGCCGTTCGTCACGACGTGATAGTCGATACGCCAGCCGACGTTGTTGTCCCACGCGCGCCCCCGGTTCGACCACCACGTGTACTGGTCGGGCGGCTGCTCCAGCGTTCGGAAGGCGTCGATGAAACCGAAATCGCCGAACACCTCGTCCATCCAGGCGCGTTCCTCGGGCAGGAAACCCGAGTTCTTCTTGTTGGACTTCCAGTTTTTGAGGTCGATTTCCTTGTGCGCGATGTTCCAGTCGCCGCAGATGATGGTCTGTGAACGCTTCCGCCTGATCTTCTTCAGGTGTTCGCCGAACGACTCCATGCAGCGGTATTTGGCCTCCTGGCGCTCCTCGCTCGAGGATCCGGACGGCAGGTATAGCGAAACGACGTTAAGGCCCTCGAGCTGGACCTCGAGGTAGCGTCCCTCGTTGTCGAACTCATCGTCGCCGTAGCCACGCACGACCTTCTTCGGCGCGTGCTTCGTGTAGATGGCCGTGCCGCTGTAGCCCTTCTTCTCGGCGTCCTCGTAGAAACTGTGATAGCCGGCCGGCCGAAAAACCTCGTCCTCGAGCTGGTGGACCTGCGCCTTGGTCTCCTGGACGCAGATCACATCGGCGGCCTGCTTCGGCAGCCAGTCGAAGAAGCCCTTGCGGGCGGCGGCGCGAATACCGTTGGCGTTCAGGCTGATGACTCGGAACAAGCTTGTCTCCCGCGAAGCAAAGGCGGCATCATACGCAATCCGCGACACGGACCAAGTCTTTCATGCGCGCTTACAAAAGAGAATTCATCGAGCTGGCCCTCGAACTCGGGGTGCTCCGGTTCGGCGAGTTCACGCTTAAATCGGGCCGCGTAAGTCCGTACTTCTTCAATGCCGGCCTCTTCAACACCGGCTACGCGGCCGCGAAGCTGGGGCGCTTCTACGCCACCGCCGTCGCGGAGTCCGGGGTCGGGTTCGATATGCTGTTCGGGCCCGCTTACAAGGGCATCCCGCTGGCCGCGTTGACCGCCGCGGCGCTCGCCGAGCACCACGGCATCGACGTGCCATTCTCGTACAACCGCAAGGAGGCGAAAGCACACGGTGAAGGCGGCAGCGTCGTCGGCGCGCCGCTCGAGGGCCGCGTGCTGATCGTCGACGACGTGATCACGGCGGGCACCGCCGTGCGTGAGGCCTGCCAGGTCATCGCCGGGGCGGGTGCCGACGTTGCCGGGCTCGTGATCTCGCTCGACCGGCAGGAACGCGGCCAGGGCGCGACCTCGGCGGTGCAGGAACTTCGCGACGCGCTCGATATGCCGGTCATCGCAATCGTTGAACTTAACGACCTGATCGAAGCGCTCGAAGCATCCAGCGACTACGAGGAATTCCTTGAGCCCGTGCTCAACTATCGACGCGAATACGGCGTAACCGCCTGAGTTTGAGCAGATTTCGTTAAATCACGGAAACGGGCCTCCGTATTCCCCACATTTACTTGTCGTCGAACGCCGACTAAGCTTCTATTTCGCGAACTGGTTCGCGATTCTGGGCTTGTCATCAGGCATATTTGGGCAATGCGGATTCAGACACTCGCCATCGGAATGCTTGCTTTTGCCGCCACGGCAGGTGCCGCCGAGAACGACGGTCGGTACTACACGTGGAAGGACGCCGATGGCCAGCTGCACTACGGTGACAGCATCCCGCCCGAATTCTCAGAGCTCAAGAAACAGGTCGTCAACGACGCCGGCGTCGTCCTCGACGAGCTCGAAGGCAAGAAGTCGGAAGAAGAGCTCGCTGCCGAGCGTCGCGCCGAGGAACAGCGGATTCGCGAAGAGACCCAGCTACGCGCCGACAAGGCGCTGCTTGCGACTTACCTCTCGGTCGAGGAGATCGAACGGCATCGCGATAACCGCGTCGAGCTGTTCCAGGCGCAGTCCCGCGTTACCGAACTCTATCTCCGTAACCTGAGGCGCCAGCTCGAAAAGCTCGAGCGTGAAGCCTCACGCTTCCAGCCCTACTCCGACGATGCGGATGCGGAGATGGTCGATCCCTCGCTGGTCTCCGACATCAACGAGACCAAGGCGATCATCCAGCGCCACGAGGGCAACCTCGACCAGTTCAAGCAAGACGAACAGCAGATCATTGCCCGCTTCGAGGGCGATATCACGCGCTTCAAGGCTCTGAAGGGCATCGACTAAGCCCTCTTTGGCCGAACCCTGTCGGCCGATCATTCTTGTTCAATAGCTGCCGCAACCGGCGTTGAACCTGTTCCTCGCCGGGTGACTGCGCGGGATTCCATTGCTGCCGTGGTGATATGCTTTCGGCCCCTCGAACAAGAACAAAAAGGCATCGCCATGGCCCGTATCAGCCTTCTCGTCGCCCTCTGCTTTCTCGCTGTCGGTGCTCGCGCGGACGAGCACGCCGACGATACCGCGACGGGCGCAAAGCCCGGCGCCTGGTCCGTCGTTACCGATCACCGCGCGCGCATCGGCGGCAATATCGTCAGCTACCAAGCCACCGCCGGCACAATGGAGATGAAGAACTCGGAAGGCGACGTTATTGGCCTCATGGGCTACACGGCCTACGTGGCTGACACCGACGACCCAGAGCGGCCAATCCTGTTCGCCTACAACGGCGGACCCGGATCGGCCTCTGTCTGGCTGCACATGGGCACACTCGGTCCGCAGCGCGCTGTCGTCACCGACGCCGGCTTCACGGACAACGGCCCTTACGAACGCGTCGAAAACGAATTCAGCATTCTCGATGTCGCCGACCTCGTCATGATTGACCCGGTCGGCACGGGCTACGGCCGGCTCGTGGGCGAGGGTAAAGGCGAAGACTTCTGGGGAGTCGATCCTGATATTCGCTCAGTCTCCGAATTCATCGTGCAATACGTGAACGACAGCAAGCGCTGGGCCTCACCGAAGTACGTGCTCGGCGAAAGCTACGGCGGCATGCGTACGGGCGGTGTGGCATGGAAACTGCTGTCGCAACACAATATTGCGCTGAACGGGGTCATCCTTGTCTCGCCGTTCATGGAGATGGTCACGGGGTTTGCGGGCGCTGGCATTGACCTGCCTCACGTACTGTTCCTGCCGACCATGGCGGCTACGGCTCGCTATCACGGCGCCCTGAGCCCGACGCCGGAAGATCTGGAGGCTTTCATGGCCGAGGTACGAGAATTTGCGCTTACCGAGTACGCGCCAGCGCTGCTGACGGGCAGCCGTCTGAATGATGCCCGTCGCGCCGAGATCGTTCGCAAGCTGTCAGCCTACACCGGCCTCAGCGAAGACTACTGGGATCGCGCCAACCTGCGCATCGGCGAAAGCCAGTTCAACCAGGAGCTGATGCGAACGACCGGCAAGACAGTCGGCCGCATCGACTCTCGGTTTGCCGGCAATATGATCAATCGAATCGGCGAACACATGGATTACGACCCGATGACGCGCGCGATCGGACCCGGCTATACAGCCGCGTTCATGGATTACTACCAGAACGATCTCGGTGTTCAGCGTGACGAAACGTACAAGGTGTCCGGCGGCCTGTTCGGCCAGTGGGACTGGGGCCACGTACAGCCGAATTCGAATGGATTCAAAGTTCCGTTCCCGAACACGTCGATCGATCTCGCCTACACGATGCAGCAGAACCCGAGCATGCGCGTGCTCGTGCAGCAGGGCTACTATGACCTGGCGACGCCGCATCTCGCGACCGAGTACTACATCGATCACCTCGACATCGCCGAAGAACTACGCGACAACATCGACTTCGAGTACTACGAGGCCGGGCACATGATGTACGTGCACGAACCGTCGATGGTCAAGTACAAGCAGGATCTTGCGAGGTTCATTGCCGGCGAGTGAAGCGTTTCGCTGCGCGGCGTCAGCCTGTTCCCGAATGGCCGAAGCCGCCGGCACCGCGATCCGAATCCTCGAAACTCTCCACTACGTTGAACCGCACCTGTGCGACGGGAACGAAGACCATCTGCGCGATGCGTTCACCGGGTTGAACCTCGTACGGCTCGCTGCCGCGGTTCCAGCAGGAAATGAACACCTGCCCCTGGTAGTCGGAGTCGATCAGGCCGGTCAGGTTGCCGAGCACGAGGCCGTGCTTGTGGCCAAGGCCGGAGCGCGGCAGCAGTACGGCCGCGAGGCCCGGGTCGCCGATATGAATCGCGAGGCCGGTCGGTACCAGCACCGTATCGCCGGGATTAACCGTCAGCGGTTCGTCGATCACGGCGCGCATGTCGAGGCCGGCGGAACCGTCAGTTGCGTAATGTGGCACAGGGATCGAGTCGCCGAGCCGCGGGTCGAGAATCTTCAGGTCGATGGATCGCAAAGGAGTGTCCCTCTTCGGCCGCTCAGGCCCTTGTTTTGTCCTTGAGCGAGATTACCGAAAGTGAAGGCTCCGTGCCCGTTCCGCGTGCGGCTTCGTAGCGCTCGGCGATCACCGCCACCAGGTCGTGGGCCAATTCGGTTTTCTGCGCCGTCGGGAAGGCGCGGTGCTCGCCCGGCCAGTAGACACAGACGGTGTTATCGTCGAGGTCGAAGCCCTGGTTGCGACCCACCTGGTTGGCGATGATCATGTCGAGGCGCTTCTTCTCGAGTTTTGAAAGCGCGTACTCGCGCAGGTTCTCGGTTTCCGCCGCGAAGCCGACCGTGAACGGCGCCGGGTCGAGTGCCGCGACGGACGCCAGGATGTCCTTTGCCCTGACCAGCTCGATGGTCATGTGCTCGGCCGACTTCTTGATCTTCTGTTCCGACCGCGTCGCCGGCCTGTAGTCCGCGACGGCCGCCGCGCCGATGAAGATGTCGACCTCCGCGATCCGCTCGTGCGTCGCGGCGTACATCTCCTCGGCCGTTTCGACGTTGACGGTTTCGATATCCGAGGGTGGCGACAGCGCCACGGGGCCGCTGACCAGGATGACCTCTGCACCTTCTGCAGCAGCCGCCCGTGCCATCGCGTAGCCCATCTTGCCCGAGCTGCGATTGGTGATATAGCGAACGGGATCGATCGGCTCACGCGTCGGTCCCGCCGTGATGAGTAC
The DNA here is from genome assembly GCA_030066625.1 of Woeseiaceae bacterium. Classification (GTDB taxonomy): domain Bacteria; phylum Pseudomonadota; class Gammaproteobacteria; order Steroidobacterales; family Woeseiaceae; genus UBA1847. Next base: position 24,152 of record JASJBG010000014.1, read on the forward strand.
GGTCTTGCCCGCGAGTCGGCCCGCCGCAGCGCGACCGGCAAAGCGCGGCGAACAGACGATCGCAGCGATCTGGTCGGGCTCCGTCATGCGGCCCGCGCCCGTCTCGCCGCAGGCCTGGTCGCCGCTGTCGGGCCCGATGATCGTGAAGCCCCGGTCCTCCAGCGTCTGCCGGTTGTCCTGGACCGCCGCGTTCGACCACATGACGTGGTTCATGGCCGGTGCGACCGCGATGGGCGCCTCGGTCGCGAGGCACAGCGTCGTCAGCAGGTCGCCGGCGCTGCCGCCGGCGAGGCGCGACATGAGCTCCGCCGTGGCCGGCGCGATCAGGACGACATCAGCCCAGCGCGCGAGCTCGATATGGCTCATCGACGCCTCGGCTTCCTTGTCCCACAGGTTCGAGCGTATCGGCCGCCCGGAGACGGCCTGCAGCGCCGTCTCGGTGACGAATTCCTCGGCCGACGCCGTCATGACGATCTGCACGTCCGCACCGCGCTCCTTCAGCCTGCGGACGAGCTCGGGCGTCTTGTAGGCCGCGATGCCGCCGGAGATGCCTAACACGATGTTCATGCAGCAATTTTCGTCTGAAACGGCTTATGCGTCCAGATGATTTGGTTGTGAGCTTATGCCCGCGCCCGAAACGGGCGCGAAACATAACGGTCCGTTATTGGCGGGCTGCTTATGCCGAGGGTCGGCGGCGCGCGATCCCGAGCAGGCCGAGCAGCAGCAACAGCAAGCCGTCGAAGGCGCCGCCGCCACTCGATTCCTCGGGCTCGGGTGGCGGAGCAATCGCGCCGACCGTGACCTGGCCGCTGCGGTCGTTGTTGCTCGCATCGCTGTCCAGCTCGTTCGCACTGACGGCAACCGTGTAGGACTGCGTGCCCTCGGCCGTGCCGGTGACGCCAACGGTAAGCGTCTCGCTGCCCATCCCGGCGATGCTGGCTGCCTGGCAGGTTGCGACGCCGTTGCCACCCACCGCACAGGTGCCGGCGGCCCAGCTCGCGCTGTCGATACGGAGGCCGGCGGTCGGCGTTATCGTCAGCGTGACGCCGGTCGCCGCGAGCGACGAGCGATTTTCCAGCGTCGGCCGGATCGTCGTGGACTGGTTCAGGTCGAGATTCGCTGAGGGCGCAGGCAGCACGGCAAGGTCGACGGCTGCGTCGACGTTGAACGAAACCAGCGCCTGGTTGTTGTTCGGATTCGCGTCGCCATCCGCCGTGCTGGTGGCCGTAAACACGGCGTTGCCAGCCGCCGATGCGACGGTATCGAGCGTCACGGTGACGCCGGAGCCGCCCGCAACCGTGCCGAGAACACAGTTCGCGTTGCCGGCACCCATCGTGCAGTTACCTGCCGTCGCGGTAACGCTATTGACCGTGACGTTGGTCGGCAGCGTGACGTTCAACACGACGTTGTTGGCATCCTCGGTACCGACGCTGTTGACGTCGAACGTGACGCTGACCGCGTCGTCTGTAAACACGCTGGTCGGGGCGCTGCCCGCGACAACCGCAACGTCGGTACTCGGCAGCGGGGAAATACAGGCTGCCGCGGCCACGTCGTCCTGCATCTCGGTGATGCTACAGGCCGAGAACTGGTCGCTGCCGTTGACGGCCGGCGCCATCAGGAAGTCAGCCGGCTCCGATTCGCAGGGCGAACCCACCTCGGCATCGTGCGGCGCGCCGAAGTTGTGGCCGATCTCGTGCGCGGCGATCAACGCGTCGATCATCGTCGAGTGCGTGCCCTGGGTCAGGCCGGCGCCGAAGCGTGTGCGGCAAAGAGCGCCGCCGAAGGCGATACCGACCGTCGACCCATCGAGCTCTCGGCCCGTAAACAGATGGGTCAGACCGGCAGCATTCTGTTCGGGCGTATCGAAGCGGTAGTCGGCGACTTCGTCAATCAGGTTGCTCGAGTTGGTCTCGTTCGAGAACGGGTCGTTGGAATCGGGAAACGTATCGATCTCGGTAACGGTGAGCTGCACGCCGAGCTGCGAGCTGAAGATACCGTCAACGATATTCATGCGGGCAATCAGTTCCGAGTTCGTGTTGGCGCCCTTGTCGGACGTGAACTCGAAGTCCGCGACGAGGCCGATATCGATATTCGACACCGCGCCTGGTGCCTGGGCCGCGGTGGGCAGTTCATCCTTGACCGCCTGAACGAGCTCACTCGCCGACTTGGCGGAAGCCACGTGCGAACAGCCGAGCGTGCCGGGCGCGATCTCCAGGTCCGCGAGCCGGTAGACGATCGCGCCGTCGGCGCCTGCCTCTACGGCATAAAGCTCCGTGCCATCGAAGAACATGCCCTGCGGCACGCCGCCCGTGATGACGAAGCGGGCCCAGGAGCCGGGTGTGCCGGCGAGCTCGCCGCGAAAGACGTCAACGCCGTCCGGCAGCCGATTGCCGATGGCGCGCAGGAGCGTCCGGTTGGGCTCCAGCGAGAAATCGAACTCGCGGCCCATCGCTTCGAAGCGCATCCCGCGCTGAGCCCGGGCGACAGCCTGAACGTTGGTATTCGTTTCGACAACTAGGCGCTGCAGGGACTCACTGTGACGGATCCGGATATTCGAGTCCGCGGCGAATGCCGAACAGGCGACGAGAAGAGCAAGGCCTGTGGCCATGCACCTGGTAAATGTCTTCATTTCAGCCACCCAAACCAAGGCCAAATGAGAGGTCTATTAATGTGTCAGATACGCGCCCGGCGCGGAAGGAATTATCCGTCTCAATTCGGCGACAGGCTCCGTCAAAGCGTGCGTTGGCTCACAAATCCCCGAATCAGCGCGAGTTATGTCACCTACTCGCGTTCCGCGAGCACCAGCGCACAGGCGGGCATGGCGTCACCGTCGAGCACGGCTTCGTTCTGGTCGTAGGTGAGGAGATACGTGCGGCCGCGGTGTTCGAGCAGGTAGTAGTCGTCGATGGGCGTGCCGTCATCCGCCGAGAACACGAGGCTCGAATACTTGCCCGAAGCGAACGATCCGGATTTCGGGTAGCCGGGAAACGGCTCGATGCGATTGCCGTCGGCGTCGACCTTCACCTCGTCCGTGAACCTGGTCCATTCGAAGCGGCCCTCGGCGAGCGACACCCGATCGCCGGCGTGGGCGATGCACGCAGGCGCAAACTCGCCCTCGATGCCGCTGCCGGCGCAGCCGCTTACGGTGAGTGCCAGTGCCGCTGCCACGGATTTGCGCAGTCCGTTCATGCGGTTCATTTTACCGGCGCGTCCCGGCACTGCCGGCGACCGCGTCACGTATTTGGGCTCCGTCGGCCGGGCGAACGGCACAATGTGACGCCGAGCAGGGGTGAAAACTGGCTGTTTTGCTAGCTTCAAGCGCTGCACAACGGAAACACCGTATGAGCTGGATCTACGTCATCGTCGGCATCGCCTTCCTGCTGGCCCTGCAGTCGCTGCGGGGAACGCTGTCCATGGATTTTCCGAGAGTGTCGGCGCGGCCGGTACGGCGCCCGGACCCGGTTCTCTACGGCGGACTCGACGTCATCGAAGAAAAGACTGCGAAGTTCGCCGCGCTGGGCTTCGATGGGCCCGTCTGGGTCGGCGACGATGCGCCATCCGGCCAGATCGGCGAATCGCTGCATGCCGTGTTTCGCAGTAACGACGATCACACGGTTGCCTGGCTCGGGCGACCAACAGACCCTGATCGTCCTAACGCGCTGCTGACCTATTACACGACGCTGCTCGCCGATGGCCGCTACGCGGTCACCCAGGTCCGTGACCCGTACTTCTCCTGCGTCGATGACCCGCAAACGCCAGCGCAGACGATCCAGCCTTCGAGCGAGCCGGTTGAAATCGAAGCGCACCGCGAGTTCGTCAAGAGCCTTGGTATAGCGCCCGCGCGATTGGGGCCGCACAACGACATCCTGAGATTCGCGAGCGACCACATGAACGCGATCCGTTCGCGGCTGATTGAGCGCGGCAGGCTGCGCGAGGTCGACGGCGTCGCCCGCCCGTCGTTTCGATTTGCTTTCGACATCATGCGAATACTCCGCAAGCGTCCGAAGCTCGTCATTGAAGATGACGCGACGGAGGTACCGACTCCGCGGCTCGCATACTGGGCGAAGAACCTCGAACGCATTCGCGAACGTGCGCCGTCCCAGGGTACGCAGTGGCTGTTGCTGCTGATCAGCGCGGTGCTGTCGCTCGCCATCGGCTGGCCACTGTTCGGCCTGGAGCTCACGGCCGCGCTCGTCGCCGTCATTGCGTTTCATGAAGCTGGCCATTGGGCAGCAATGCGTGCCTTCGGCTACCAGAACCCGCACATCACGTTCCTGCCGCTGCTCGGCGGCGTCACGATCGGCCACGAGGCCGATCCCAGCGCCGGCAAGCGTGCCTGGGTCGCGCTCGCGGGACCGCTGCCCGGTATTCTGCTCGGCTGGGCGCTCGTTTTCCTGGTTGGCTTCAACGACAGCTTCGATGACAGCATCGTTGAAGCCGGCTGGGTTACGACCACGATCTGGGTCCTTCTCGTCGTCAACTACCTGAACATCCTGCCGATCCCGCCGTTCGACGGCAGCCATGTCGTGCAGGCAATCCTGCCGCCGCGCTGGTTCTTCGCGCAGGCGCTTCTTCTGCTTGTCGGCTTCGCGCTCGGCGTTGCCGTTGCCTACGTACTCGACTTCTGGCCACTCGCGCTCATCGCCGGGCTGCAGCTCCTCGGGCTGCGTTCGCTGTGGCAGTCGACGCGGCTGGCCCGCGAATTCGACAGGGCGCCGCCGCCATCGGAGCTCGACGAGTCGGGGCGACTCGTGTGGATGCTCGAAGCACTCGAAAAGCGCCTCGGTCCGCCGAAGGCGGCCATGAAGCGACTGGGCCGCGCTACCGATCTCCTGCACACGCTGGACACGCAGCCCATGGGCGGGCTGCAGCGCACGCTCGTATCTTCCGTATTTTTCGGGCTCGTCTTCCTGCCGGTCGGCGTTCTGGCGATGATGGTTCTGGGCAGCTTTGCGACGATGGAAGTCCGACCCGAATTCGAGGCGATGTACGACGACTTCGATGAGCAGTACGAAGCGCTCACGGTCGAAGCGACGACGCTCGATATCCCGACGATGATCGACGACATCATGGAAGGCCGCGGGACGCTCGAGCCGGCGAGCGATGCCGCCATCGCCGCGGCCGAGGAACGGCTGGGCGCACGCATGCCCGATGATCTGCGCACTTTCTACGCGATGACGGACGGTCTCGACGAACTCGGCCTTGGCGGCGTCGATGGCCTCCGACGCGCAGACCTCGAGACCATCGAAAACGAGGACGGTGTCTACAACGCGTACGACGGCGAGTTCCACTTCTGGAGTGGCGACATGGATTCCGAGACCGCGCCGATCGCCGCAGCCGCGAACTGGTGGTACCTCGGTGCGGCCATGGAAGTCTATACCTCGCAGATCTACATTGACCCCGGCGCCGCACCCGGCAAGCCACGAATCTTCGACCTTAGCGATGGCTCAGTGCACTCGAGCTTCCGCGGGCTGATCGAGCAGGCCTGGGTCGACTGGCAAAGCGATGATATCTACGACGAACTCAACGCCCGGATGACGGCATCTCTCCGAGCGGACCTCGAGCATCTGTCGGTATCCGAACTCGTCGACGAGCTCCCGAAGCCGTCGTTGATCGAACGCTGGGTCTACGGCAGTGCCGGCATGCCGGAGCCGGCGAGCGACGCAGCCATCCGCGCCGCCGAGGCGCGCATCGGCCGTCCGCTGCCCGACGACCACCGCGAGGTGCTCGGCCTTCACAACGGCCTGCCGATCATGACGCTGCTTCCGGTCGAGGAGATCCGCTCCGTTCGTGAGGCTGCGCCGCAGAATCTCGAGGTTCCCGGCGAAGAGGAGAACCTGCGCTATTCGCTGACGCGGGACGAGCTCGACGCATGCTGGGTGATCGCCGGGAACGGCTTCACGTTGCCTGACGAGCCCGAGCAGTTCTACGCGATGTCGCTCTGGTGCCCGCACCTGGGCGACGACCGGCAGTACCTCGATCCCAACTCGGCAGCCTTCAGCGCAAGCTTCGCCGACGTATTGCTGGACCACGTTGTCCGTAATACAGGCTACTAAGCATCACGGGCACGGCCCGTCCCGGAAAGTCCCGACTCCGCCGACAATCGCCGATTGGAAGATGCCGCGGCCGCGGGATAATCGGGGACGATGACGATGGAAGGATCGGATACCGGCCGTGACAGCGAGCTGCTCGGTGCCGTACTGCGCTGCACGCAGAGCGCCAACCGGCTGCTCGAGCATTTCGGCGGGCTGCGCTCGCTGCTCGGCGCCGACGAACTCGAGATCCGTTCGGTGGCCGGCATCGGCCGGGCACGCGCCAGGATCGTCCTCGCGCTGCCGGAACTCGCGCGGCGCTACTTCGAGAGCGGGCTGCCCGCGGGCGAGCCGATCCGCAGCCCGGCAGACACTGAGCGTTTCCTCGTTGCTCGCCTGAGGCACCTGGGCCACGAGCTCTTCTGCTGCCTGTATCTCGACAACCGGCATCGGGTGCTCGAGTTCAACGAGATGTTCCGGGGCACGATCGACGGCACCAGCGTCTACCCCCGGGAGGTCGTCAAGGAGGCGCTCAGGATTAATGCCGCCGCCGTCATACTCGCCCACAACCACCCGTCCGGGGTCGCCGAGCCGAGCCAGGCGGACGAGCGCATCACGAAGCGCCTGAAAGCGGCCCTGGAACTGGTCGATATTCGCCTCCTGGACCACCTGATTGTCGGCGACCGCGGGGCCACCTCGCTGGCCGCCCGCGGGCTTATGTGATGCGGGCCGGACGGGCACCTGACAGTCGCTTGTATTCGCCCGGACAGGCTGGTATAAAGTCGCACTCTTTGCCCGCAGCTCGCGGGCATCTGCTATACAAATCAGAGACTTACAGTCATGAGCAAGGTTTGCCAGGTCACTGGGAAGCGCCCGCAGAGCGGCAACAACGTTTCCCATGCCCATAACAAGACGCGTCGCCGTTTCCTGCCCAACCTGCAGTCGAAGCGGTTCTGGCTCGAATCCGAGAATCGCTGGGTCCGCCTGCGGGTCTCGCACAAGGGCATGCGCATTATCGACAAGCACGGCATCGAGAAGGTCGTCGCCGACCTGCGTGCCGACGGCCAGCGCGTTTAGGCGCCGGAGGATTTAAGAGATGGCCAAGAGCAATCGCGAGAAGATCCGCCTCGTCTCGAGCGCCGGTACGGGTCACTACTACACGACCACGAAGAACAAGCGCCTGCATCCCGAGAAGATGGAGACGAAGAAGTACGATCCGACGATCCGCAAGCACGTGACGTACAAGGAAGCGAAGATCAAGTAACGGGCGATTCAACCCGTTTGCGAAGAGCCCGCTAGTAGCGGGCTTTTTTGTGCCTGCTCACAGGCCTCGAAATCGCCGCCGGAGACACTACACTGGAATCATGCCCGAGCTGCCCGAAGTCGAAACCAGCCGCCGCGGTATCGCGCCGCACATCACGGACCAGACCATCGCCGACGTCGTCATTCGCGACCGGAGGCTGCGCTGGCCGGTGAGCCATGACGTCGACAACAAGCTGCCCGGCGCGACGATTACGTCCGTGGACCGGCGCGCCAAGTACCTGCTCATCGAGACGACAAACGGCACCGCGATCATGCATCTTGGCATGTCGGGCCATGTTTACGTCGTTGACCGCGGGACCCCGGCGGGCGTGCACGATCACGTCGATATCGAACTCGAATCCGGCAAAGCGCTGAGGCTCACGGACCCGCGCCGCTTCGGATCGCTGCACTGGAGCACGACGCCGCTCGAACACCCGTTGATTCGCGACCTCGGCCCGGAGCCGCTCGCCGACGAGTTCAACGGCGAGTATTTATGGCAGCAGTCGCGGGGTCGGCGTGTCGCGGTGAAACCCTTCATCATGAACGCCAACGTTGTCGTTGGCGTCGGCAATATCTATGCGAGCGAGTCGCTGTTCATTGCCGGCATCCATCCGAAGCGGGCGGCCGGTCGCATCGCGCAGCCGCGTTACGAGAAGCTCGCCGACGCCATCAAGGCCGTGCTGAAGCGGGCCATAAAGGCGGGCGGCACGACGCTCCGGGACTTTTACGGCGGCAACGGTGAGTCCGGCTACTTCCAACAGGAGCTGGACGTCTACGGTCGCGAGGACGAAGAGTGCCGGGTCTGCAGCACCCCGGTGACGGCAATCGTGCTCGGCCAGCGCGCGACCTATTACTGCAAGCACTGTCAAACCTGAGTACATGACCCGCCCCGCCGAAAATTCAGTTCCCGTCGTCGACATCTCCGAGCTCGACGGCGACGCCGCGCACCGGTCCATCGACGCCGCGTGCCGCGACTGGGGTTTCTTCCAGATCACCGGCCACGGCATCGGAGATACCGTTGTTACGGACCTGTTCGATGCGGCGTCCAGGTTCTTCGCACAGCCTGTCGAGACGAAGCGCGAGATCATGCGCAGCGCCGAGAACCCGTGGGGCTACTACGACGAAGAGCTGACCAAGAACACGCGCGACTGGAAGCAGGTCTTCGACTTCGGACCGGAAGATGGCGATACGCAGGTCGCGCGGTGGCCTGAGCTCTTGGGCTTCGAGCCAGCCGTCCGCGCCTATTACGATGCGTGCGAATCCCTCGCCCACCGCCTGCTGGCAGTTATCTCGACAAATCTCGGTATGCCGTCCGACCACCTCGGCCGTGACTTCGGCGACGGCCACACGAGTTTCCTGAGGCTCAACTACTACCCGCTGCACCCGGATGGCAACGAAGAGACGCCGTTTGGCGTCAACCAACACAGCGACGCCGGTGCACTGACGCTGTTACTGCAGGATGACCAGCCGGGCCTCGAGGTGCACCGGGACGGCGAATGGCACCTCGTCGAGCCAACGCCTGGTGCACTCGTGATCAACATCGGTGACATGGTGCAGGTCTGGTCGAACGACGAGTACCGCGCCGCACTGCATCGCGTCGTCACTAACCCGGTTCGCGACCGCTTCAGCGCCCCTTACTTTTTCAACCCGGCATGGGATACCGACTACGCGCCCCTGCCCACGCGCGTGTCGCCGGAGCGGCCGGCGCTTTACCGGCCCATCAACTGGCGCGAGTTCCGCACGCTGCGCCACGCGGGCGATTACGCAGACTACGGCGACGAGGTCCAGATTTCGGACTATCGCTACTGATTGCGCGACGGCGGATCAGTTCGATTTCTGATAGACGCGAACCCAGTCCACGATCATCTGCTGCGGGAACACGCTGTCGTCTATCGGGCCACCGGCCCTGCCCCAGGCACCACCGACAGCAATATTGAGAATCAGGTGGAACGGGTGGTCGAACGGCCACTCTTCCCAGTCCTTGCCTTCGTTGATGTAGGTGAAATACAGCACGTCGTCGACGTAGGCGTCGATTCGCTCCGGGGACCAGTCGAGCGCGTAGACATGGAACTGCTCGTCAACGCTGTCGAGCAGGATACGCCCCTTGCGCTGCTCCCAGGTCTGCCAGTAGTAGGCCTTCGTATGCACGGTGCCGTGCACGTGGTCCATCTGGTAGCCGACATGCTCCATGATGTCGATTTCGCCGGAATTTGGCCACGCGTCGCAGTCGGCATTGCCCTGCCAGTCCGTATCGCCGCCGCACTTCGTCGCGTAGGTGAACGGATCGCTGGGCAGCATCCACAGCGCGGGCCAGGTGCCCTGCCCGCGGGGCAGTTTCGCGCGAATTTCGAAGCGGCCGTACAGGAAATCGGCCTTGCCACTCGACTGTATTCGGCCCGAGGTGTACTTCGCCTCGTCGTAGTCCTCGACGTGCGCCTCGATCTCGAGCATCCCGTCACGCACGCGAACGTTCTTCTCTCGCGACGTGTAAGCCTGGTCCTCATCGTTTACCTTGCGGGCGGGCCACTCCTCGATGTTCCAGTTGTCCGGGTCCGGCGCGCCGTCCACGTCGAACTCGTCGCTCCAGACGAGCTTCCATTCATCGTTCCTCGGCAGCTCTGTCCGCACAACCACCGCGCTCAAAACTGGCTGACGCTTCGAGGCATCGAAATGGATGTTCAGTTCACCGTCCTCTACGCGGACACCCGGCGCCGTGACGGTCAGTGCGGACTTGATCTTGCCGTCGCGGAAGACCATCACGTCGATATCCTGCATGACGCGCTGATCCTCGGCGTAGACGTCGAAAAGGCGCTCCTTGCCGCCGATCTCGTCCGGCTCGGCGAAGTGCAGCGTGACGTCGTAGTCACCGTTCGGCAGCGGATGGGCAATCCGCACGTCGCCTTCGCGATAACTACGGTAGAGGCCCTCGTCCTGCGCGCCCTTGACGGCATCGATCATTCCAGTCTCACCGCCGGTGACCGACTCCTCGGCCGCGTACGGCGTGCCGTCCGCACCGGCGAATGCACCGCCACCAACGTTGGTCGCCCAGACAAGGCCAAAGAGCTGGTCCGATGCGGTTGCCTCGACAGGCTCCGCCGGCGGTTTGCCGCAGCCAGTGACGAGTGCCGCGACAGCGACCCCCAGACCAATGTACTTCTTTGTGTTTGTTTGCTTCATGTATCGGCCCGGGCTGTCGGCTTGTCGTTATCCGTTGATGTCTCCGCGTGCGCGAACGTCCGCGGACCGACCGAACGGCGCTACCGCTGAAGTTCGCTCGACGAGTGTTGGCTTGAAGTGATGATCGACCGAATCAATTCTCCGGTTGTAGACGTTCTTCAGGACCCAGCGGGCCGCCATGGCTCCCATGTCAGCCACGGGGTAGTTGACGGTCGATAGCTTCGGATGCAGATAGCGCGCGAGCGGTACGTTGTCGAAACCGACAATCGACAGGTCATCGGGTAGTACCAGGTCATGAGAACGTGCCGACGCCATCGCCCCTGCGGCCATTTCGTCATTGGCACAGACGACAGCCGTAAACGGGATGTCGAGTGACAGCAGCGCATCCAGCGCGCGGCTGCCGCCTTCCTCGTGGTAGTCGCCCGTATAGCAGAGCCGTTCATCGAAGCGAATGCCGGCCTCTTCGAGGGCTCGCTTGTGGCCGACGAACCGATCCTCAGCATCGCGCCAGCCGGTCGGTCCGGAAACATAAGCGATGTCGCGATGTCCCTGGTCTACAAGGTAGCGCGTCGCCAGGTAGCCGCCGTGTTCGTTGTCGAGCGTGAAGCAGCGGTCCTTGAGGCCCTCTACCTCGCGGTTGATGATGACAAACGGCGTGGAATCGTTTTTCTGACTTAGCAGAAAATCGTCATCGAGTGACTCGATATGCAGGATCAGCGCATCGCAGCGGCGACCGATCAGGAAACGAATGCCCTCGAGCTCCTTGTCCGGGTCCGTGTGTCCGGTGGCGAAGATCGTGAACTTGCCGGCTTCGCGCAGTTCGGCCTCGATGCCCTCGAGCATTGCCGCGAATACCGGTCCCGATACTTCCGGGACCAACACGCCGACGCAGTTCGATCGATTCGTTGCCAGCGACTGGGCGATGAAATTTGGCCGGTAGTTGAGCTCATCCATCGCGGCAAGAACCTTGGCGCGGGTCTTGTCGCTAACGCGCCCGCTGTCGTTCATCACCCTGGAGACAGTCGCCAGGGAGACGCCCGCGCGTTTCGAAACCTCGTAGATCGTTGCCATGCCTGTTCTTCGCCGACTGCCTGCCCGCCATCGGGGCATCCGGGCCGTCGTTTGTTGGTGTAAGCGCTTTCATTCTAGCCACGGACCCGTGGCAACGCAAAACGGCTGCACCCCGGCAGTGCAACGATCGATTCCACATGTAACTACAGCAAATAGTTGCCATGCGCCGCCAGTTGGGCCACTATTAGGTAAATGTAAGCGGTTACATTTGTGCGGAACAAGGGCAAACCGCTTTCAGATGCCTGTTTCCGCACAAAAAAATCAGGTCCAAAAAAAAGGGGGGGATCCCAAATGAAACGCTACATAACGGGCGCGTCCGTGCGCCGTTCCTGGCCTGCCGTACTGGCACTGCCGCTCTTGTTCGGAGCGCAAGTCGGTCATGCGCAGACCACGGAAGCTGCTGTCATGGAGGAAGTCGTGGTCACCGGTATCCGGGGCTCGCTGCAGCGGTCGATGGACATCCGGCGCAATGAATCCGGTGTCGTCGATTCGATTACGGCACAAGACATCGGCAAGTTCCCGGACACAAACCTCGCCGAATCGCTACAGCGCATCACCGGCGTCTCGATCGACCGGCAGAAAAACGAGGGCAACCAGATCACGGTGCGTGGTCTCGGCCCGAGCTTCAACATGGTTACGCTCAACGGCCGGCAGATGCCCGTTGCATCTTCGCCGGAGCAGGAGAGCATTGCATCGGCGACCCAGAGCCGCGCCTTCAACTTCGCGGAGATCGCGTCGGAATCGGTCACGGGCGTCAACGTTTACAAGACGGCTCGTCCGGACGTGCCCTCGGGCGGTATCGGCGCGACCGTCGATATCCGCACCGCTCGCCCGTTCGATTACGACGAGATGACCATCTTCGCGAACGCATTCGCGGTGCACGACTCCTCGGTCAGGGTTGGCGATGACGTGACCCCTGAATTCGGCGGCCTGTTCTCAACACAGTTTGCTGACGGCCAGTTCGGCGTACTCGCCAACTTCTCCTATGCGAACCGCCAGTTCAGCGAACCGTCAGTGCATACGGACGGCTGGGCCAGGGATAACCCCGGCGAGGCGACGTTTACAAACTGGTGCGAAAACTCGATGGCCGAGTGTGCCGGCATACCCTACATCTATCGCCCGATTACGCAGATCTCGGAAATCCAGCACGCGGAACGTACGCGAACCAACGCGCAGTTTGTCGCCCAGTGGGCGCCTTCGGATACGGTGACGGTGACGGCGGACTACGTGCTGTCCCGGTTCCGGCTCGATGCGGACCGCTTCCAGACCGGCCTGTTCGGTGTCGTATCACCCGGCGTGTTCAACCTGCAGCTGTCGGACACCTATACGGTCCAGTCCGCACTGCGCACGAACGCGGCGGCAGACTCCATCGTCTACGCAAACCGGCAGGAGATCGAAAACGATGCCTACGGTCTCAATATCGACTGGGCGTTGAACGATACCGTGAACGTCGAGTTTGACATTCAGACGTCCCAGGCTGTCAGTCAACCGGGTAATGAGATCAACGACAACACGCAGATCCTGCAGGGCGCGCTCGGCGTCGACTTTGGCCTCAGCTACCGCCCGGACGGTGTCGACATCACGGTCGATGATTCCAGTGGCTGCCCGACCCCCGGCCTGCCGTGCGCGTTTCGCGGTGAAGACCAGTTCGGCGGCGGCACGCCGCGGCCGAACGTCAATGGCTTCCTGAGCCCGAACGGCTTCTCGCCACTCGGCTCCGTCATCCGAATCATCTCGATAGACAACGAGATCGATCAGGCCAGGCTGGAGCTGGACTGGAACTTCGACGACGTCGTCCTGACCACGGGTATCAACTACATCGACTACCAGGTCGCGACAAACGCAGTTAGCAGTGGCTTCGTATTCCAGAATCTCGATGACTGTGACGGCTGCGCCGACCTGATCGTGGAGACCCCGACGGAAGCACCGAGCGGCTTCCAGACGACGGTGCAGTTCCCGATCAACCAGCTGCTCGAGCAGACCTTCCCGATCCAGATCGCTGACATCGTGGCCGCGAATCCGCCAACCTTCTTCGGCGCTTCGGAGGAGACGATTGCGGTCTACTTCAATCTCGCGACCGATTTCGAGCTCGGCAGCATACCGGGCAGGCTCAACGCCGGCTTCCGCTGGGAGACGACGGACGTAACCGGATCGGCGTTCCAGACCTTCCCCGAGTCCCTGACGATCTTCACGATCACAGAGGGTACGGTGAACTTCCCGCCGGGTGCTGAACCGGTGCCGTTCTCGATCGATGCCGACTACGAGGTGTTCCTGCCGGCGCTCGATTTCTCGCTCGAGCCCACCGAGAACATCGTGACTCGTTTGTCCTACGGCAGGACGCTGGCCCGTCCGGACCTGAATGCACTGCGACCGATCACGACCGTCAGCGACTACCGGCCCGGCATTGCGACCGCGAACAGCGGCAACCCGGCTATCCGGCCGTACCTCGCGGACAACATCGACCTGGCCGTCGAGTACTACTACGGCGATGCCAGTTTCGCGACGCTGACCTTCTTCTACAAGCAGGTCGACGACTACATCACGAACGAAGTCGTCCAGGACGTCATCCTCGACGTGAACGGTAACCCGCTGCGTAACCCCGAAGCCCGCTTCGATGGAACGGTCGTTCCAAACGTTCCGGTAACGAGCGAGCCGGGTGACCCGATCGCGATCTTCGACGTGACGCGGCCGTTGAACTCTGCCGAGCGCGGCATCGATGGATGGGAGCTCGCGGTTCAGCACCTGTTTGGCGACTCCGGCTTCGGCATCCAGGCCAACTACACGGTCGTGTCCAGCGACGCGGAGTACGACCCGTCGAACTTCAACCAGCAGGCAATCCTGATTGGCTTGAGCGACTCGTGGAACCTCGTCCCGTTCTTCGAGAACGAGTATTTCTCCGTGCGTGTTGCTGCCAACTGGCGTGATGAGTTCCTGTTCGCGGAAAACCAGCTTCGTGTAACCAACGAGCCCGTGTACTTCGACGAGTACCTGCAGATCGACCTCAGTGCCTCGTGGAACATTACGGACAACCTGACGCTGGCCTTCGACGCGTTGAACCTGACGGGCGAGGACCAGCTACAGCGCGGTCGCTATGTGGAACAGTTCCTGCTCGAGAACGACCAGGACCCACGCTACGCGATCGGGATTCGCGCGCGGTTCTGATTCACTACAGTAGTACCCCCCCACGGCGGCGACCGCTCTGCGGTCGCCGCTTTTTTTGCACCCGCTTCAACGCGCGGGCTGGGGGGTATCAGGAAGCTACGCGGAAGCGCCTACTCGCCCGAGTAGACCCTGACGTAGTCGACTTCCATCGTTACCGGAAATGCCGTAGACCCGCTGGGCGGCCCCGGAAAATTGCCGCCAACGGCGACGTTCAGAAGAATGTAAAACGGCCGGTCGAATGGCGCCGGATACGGCGCGGCCGTCGTCGACCAGGAAGTCTGTGTCGAGTACAGAATGTCGTCAACGTACCAGCGCATTTCCGATTCGTCCCACTCGAGCGCGTACTCGTGAAAGCCCGCCGTGACGTCAGTCGCGACGTCATAGTGATTGCCGGACATCTGGTTGTTGGGCCAGGTGGCGCCGTAGTGAATGGTCCCGTAGACGCGGTTGCCGCCTGATGCGTTCGGATTCACCGACTCCACAACGTCGATCTCGCCCGACGCCGCCCAGGTGCCGTAATTCGAATCCTGCGGGAGCAGCCAGAACGCGGGCCACATTCCCTGGCCTTCGGGAAAACGAATGCTCGCCTCGATACGCCCGTAACGGAACGCGAATCGGTCGCGGGTGTTGATACGGGCGGACGTATAGCCGTAACCGTTACTGCTCTCCGATTTCGCCGTAATAACCAGGCGACCGTTGTCGAGCTGGGCGTTATCAGGCAGGTACCACTGCAATTCGTTGTTGCCCCAGCCAGGAATACCGTACTGGGAGCCGTCGCCGGTTTCGAAGAACCAGGTTTCCGGGTCCAGCCGCGCGCCATCGAACTCGTCACTCCAGACGAGAACCAGTGTGTCCCCCGGTTCGACGGGCGAATTATCCGCAACCGTCAGCGTTGGATTGGGGATGTTCACATTGCCGGTTGATGGAGGCGGCGGCGGTGGAGGCGGTGGTGGTGGTGGTGGTGGTGGTGGCGGCGGCGGTGTTGGTGGCGAATTGGAACTGATCGGCACGCTGATCTCGCCAGTTCCCCCACCGCCACAGGCGGATAGCAGCGGCAGCACGATCGCAATAAAGGCCGCGATCGGTGCGACCTTCTTGCCATTTCGGCTTCGCATGAGTTGAGTTCCCTTCATCGTCCGTGTTTCCTTCGTCAGCCGCGCACGATTGCCCGCGCGTGATTTGCTGGTCGTTTTGGCGCCCTCGATTTCGAGGGCCGTAGATCATGAATGCGACGACCGGTAAATTGCAACTGCGGCCATGTGCCCAGGGAAAGCTGGGGGCCTCGTTACATGCCGGGATGGCGCCGAGCAGACAGGCCCGGAACAGAAAGGCTATGATAGCGGGATGATGAGTGTTCGTAATCTTGCGCTGGTCTTGACGATCTTCCTGCTATCGCCCCTTGGCGAGGCAGCGGCACAGTCCCCCGATGCGGCTGCCGAACGGTCGCGGCTCGGCGACGCCCGGATCCGTGCCGAAGCCGAGCGCCAGGAGCAGGAAGAGCTCGCACGCCAGCAGCAACTGGCCGCGGCCGAGGCCCGGGCACCAAGCCTGGCCGAACCCTCAACAGCGCCGACCCCGACCAACGTCACGGCGGCCCCCGTCGCGATGACACCCGCGCCGACGCCTGACACGGCCGTACCTGCGGTTGGTACGGCAACGGTTGCTACGTCAACGGCAACAGCGCCACCTGCAACCGCCGCGCCCTCTCCTGCGACGCCTGAACCCGCGCCGGCGGCCGGACAGGGAACGGGAGACATCTCGCAGGCACTCGAACAGCTCCGTGAACTCGGTGAACTGCGGGATGCCGGCTACGTAACCGACGAGGAGTTCGAACAGATCAAGGAGCGGATACTCTCCGGCTTCTGACCTCGTCCCCGGCCGCCGCCAACAGGAACCGATCGCCTTCTGAGACCACGTTGGCGGACCCCGAAACCCGCCTCGAACGGCTGCACTAAAGTTGCGCATGACAGCGCTGTCAGCTAGGATTACAGGTTCGGTCGTCGTCCTGGGGAGGACGCGGCCATTTCAAGTTAAGTATCTGTTTTTTAAGCAATCAGCGCCGCGCTATGGCGCCAAGTAGAACGATGATGAACAGGTATATTGCACGGCGAGAGGGTGCCGTGCGGAGATCCAATGTGTTCCGCAGAATAAGCGTTGCCTGGCTCCTGCTGGCAACTTTTGGCACGGCCGCTGCCGAGGCGACTCACGTGGAAGGACGGACCGAGTACCGTGCTCCGCGCGCGGCTGAAGCGCCGGTCGTCGACGGCGTCGCCGACGATGCGATTTGGCGCGAGGCCCGCTGGCAGAAACTCGAGCATACGTGGCTTGGACCCGAGTACACGGCGGAAGATTTCCAGGGACGCTACAAGGTCGTCTGGACGCCCGAGCGTATTTATATCCTCGCCGAGATCGTCGACGACGTATTGATCGACACTCACCGTGATCCGCTGCTTCAGTACTGGGACGACGACTGCCTCGAGATATTCATCGACGAGGATCACTCCGGCGGCGAGCACCAGTACAACCACAACGCGTTTGCCTATCACATATCGCTCGACAAC
This sequence comes from Woeseiaceae bacterium, assembly GCA_030066625.1. Taxonomy (GTDB): domain Bacteria; phylum Pseudomonadota; class Gammaproteobacteria; order Steroidobacterales; family Woeseiaceae; genus UBA1847. The sequence continues at coordinate 41,457 of JASJBG010000014.1, forward strand.
CAGGCGACCGACATGGGTACGGACGAGAAGCCGCACAACTATTCGCACCATGTCGAAGGCGATTGGAAGCAGCAGGGCGAAAAGCTCGTCTGGGAAATCGCAATCGACATCTACGATGACAGCTACGCGGACGATTCCGACGACAACCAGCCCCTGACGCTTGCACCGGGCAAGGTCATGGGCCTGATGGTTGCGTACTGTGACAATGACGGCAGCGAGATGCGCGAGAACTTTGTCGGCTCGGAATCCGTACCATACGGTCCCAAGGACCGAGGCTGGATCGACGCCGGCCTGTTCGGCACGCTCGTGTTGGATGCAACGGAGACTGACTCTTGAGTACCGCCTTGAAAATCGATTCGGCCGAATCGGGTGTAACCAGTGGCGATTTCGTGGACATCGCGGGCGAGCGTTACTACGCGATCCACAATGTCGACAAGATCCCGCCGTTTTTCATCAGCGTCGTCTCGAGCGACGACCACTGGCTGTTCGTGTCCTCGACGGGTGGACTGTCCGCCGGCCGGGTCTCGCCGGATACCGCGCTGTTCCCGTACATCACGGTCGACAGGATTCATGAAAGCAACCTGCACACCGGCCCGCGGACCCTGCTACGCGTGCAGTCGAACGGCGCCGACCAGCGCTGGGAGCCTTTCAATGCCCAGCATGATGGCACTTACGCGATCAGCCGCCACGTCTACAAGAACGTCCTCGGCAACAAGCTGTGCTTCGCCGAGGTCAACTACGACCTGCAGCTCGAGTTTCGCTACACCTGGGCCACCAGCGACGCCCATGGTTTCGTGCGCCACTGCGAGCTTTTCAATCACGGCGGCCAGGCGCAGACCGTCGAAATCCTCGATGGCCTGCAGAACATCCTGCCGGCAGGCACGCCTCGCTTCACTCAGACCAACTCGAGCAATCTCGTCGATGCCTACAAGTGGACCGAGCTGGAGCAAACGTCGGGGCTCGCGATCTTTGCGCTTTACTCCGGCATTACGGATCGCGCGGAGCCCTGTGAATCACTAAAGGCGAATGTCGCCTATTGCCTCGGCTTCGACGACCCCACGATCCTGATTTCGTCGGAGCAGGTCGACCGTTTTCGCCGCGGCGAATCACTCGAGACCGAGGCGCACAAGCGCGGCATCCGCGGCGCGTTCCTGGTGAACCAGGCGCTCGAGCTGACGGCGAAAAGCGACCGCAGCTGGCAGATCGTTGCCAACATCGAGCTCAGCCAGGCGGACGTCGTCGCGCTGCGCAACGAACTCGCTGAGCCGGCCGCTCTTGCGGCCGCCATCGGAAAGTCGGTCGCGGAAGGTTCCGACGAGCTCGCGAAGATCATGGCCATGTGTGACGGCTTCCAGGCAACGGCCGAGGAGAACGTCGCTGTTCGGCACTACGCCAATGTGCTGTTCAACGTGCTGCGCGGCGGTTACTTCCCGGACCACTACAACGTTTCCGCGCAGGACTTCCGGCACACGATCCGTACCTTCAATCGCCCCGTGTACCAGCGTAACCGGCAGATGCTGGACGCGCTGCCGGAGACCGTCGAGTTCGCCGAGCTGCTGTCGAAGGTGAAATCGCAGGACGATCGCCAGCTCGAGCGTCTTTGTCACGAGTACCTGCCGATCACGTTCGGACGTCGCCACGGCGATCCGAGCCGGCCCTGGAACCTGTTCGCGATACGGCTCAAAGACCGCTACGGCAACGCGCTGTTGTCGTACGAAGGCAACTGGCGCGACATCTTCCAGAACTGGGAAGCGCTCGCGCTCAGCTATCCGGAGTTCGTCGAGAACATGGTAGCGAAGTTCGTCAACGCATCGACGATGGACGGCTACAACCCGTATCGCATCACCAAGGAAGGCATCGACTGGGAAGTCGAAGATCCGGAGGACCCGTGGAGCTATATCGGCTACTGGGGTGACCACCAGATCATCTACCTGACCAAGTTGCTCGAGATTTCACGTGACTTCCATCCGGCAAGGCTCGGCAAGCTGCTCCTCGAGCCGGTGTTTGCGTATGCGAACGTTCCCTATCGCATCCGGTCCTTCGACAAGCTGATCAAGGACCCGAAACACACGGTCGACTACGACGACGCGCTCGCCGAGAGAATCGAGAAGCTGCTCGGCACGACCGGCTACGACGCCAAGCTCGTGCTCGACGACAAGGGCGAGGTTCTGCAGGTTACGCTGCTCGAGAAACTCCTCGTACCGCTGCTGTCGAAACTCGGCAACCTCGTCGTCGACGGCGGCATCTGGATGAACACGCAGCGCCCTGAGTGGAATGACGCGAACAATGCGCTCGTCGGCCAGGGCCTGTCGATGGTGACCCTGTACTACCTGCGCCGCTACGTCAGTTTCCTTCAGGACCTGCTGGCGCGGGACGGCCAGTCCGTCGAACTGTCGGGCGATGTGGCCGGCTGGCTCGCCGAAACGGCCGGCGCGCTCGCGAGCTTCTGCCCGAAGCTCGACGGCGCGAGCGTCAGTTCCGAGGCACGATACGAGCTCCTCGCCGAACTCGGGGAAGCGGCCAGCCGCTTCCGGGAGACCGTATACGGCAGCGACACCTTGTCCGCTACGGAAACGGTGGAACTCGACGCCATTCGCGCACTGCTAGCGGACGCCGTCACGGCAATCGACCATACGATCGGCAACAACCGCCGGGACGACGGCCTGTTTCATGCCTACAACCTGCTCGAGGCTTCGCCGGGGAACGCCGCGATCGGCAACCTGTACCCGATGCTCGAAGGCCAGGTCGCTGCGCTCAGCGCCGGTTCCATTGAACCGCGAGTCGCTGTCGACGTGCTCGAGTCGCTGTTCGAAAGCGCCGTGTATCGCGCCGACCAGCACACCTTCATGCTGTACCCGGACCGCGAACTTCCCGGCTTCCTGCAGAAGAACGCCATCGCCGAATCCGACGTCAACGATATCCCGCTGCTGCGCGCTCTCGTGGCCGACGGCAACGACCAGGTCATGCTGCGCGACGCCGACGGGCACTATCGTTTCAGCGCGGAGTTCGCCAACGTCAGCGACCTCGAGGCGGAGCTCGACGCACTGCCGGAACGCTATGCTGACGAGGTCGATGTCTCGCGCGAGCGCCTGCATGCGCTGTTCGAGAAGACCTTTGATCACCAGGCGTTCACGGGCCGCTCGGGCACGATGTTCGGCTTCGAAGGCCTCGGATGCGTTTACTGGCACATGGTGTCGAAGCTGTTGCTTGCGGTGCAGGAGGTGTACTTTGCCGCCGGCTCTGGCGGTGACGCGGACGCGTACCGGCAGATCGGGCGACTCTACTACAAGGTGCGCGCGGGCCTCGGTTTCAACAAGACGCCGGTCGAGTTCGGCGCCTTCCCGACCGACCCGTATTCGCATACCCCGGGACACATCGGCGCGCGCCAGCCGGGCATGACCGGCCAGGTCAAAGAGGAGATACTCACGCGCTTCGGCGAACTCGGAATTCGCGTACGCGACGGCAAGCTGCACTTCGAGCCGACGCTGCTCCGGCGGCAGGAATTCCGCGATGCGACATCGACATTCTGCTGGCTTGCGGTCGACGACTCGTGGCAGGACGTCGAGATACCGATCGGCAGCCTCGCCTTTACGCTTTGCCAGGTGCCCATCGTCTACGAACTCAATGACAGTGGGTCGCAGTCGGTCACCATCGGATATACGGATGGTACCGACAAGACCGTGGATTCGCTCGAGCTGCCAGCCGAGGACAGCGCCGCGTTGTTCGACCGTGCCGGCCGGATCCGGCACCTGACGGTTACTTTCGGACCAGGACTGCTATTCGCCGAGTAGCAGCTTTAAGGACTACTCCCATGTCAAACTTATACCAAAGACGACTCTCTTTGGCGGGCATCAACATTGCCGGCCTCTCAGAAACCGACCTGCGTGATCTCGTCAGGAAAATCCTCGACGGCAAGATTCACGGCATCTCTTTCAGCCCCTACGTCGAAGGACAGGGCCCGGGCACACAGATCGAGGAGGCGCAGATTCGCGAGCGCCTCGCGATCATCCAGCCCTACGTCAACTGGATCCGGACGTTCTCCTGCAGCGAGGGTAATGAGC
>JASJBG010000080.1 GCA_030066625.1 Woeseiaceae bacterium
CCGGGTCACCATTGACGGCGCTGTCGGCGCCTCATTCGCTGAATGCTCCGGTCTCGCGGTCGAGGTCGCGAACATCGACCACCGCGAAGGCAATGAGAACGTCGGCGTCCGCGAACTTCCGGGCCTGAAGAAATCTGCCAATATCACCTTGGAACGAGGCGCCATGGCGGACACCGATGTCCAGGACCGGGGACCTGGCCTGAAAGCCACCAACAACGAGATTGCGATAGAAACGCCGGGGAAGCGCCGCGAAGGTCTCGGGGCTGTTGACCTTGTGCGCCCGGCTCTGCTTCACTGAGCCATGCCCGTTTGCAGGAACTGCCAATCGAGCCTCGACGGCGAGTTTTGCTCGACCTGTGGCCAACGAAACGTCGATCTCGAGAGGCCAATCTGGAGCCTGGTCGGTTCCGTCATCAGTGAGACCTTCGAGGTCGACGGGCGTGCCGCATCGACGGTAAAGGTCCTGTTTCGACATCCAGGCATGCTTACCGCCGAGTTTCTCGCTGGCCGCCGCGCCGCCTATTCACCGCCGCTGCGGCTTTACCTCGTCTTCAGCATCGTCTTCTTCCTGCTGGTCTCGTGGTTCGCGTCCAGCGGGATTCTGCGTGAACCTGGTGCCGATCCGACGTTCGACGCCGCCGTGCAGGCCCGCTTCCTGTCGGACGAGCTGCCGACACTGATGTTCCTGCTTCTACCTGCCTTTGCGGTGTTAATGAAGATCGTCTACTGGCGGCGCCTGTACTTCGACCACCTGATCTTCTCGCTGCACCTGCACTGCGTTGCGTACGTCGCACTGGTGCTGATCCTGCCGCTCGAGGCGGTTGCGTCCCGGAACATCGCCCTGTTACTGCTCCAGGTCGTGGCGTTCGTCAGCTTCCTTGTCTATTTCATGATCGCCGTGCGTCGCGTCTATGGCTCCGGCTGGCTGTTGGCCGCACTGCGCTCGAACGTGGTGTTTACGGCCTACATCATCATCGTATCCGTGGCGATCGAACACAGCAGTGAGTTCGCGATAATCTCGGATTGAGCGCGCCTTAAAACGAAAAGACCCGCCGAGTGGCGGGCCTTTCCGTTCGATGTACTGCTACACCGGTATTGCTTGCCTAGACGCGGCGACGACGTCCCAGGAGGCCTGCAAGGCCACCAATCAGGAACAAGGCAAGAACGCCCGGCTCCGGCACGTCGCTGATCGTCAGCGTCGAGATCTGTGCGAACCCGGGGGTGCCGGACCACACGATCGAGGCAACCTGACCAACGAACGTGTACGTGCCGAGCACGTCTCCGTTGCTTGCATCGATAAGGATGCTGTCGATCAGGTTATTCATGGCATCGTACGCCTGGTAGAGACCCGTGAAACCGTTGATTACCCAGTAATCGATGGTTGCATTGGTCGAGACGTTGTCGAACACGATCGAGGCTGGGTCGATGTTCACGGACAGGCCTTCCTGATCGAAGGTGTCGCGACCATCGAAATACCAGTACGCCTGGTTGACCGTGATTCCGAAGGCTGCCCACTCGTCACCGACGACAGGCGTGCCGCTGGAACATGTCCCGCATTCCGCGCTGTCGAAGTTGATGGTGACCGCGTTGGCACCCGCCGCCATGCCGAGCATTACCGTGGCAAGTAGCAGTGAAGCTAGTTTTTTCATGATAGTCCCACTCTGTTTTGGCTTTGGCTCGATGTTGCTTTTTTTGGTTATGAGACGAGCACTGCTCGCTCCCGATGTCTATAACAGCAGGAACCGTGCCAATACGTACTTTGGATAGATAAATCAGTTGATTAGGTGAAAGGAACTATCTGGCCTTTTTGTCGCATGTATAGAAAATCGACGAAAACTGCACTTTTTTCTTGACCGGCCGGGTGATAACACGCTGTTTTTAATAAAGTTTTGACTGGCCGGTCAATAATCACCAGTTCCTAGCCGGCAATCGATTCGTACTCGATAAGAAAATCCCCGATCCGAATGACGTCATCGGGCTTGAGCACGGTCTCGCGCACCCGCTGGTCTCCCACGAAGGTGCCGTTCCTGCTGGCGAGGTCGCGAAGTACGTGCCCCGTTTCGCCGGTGCTGATCAACGCATGCCGACGACTGACCGTGTGACCGGGCAGGCTGATGTCGCAGCTGTCGGAACGGCCGAGCATGACCGAGCCTTTGTCCAGCAGCAGCTCGCGGACCCAGCGGTCATTGAGACGGATCACGAGTCGATGGCCCGTGATGCTCAGTCCGCGGGGCTCGTTGATCGTCTCATCCAGAGACGTTCTGAAATCCTGGTTCTCGGCGCGAATCTCGCTTGCCGCGCGGGTAATCGCGGCCTCCGTTATTCGACCGGTCTCAGCCAGGTTCGCGTTTTGCAGGCAGCGACAACAGATCGCCGCAACCTCGTCCGGCACGCCGTCACTGATCTCGTGAAGCCTGCTGATCGCGTCGAACTCGAACAGTTGGCTGATATCGGCGGCCCCCGCCGCACGGACCCGCTGGCGGACGAACTCCGTCGTCTCCGTCGGCGTGAACGGTGGCAGGCTGAGTGGCTGCCCTGCCCGCTCGGCCACGGCGGCAATAGGCCCCTCCGCCTGGAGTTGAGCGTAGCGAGCCGGTCGCGTGGTCAGTAACACCGTCAGACCGTGTTTCTCCGTCTCCGCCGTCTCCACCAGGTGCCGGATGATGTCGAGCAGCCAGTGCGACTGCTGTGCCGCGTGCTCGACAGCCAGCAAGGTCCGCTGGTTGTGACTTCCCTGGTAGTCGAGAAACAGGCGAAAAACACTTTGCAGGTCCGAGACGCTGAGCTCTGCCGGATCGAAACCCAGGGAACGGGTTATGGCGGCCATTCCGTCCGCCGCGTCCTTGTAGGGTCGGGTCAGTCGGACGACCGTGACGTCAGGACCGAGTCCCTGCGCGAGCCTGCAGACGACATGGTTGGTTTCGAGGGCACCGTCGGCCGTCAGCACGATCAGTGGGTCGCCGCGCTCAAAACGCTCACGCAGGCCCAGAATTGCCGCGTCATGCCGCTGGGCAACACTTGGAAATACGGTCTCGAAAGCCCCGGTCGTGTCCCGAAGGCTGAAGGCCTGTTGTGGCATCGGTCTGAACCTTTCGGCCTGTTTCTTGACAGGCTCTCGTCTTGTTTCCCCCATCGCCCCCGCCAGGACGAGACCTCAGTCTAGCCCGAAAAAGGCGTTATGTGAAGTTTATGTTTCCGGGGCAAGCCGATGATTCAAAACTGATTTTGGGCGACTGAACCGTTTTTTCAGGGCGCCTGTGCGGTGCCGTGTGTCCGCTGCCCTGCAAACGCCGTCCGGCACCTGTCCGCGACCGTCCGCGGCGGACACATCGGACACTTTGCGGACGGCGCGCGCAATAAGAATCAATGACTTGCAAGCGTAAATGAGTTGGCACGCTTCCTGCTATAGACCTTGTAAGCACCCAATCGAGCGAACCGCCAAATGAACTGTCTGACCGATCAAGCCTGTTTCCTTGGATCCATGTTCGAGTTTCTGCAGAACGCAGCAGCAACCATCGACTACGCCGGCATGTTGTTCTTCGGCAGCGAGTGGTCGCTGGTGTCGCCCGGCATCGAGCAACACACCGATTCCCTCGCACGATTCTTCAACGACGTTTTCGGTGCCAATGAGCCAGGCTGCCGCTACGCGTCGCTCGGAGGTGGTCATGCCTGAGCGTGCCACGGTCGATCGCCTCGATATCAAGCGGCAGGAACAGGGTATCCGTGACACGTCCGCACAGGATGTGGTCATCGAGCGCAGCAAGTCGCGCCGCTTCCTTCCCTACGTCATCGGTAGCGTCGTTGCCATCGCCGTGCTGGCATTCACGGTACCGGGCCTGACCCAGTGGCTCGGCACCGATCGCAGCGCAAACCGGTCCCAACTTCGCTTTTCGACGGTGATCCGCGACACCTTCGTACGTGACATCGCGGCCCAGGGTGTCGTCGTTGCTGCCGTCAGCCCTACCCTTTACGCGACCACCGGTGGCACCGTCACGTTGCATGTGAATGCCGGCGACGCCGTCACGACCGGCGACCTGGTCGCGACGATCGACAGCCCCGGGCTCGACAACGAACTGGACCGTGAACGCGCCACGCTCGACAGTCTTGAGACAAACCTGCAGCGCCAGTCGATCGAGAACAAGAAGCTGCTGCTCAAGGGCCAGCAAACGGTCGACCTCGCCCGCGTAGAGCTGGTTGCCGCCGAACGTGAACTGCGCCGTGCCGAGCAGTCCTGGGGGCACCAGGTCATCAGCCTGCAGGATTACGAGAAAGCCCAGGACGACGTAGAGCGCACGCGCATTGAACTGCAGCACGCGGAATCGGAGTTCGCGCTCAACGAAGAAAGTCTCGACTTCGAACTGCAAACGCTCAGGCTGGAACGTGATCGCCAGCGGCTGGCGGTCGGCAACCTGGAACGCCGAGTACAGGAGCTTGAACTGCGCGCACCCGTTGATGGCATTGTCGGCACGCTCGCCGTCGACAGGCGCGGGGTCGTACCTGCAAATGCCGAGATCGCGACCGTCGTCGACCTGTCCGCTCTCGAAATCGAGCTCTCGGTATCGGATAGCTACGCGGACGATCTCGTTGTCGGCAGCGACGTCGGCATAAAGTTCGGCGGCGAGGATCACGCGGCAACGCTCGTATCGGTGTCGCCGGAGGTGATCAACAGCACCGTCAGCGGTCGCGTACGCTTCGACGGCCAGCACCCGGCAGGCCTGCGCCAGAATCAGCGCGTGTCCGCGCGCATCGTGCTCGAGTCCAAAGAGGACACGCTGGTCGTCGACTCCGGTCCGTTCTTCGATACCGGCGGCGGCCGCCTTATCTACCGCGTCAATGGCGATGTCGCTGAGCGCATCGACATCGTGACCGGCTCACGCAGCGTCTCGCAGGTCGAGATCCTGCAGGGTGTCGACGTTGGCGACGTCGTCATTATTTCCGAGATTGACCGATTCAGAGGCGCGGAGCGCGTACTGCTTCGCGACTGACCGACATTCCAATTAACCAACCACAGGCAATGACTATGTTAGAGATGAACGATATCAGTCGGGTCTATCGCACCGACCTCGTTGAAACGCATGCCCTGCGCGGCCTGAGCTTGTCCGTCGAAGCCGGCGAGTTTGTCGCCGTCACGGGACCGTCGGGTTCCGGCAAGACGACGTTCCTCAACATCGCCGGCCTGCTCGAAACGGCGACGAGCGGCAGCTATATGCTGGACGGCAAAGACGTCAGCAAGCTGTCGGACAACGAGCGTTCGCGAATCCGCAACGAGAAGATCGGCTTCATCTTCCAGAGCTTCAACCTGATTCCCGACCTGAACATATTCGACAACGTCGACGTGCCGCTGCGCTATCGCGGCTTCAACGGCAATGAGCGTCGTGAACGGATCGAGCGTGCGCTCGAGCAGGTAGGCCTGGCCTCGCGCATGCGCCACCTGCCCTCGCAGCTGTCGGGTGGCCAGCAGCAGCGCGCCGCAATCGCTCGCGCACTGGCCGGCGATCCGGCCTTCCTGCTCGCCGACGAGCCCACTGGCAACCTCGACTCGCTCATGGCCCGCCAGGTCATGGACCTGCTCGAGCAGATCAACCAGAACGGCACGACGATCGTCATGGTCACGCACGATCCCGAGCTTGCCCGGCGCGCGCATCGCAACGTCCAGCTGCTCGACGGCAAGATCGCGACCTCGAATCCGTTTACGCCCCAAGCCGACGTGGCCGATATCGCCGAGCCGGCCATGCAGCCTGTCGCCTGAGGAGCCAGCATGTTTCTCTACAACCTTAGACTCGCACGCCTGAGCCTGATGAAGCAGCCGCTCCTGACCGGCTTGATGGTGCTCGCGATCGGCGTCGGCGTCGGTGCGTGCATGACGATCCTGACCTTCGTTTACTCGCTGACGAGCGACCCGATACCCGAGAAGAGCGACCAGCTGTTCGCAGTTCGCCTGGACAGCTGGGGCCCTGACGAGCCTTACGACGACCGCCGTCCCGATGAGGCTCCCTGGCAGCTCACCCACGCTGATGCAATGGCACTGCTTGAATCCCCAGTGCCGACTCGCCACGCCGCCATGCGCAAAGCCGTGTTTACCGCGGTGCCGGAGAACAGGGATGTCGCACCGTTCCTGACTCTGTCGCGCATGACCGGCGGGGCTTTTTTTGACATGTTCAACGTGCCGTTCCTGTTCGGCGGTACCTGGGACGAAGACGCGGACCGCAACGCCGAGAACGTCGTCGTGCTCTCGAAGGAAACCAATGACAGCCTCTTCGGCGGCGAGAACAGTGTCGGCCGCGAAGCACGCTTCGGCGACGACGTCTTCCGGGTTGTCGGCGTCATCGACGAATGGCAGCCGATCGTCCTGTACTACGACGTCAACAACGGACCGAACAACGATGTCGAGGACGTGTTCATGCCATACACGATTGGCGACCGTCGCGAGATCGACATGTCTGGCAACGTCAACTGCTGGAAGGACGAGCAGATCGATACCTACTTCGACCTTATGCAGAGCGAATGCGTCGTCACGCAGTTCTGGGCCGAGCTCGAAAACGAGGCCCAGGTAGCGGAGTACCAGAGCTGGCTCGATCGTTACACCGAGGGACAAAAAGCGCTGGGACGCTTCGAACGGCCGACGAACAACCGGCTGAGCACGGTGACCGAGTACATGAAGATTCGCGAGGTCGCCGCCGACGAAATCCTGGTCGTCATGAGTATCGGCGTCCTGTTTCTCGCGGCCTGCATGTTCAATACGATCGGTATCATCCTGGCGCGTTTCATCGCCAAGGCACCCGTAATCGGCCTCAGACGCGCCCTTGGTGCGAGTAAGGCGGCGATTTTCCGTCAGCATCTCGTCGAGGTGGGCGTCGTCGGCCTGGCCGGGGGCATCCTGGGCCTGCTGCTGTCGATGCTGGGGCTCGCGGGCGTTCGCGCCATGTTGAGCGACGGCGATCGCGCCGCGCACCTGAATCTCGAACTCGTCCTGATCGCGATCGTGATTGCCGTCTCCTCGGCAATCATTGCCGGTCTGTACCCCACGTGGCGTATCTGCCAGCTCGCCCCGGCGGGCTACCTGAAGACGCAGTAGGAGCCAAACAATGGAAATTCGCCCGATATTGAGCGCAATGTGGCGCAACAGGACCGGCTCGGTACTGGTCGCCGTGCAGATTGCCCTGACACTTGCGATTGTCGTGAACTGCATGTTCATGGCGAAGAGCCGTATCGAGTTCATCGCGCGCCCGAGCGGAATGGACATCGAGAACATCATTACGGCGCAGAGCCTGGGCTTCGGCAGCGACTACCGACACGACGAGACCATTGATGCGGATCTGCGCGCACTAAGGGCCCTGCCCGGTGTCATCGCAGTGACGCCCGCCAGCGGCATCCCGATGAGCGGCTCTGGAAGCGCGACCGGCTACAAGACCAGCATGGACGAGGATGCGCCACGCGAGACCGCCAACTACTACCGCTTCGACGAGCACGCGGAGCAAGCACTCGGCGTGAAGATCATCGAGGGTCGCGGTTTCACTGAACTCGAAGTGCGCCGCGCCGACGACGAGAACTACGACCGTATGCCGCCGCAGGTCATCATCACCAAGGCCTACGCGGAGCGGCTGTTCGGCGACGAACCGGCCCTCGGCCAGCTGATCTATGACGGCCTCAACGAGTCTGCCGAAGTCGTGGGCATCATCGAGCACCAGTACGGTGCCTGGGTCCACTGGAGCAGTTTTGACAACGTCATGTGGTTTCCGCAGCGTCAGGAAGGTCCGTCGATTCGCTACATCATTCGCGCGGAACCGGGACAGCGAGACGCGCTCATCCCGGTTGTCGAACAGACGATGCAGGAACTCAACAGCTCCAGCCGCCTGGTCCGGAATGTGCGTACGATGGAAGAGACAGTAGCAACCAGCTACGAGGGCGATTTTGCTATCGCGTCCACGCTCATAGTCGCTATCATCCTGCTCTTTGTGATTACGGGACTCGGAATCGTGGGGCTTGCGAGTTTCACCGTGCGCCAGCGCACCAAGCAGATCGGCACGCGGCGCGCCATCGGCGCGCGCAAGCGTGACATCATTCGCTACTTCCTCACCGAAAACTGGCTTATGACGACGATCGGTATCGTGATCGGCACGGTCCTGACAATTTCATTGAACTATGCGCTGGCAACAGCGTTCGAAATCGAAAGGCTGAACTACGTGTACCTGGTAATTGGAATGGGAATGCTCTGGCTGCTCGGCTTCGTCGCCGTCGCTGAACCTGCGCGACGCGCATCGAACGTGTCGCCTGCCGTCGCTACAAGGACGGTATGAACCCGCTCGTCCTCGTTATCGACGACAACGAGGGCGTCAGAACAGCACTGTCCGTGCTGTTCTCGGTGCATGACCTGCCCTGCATAACGGCCGCGACGGTCGAGGATGGTCTCGAGATGCTCGAGAGCCACCCGGTGGGGCTTGTCGTGCAGGACATGAATTTCAGCGAGGACACGACCTCCGGCAAGGAAGGAGTGGCGCTGTTCCACACGATCCGGGAGCGTCACCCCGACCTGCCCGTCATCTTGCTGACCGCCTGGACGCATCTGGAGACCGCGGTGGAGCTGGTCCGCGCCGGTGCCGCTGACTACCTGGCCAAGCCCTGGGACGACAACAAGCTCATTGCGACGGCGCGTAACCTGCTCGAGCTCGGCGAGGCGACGGAACGCGGCCGACAGGCCGCACGCTCACGGCGTGCCGATCGCGCCCGGCTGGAAACGGCTCATGATCTCTGCGGCACCGTGTTCGAAAGCACGGCGATGCAGGAACTGATCGGCGTCGCCACCCGCGTAGCCCCGGCCGACGTTCCGATCCTGATCACCGGGCCGAACGGCGCCGGCAAGGAGAAATTCGCAGACATCATCCACGCGAACTCGAGCGTGGCCGACGGCCCCTACATCAAGGTTAACGTGGGTGCCCTGCCCGCGGACCTGATGGAAGCCGAGCTGTTCGGTGCCGAAGCTGGCGCGTACACGGGGGCTTCCAAGGCACGGGTCGGGCGGTTCGAGGCGGCGGACGGTGGCACCCTGTTCCTCGACGAGATCGGCAACCTGAGCCTCGACGGCCAGGCGAAGCTGCTGCGCGTGCTGCAGACCGGCGAGTACCAGCGCCTCGGCAGTTCAAAGACCAATCGCGTGACGGTTCGTGTGGTCAGCGCCACCAATGCCGACCTGCCGGCGGAAGTCGAGGCGGGTCGTTTTCGCGAGGATCTCTACTACCGGCTCAACGTGATCGAGATTGCGGTACCGCCGCTCCGCGACCGGCCGGACGATATCCTGCCGCTCGCTTATCACTTCCTCGAGAACGGCGTCGCACTGGATGCCGACGCGGAAGCGGCGTTGCTTGCCCATCCCTGGTCAGGCAACGTCCGCGAACTCGAAAACAGCATTCGCCGCGCGTCCCTGTTGGCCAGCGACAAGTCGATCAGCGCCGGGGATCTCGGTCTGCCCGTGCAGCGCCCGGCCACCGTCAACGGCACAGGTGAGCCTGACGAACAAGCGATTCGGACGGCGCTGGACGATGCACACGGGGTCGTTGCGCGTGCCGCGCGGGACCTGGGCCTCAGCCGGCAGGCGCTGTACCGGCGAATGGAGAAGTTCGGCATTCACAAGTAAGCCTCGATGTCCGTCGACTGCTTACCGCTGTAAACCGGCCACTCTGAAGGTTGCGCTCAGGCTAGAATGAGAGACCGCTAGTCGCCCAAAGGCGACGCTCGAGAATTAACGTATGTCAGACAACTCCCAAGAGATCTCTGAGCGAGAGAAGACGGCCCGAGCACACATCGATTCTATCTTTGGCACACCGGAAGCCGAATTAGGTGTAACGTTATTTGTCTCGCATCATTTGAGTGAGCTCGACGCTTCCTACTGGATTAAGCATACGGGCACCAGCACGCCAGACGCTCGAAAGGTTTTGCGATTGTTGGAGTTATGCTTCGATGCAGAAGAGGAAGAATTGGATGACGAAGAGGAGCCATTGGACACACTCGACTTCACTCTCCCGGAAGGTGTCACCAATTACGTTATCTGCGTCGAGTTTGATGACGCTGGAGATGTGGCCAGAGTCTCGATGGAGAGCTAGCTTCGTCTTACAGGGTATCGATGCTTCCGCTTATGGCCGTTAGACGCCGGCAGGGTAATCCACGGTAGACTGGCGCCTCCTGCCCTATTGCAGACGTTGTGAAAAATCTTCCCTTTCGCATAAATGACAATTGCTTCGTGCTCGGTACGTCAATTCGGACCCCTCCAACGAATTGGTGCGACGACGTTAGCGTTATGGTGATCAGCCACACTCCCGGCAGGGGCAACAATGACTGGTTCGGCATACGAGCTTTCGATTCCGACCTCGTCTGCCGGAGAGCGACGAGCTTCGAACTATTGGAAAGAGCTCTGCTGTTCTCGTCCGACTTGCTTGAGATTAAAGTAGCAGACTGGAGGCTTTACGACCCTGGAACGGGCGTCCGCCTATACAGTAAGCCTAGAACAGTGTCGGAACGAAGGCATTCGGCTCAGAGGCGCAAGTTGGGAAAAATTCTGAAGTACTACAGCACTGATTTGAGCTAGCTGCCCTCCAAGCGACGCCAGCCGCTAATGGTCGGAAGGTGCCCGTCCGTACGATTTCGAAGAATGTCAGCTCCGACCCGTAGCGGATACTCGAATACGCATCGTAGGAGCGGCTTCAAGCCGCGAGCCCGGGTGCAGCGACCGATCGAATCTCGCGAATTCTCAAAGCACGCACACCAGGAGTCTTGCACAAGAGCCGCAAACACGCCCCGTACTACCTTGATGGCTCTGTCGCTGTAGGTGCCAACTTTTGTCGAAATACTATACGAAACTACCGGTGCGCTATTTTGGTGCGCTCTTAAGCTATTGGCAGCTATACCAATGCTCAGTTGGTACGGATATTGCTGAGTTAAGTTCGACGCCGTATCAAAGACTGAGGACCAACATGCAAAAAGCACGACTCCTGATCGCAGTATTGCTTGCAAATTCTCTCTTTTTGGCAAGCACATCCTCAGCGGATGTCATAAACGTCGAGTTGGATGCTGAAGTGTTTTTCGGTGAAGTGGTACTCGACACTAGTGACGGCTTTGACGGTGTTCGAATACGAACCTACGACCTGGGCATTCCCATCGATCTTCGAGCCAATACGGAATACACAATAAATATAAGCTTCATGCCTAATCAGGCATTGCGAGTCTTCGCTTCTGAAGCGGCCAACGGTTTCGAAGATGTCGCGCTCACCAACTTCATCCTCGCTGATGCAAGTCCTGGCAGTGCTAGCGGCAACGCGACACTGGACGGCATTGGCGGCGACTACATTGGCACTAACCCGTTCATGAATTCAGGAACTTTCTTCGCGTCAGACGATCCATGCTGTGGCTCCTACGTGCTTGGGGTCGGACAAGACCTGACTGACACCAGTTTCCTGTTCACCGGTATAAGCTTCCAGTTCACCACATCGAGTGACTTCATGGATGTCACCAATTTCTTCTCGGGCATCAACGTCGCTGGAGGAGGATTTGAGGTGGTGTCCGTGAGCGAACCCGGAACGCTTGCGATCCTGGGGCTTGGCCTCTTTGGTCTGGGATTGGCCGGCCGAAGAAAAGCCTGACGAACGACAGGGTGTGCGCAAAGCGAAGCCACAGGCGGCTGCGCATCGCACGTAGTGAATAGCATCCCGGCTTCCGGCGGGTCGGGATATCGCTGTTTGTAAGATCAGGTGCAGACAGTACACTTGGTCTTTTCCGCAAGACCCGCCGCACGCGCTGCTTGAAATTCCGAATCTCCATAGCTGGCCGCCTCGCGCCGTTGACCTCGATGCTACTGGTCTCCGTGACCGTGGCGGGACAACGACTTGAGCGTTAGCGTTGCTGACCAGCGCAACGACGAGCTCGGTGAGTGGCTGCCCACAACGTGCTGAGCGGCGTTCCGAAATGAGAGGGAGACGACATGCACATCAATGACCACTTCGATGGTGGCAACATCGACGTTCAAGCAGCCGAATCGCCCTCGAGCATACGACTGAAAATCCGGATGGATGAGGGTGGACGCCACGGCCAGTGGTTCTACTTCCAACTATGCGACGTGCGCGGTGAGGCCTGCACGATCACCCTTGAGAACGCCGGGGACATGTCTTATCCGCAGGGCTTCGAGGACTATGGCGTCGCGGCGTCGACGGACCTGGAGCATTGGTTTCGCGTCGGCGCAGAGTTTGACGGCAAGACGCTCAGCTGGCACTACACCCCGGATGCGGATGCAATCTACTTCGCTTACTTCGCGCCCTACTCCTTTGATCGACACCAGCGTCTGATCGGCCAGGTGCTGGCCTCGCCAAGCGTCAGCGCAGAGGTGCTCTGTAGTACCCCCGACGGACGCGCCTTGAGCCTGCTGACCCTCGGGAAACCGGCCGCCGACAAGAAGTCCTGCTGGATCATTGCCCGTCAGCATCCCGGAGAAACCATGGCTGAATGGTGGGTCGAGGGTTTCCTGAAGCGCATGACCGATCCTGAGGACCCGGTGTCTCGCGCCCTGCTGGAGCGCACGGTGATGTACGTCGTCCCCAGCATGAACCCGGATGGCGGGGTCCGCGGACATCTGCGTTGCAATGCCAACGGCGTAAATCTCAATCGCGCCTGGAAAGAGCCGGACGCAACGGACTCGCCGGAGGTTTACTTCACGCGCCGCCGCATGCATGAGACCGGAGTGGACTTCTTCCTGGATGTTCACGGCGACGAGGCCTTGCCCTACAACTTTATTGCCGGCGCCGAAGGCATACCCTCGTGGACGGACGAGATGGACCAGGAACTGCAGGCCTTCAAGCAGCGTTTGTCTGCCATCAGTCCGGACTTCCAGACAAAGTACGGCTACAAGCTGACACCCGCGGGCACCGCCGACCTGCGAAAGGCGACTGACTACGTCGCCGAGACTTTTGGCTGCCTGGCCATGACCCTTGAAATGCCCTTCAAGGATGCCGCCAACCATCCGATGCCGGACGTCGGCTGGTCTCCGGGGCGCAGCCAGCGCCTTGGGGTCGCCTGCGTTGATGCGATCTGGCAGACCCTGGGCGGCTGAGCTCTGGCCAGTCGAATGACGGCGCCTGATCCGAGGCACGAGTTTGCGCAGGATTGACCCGGACCGGTCGCTGTTTGTCAGACAAGCCCTACCCAGTACACTTGGGCTTTCCGCAAGCCCTCTGCACGCGCTGCTTGAAATTCCGAATCTCCATAGCTGGCCGCCTCGCGCTGTTGACCTCGATGCTACTGGTCTTCGTGACCGTGGCGGGCGCATTTGGCAGTCGTACGCTCGAGCCGTGGTGGCTCGCCTGGGTGATCGC
This sequence comes from Woeseiaceae bacterium, assembly GCA_030066625.1. Lineage (GTDB taxonomy): Bacteria > Pseudomonadota > Gammaproteobacteria > Steroidobacterales > Woeseiaceae > UBA1847. Next base: position 13,353 of record JASJBG010000080.1, read on the forward strand.
CCTTCTGATCGCCCTGCCGCTTGCGTGGTTCGGCGTACACGCAATCGTCGGGCCAGCCGTTAATGTAATCCGGGCGCTCACAGACGGCGCGGACAGTCTTCGGGACAACGACTTCAGCGTTAGCGTCGCTGACCAGCGCAACGATGAGCTCGGTGACCTGGTGGCTGCCCACAACGCACTGAGCGGTGCGCTGCGCGACGAACGCCAGACGCTGTTCCAGCGAGAGCTGCTGCTCGATACGGTTATCCAGACGACCGACATGGCGCTCGTCCTGACCAACGTTAACGGCCAGATTGTGTACTCGAACACCGCGGCGCGAGAACTGTTCAATGAGCGCAAGCCTATCAACGGTTTTCGTTTCGACGATCTGCTGGTCGACGTCCCGGACGCGTTCTCGGAGGCCGTAGCATCGAAGCGCGACGGTCTGTTCACGCTGGAAGGCGACGAGCCGCAGACGTTTCACCTGTCGCAGAACGCGTTCACGCTTAACGCACAGCCGCATCGCCTGTACCTGTTCAAGCAGCTCACCAAGGAGCTGGGCCGCCAGGAGGTCGCGACGTGGAAAAAGGTCATTCGCCTGATCAGCCACGAACTGAACAATTCGCTGGCGCCTATCTCGTCACTGGCCCACTCCGGCGGCACGCTGCTCAAAAAGGGTGACGGAGACGAGCGTCTGACCACGATCTTCGCGACGATCGAGGACCGTTCCAGCCACCTGAAGAACTTCATCGAAAGCTATGCCAGGTTTGCGCGCCTGCCATCGCCCCGGCCGCAGGACATTGACTGGCCCGCTTTCATGGACCGGCTGCGGAACGCCGTGGGCTTCGAGCTCAAGGAGCCGCTACCGGACATCGACTGCCGCGTTGATCCCGTCCAGTTCGAGCAGGTGCTGATCAACCTGCTCAAAAACGCGCATGAGTCGGGTTCGCCGGCGGACGAGATAACCGTCGCCATCGACCGCTTCGATGACAAGACCGTGTTTGTCGTAGCCGATCACGGCGGCGGCATCAGCGACGAGGTGCTGCAGAACGCCCTGTTGCCGTTCTACTCGACGAAAGCGACCGGGACAGGCCTCGGGCTACCGCTCTGCCGGGAGATCGTAGAGGCCCACGGAGGGCGCCTGTCGCTCGTGAATATCCCCGATACCGGCCTGGAAGTGCGTATCGCCCTGCCCGCCTGATCCGGGTTCAGACCGCCAGCCAGCCGAATACGCCGCCCGTCACGAGCCCGTAGATGAACGCATCCAGGAGGCTCTTCGCGGTGAGCGACCAGGGCCGCCCGAACCAGATGCTCTCCTGGAAGTACGCCAGACCGTAGGCGGTGAAAGCCGTCGTTCCGGCGATCCTGAAGGCTGCGAGATAGCTCCCGTCCGGTCCCACCGTGCGGCCGACAAAGTACGCACAGGTGATTCCGACGAGCAGGTAGAAAAGGAACGACATTACGAGCTTCGGCCCCATCGCCGGCATGCCGTTGGGCAGCACGGTTATGAACGCCTGTGGCCCCTCCACGTATTTCTGCGCGACAGCCTCGTCCTTGAGTTCCTTCGGGTCCATGTGGAACGGGACCATGTAGTACCCCGGTGCCGAACCCTTGAGCGCGGAACGCACGGCCTCTTCATCGCCGGGCTTCGAAAAGTCGGTCTTGTGCCATGGCAGGACCATCCAGACGATGGCGCTGACGACCCAGACCAGTCCAGCCGAGACGACGATTGGCATCCAGAGATCAATGATACCCATGGGCTCCCCCTTTCTTGTTCTTGGACCCTCA
>JASJBG010000081.1 GCA_030066625.1 Woeseiaceae bacterium
ATTCGTCGAGCTGGCTGCTCACGATCGAGCCAGTGTTCAGTTCCGCGTCCTGGAGGACTAGCCTGAGGCGGACACTTTGGCGCTCCGCGATTCGGTAGCTGTAGGAGAGCCCCAATCGGGCCAGGTCCCCCTCGAGCGCGGTGGTGTCGGCCGTCAGCTGATCGAAGCTGCGCAGCGATAGCTCGAGCGTACGGCTTACGTCGCTGGTCCCTACGAAGCGGTCCGTGTGGGATAGCTGCAGCGCTCTGTAGAACTCGCTTGCCTCGACCTGCGCGAAGACCCGCTGGCCTGTGCCAAGGAAATTCTCGTTAACGAAGTAGCCGTAGCCGCTAAGCCGCTGCGACTCGGACCAGGCGCCGCCGACCCGATACTCGCGGGCTGGTGCCTCGGTGATGTTAATGAGGACATCGACCTGGTCCGGTGCGCCGTCAACGGGCCGCTGGGCGATCTCCGCGCGGGCAACAAAGGGAAGCCGTTCCAGCCGGATGCGCGAGCGCTCGAGTTCGGTCGTGTTGACGAAGGTCCCCTCGAGCTGGGTCACGGCCTGGCGCAAGACGTCGTCGTCAACGTCGTTCGTGCCGACGAACTCGATGCGCCTGACGTAGATTCGGCCATCACCGGCCTGTGCGAGGAGTTCGACAGGCAACAGCGTCAACAATACGATCAACGAGAGCGCACAGCGCATTCGGACTCCATGGGACGGCAGCCGGCCACCATTGTAGCCCGGCGTCCGCGGAGACCCATTGCGCCAGTCGTGTTAGATTGCGCGCCATGACTCTGTCGATCCCAGACTTCTCCGAGACGCTTGTCGTCGTGGCAGGCGACGTCATGCTCGACCAGTACCTGTTCGGTTCGACCGGGCGGATCTCGCCCGAAGCGCCCGTTCCGGTCGTCCACGTGCAGGAGACCGATGACCGACCTGGCGGTGCCGCCAACGTTGCTGTAAACCTCGCGGCCCTTGGTGCGTCGACGCGGCTCATCGGCGTCGTCGGCGAGGACGCCGCGGCAGACTCTCTCGAGTCGATCCTGTCGGGCCGGGGTATCGGCTGTGATTTCAATCGGGTTCCGGATCGCCCGACGATTACAAAGACGCGGGTCCAGAGCCGTGGCCAGCAGCTCATTCGACTCGACCAGGAGAATGCCGCGGCGCTGCCGGGTGACCATCTCGTGGCGTTGCTCGAAAATGCCATTGCCGGGGCCGGCGCAGTCGTCCTCTCCGACTACGGCAAGGGCGCGCTCACCGAAGTCGGTGCGATGATCCGCGTTTGCCGTGACGCAGGCGTCCCTGTGCTCGTCGATCCGAAGGGCACCGACTTCAGCAAGTACCGCGGCGCCACGCTGATCACGCCGAACCAGTCCGAGTTCGAGGCGGTGGCGGGCGTGTGTGGCAGCGACGAGGAACTCGTCGATCGCGGTCGCGCAATGCTCGAAGAGCTGCAGCTCGAGGCGCTTCTCGTTACCCGCAGCGAGAAGGGCATGCTGCTGCTCGAAGCGGGCCTCGAACCGCTGTTTCTGTCGACCCAGGCGCGCGAGGTCTACGACGTCACCGGTGCTGGCGATACGGTCATCGCGACGCTCGCCGGTGCCCTGGCGGCGCGCGCCCCGCTTGCCGATTCGGCAGCGCTTGCCAACCTCGCCGCCGGACTCGTCGTCCGCAAGATCGGCGTGGCGACGATCACGCCGACCGAGATCCGCGTCGCGATGCATCAGCGAGGGCAGGGCGGCCGCGGTCTCGTCGAGCGCGGCGAGCTTGTCGACATGGTCAGCGAGTCCCGCGAGCGTGGCGAACGAATTGTCATGACCAACGGCTGCTTCGACATCCTGCATGCCGGTCACGTCGCCTATCTCGAAGAAGCGAAGAGCCTCGGCGACCGGCTCATCGTCGCGGTGAATGACGACCCGTCGGTCAGGCGGCTGAAGGGCGAGTCGCGACCGGTCAACGGGCTCGAGGATCGCATGCTCGTGCTCGCCGGCCTCGCGGCCGTCGACTGGGTCGTGCCGTTCTCGGAAGATACTCCGGCGGAGCTGATCGAGGCGGTGCTGCCCGACGTGCTGGTCAAGGGCGGCGACTATCGACCGGAGGAAATCGCCGGCGGCAAGGCGGTGCTGGAAAACGGCGGCGAAGTTCGCGTGCTGACGTTCCGCGACGGTCATTCGACCAGCCGAATCATCGAACGTCTGCAGCAGTAGGCTCAAGCTCGCGCCAGTCTTCGTCCCGTGCGCCTCGTCTACAACCTCTTCACCTACGTCCTGTTTCTGCCGTACACGGTCTACTGGCTGGCGCGCGCCGTACTGAATCCATCGTATCGCCCGAAGATCGGCCAGCGCTTCGGCTGGGGCTACCCCAGGCTCGACAGGCCGATCTGGATTCATGCCGTATCGGTGGGCGAAGTCGTCGCGGCGGCGCCGCTCATCCGGGCCATGCTCCGCGACTACCCCGATCGCCAGGTACTCGTTTCCACCGTGACGCCGACCGGCGCGGCACGTGTCGACGCGTTGTTCGGCGACCAGGTGACGCATGCGTATATTCCGTTCGAGTTCCCGCACGCCGTGCGCGCGTTCTTCGCGGCCACGAATCCAGCGATCGCAATGATCATGGAGACGGAGATCTGGCCGAATCTCTACGAGGGCTGCGGGCGCCGCAAGATCCCGCTGGTCCTCGTCAGCGCACGCATATCGCCGAAGTCTGTCAACGGCTATCGCAAGCTGCTGCCGCTGTTTCGCGAGACGCTGTCGCACGGCATCGTGATCGCCGCGCAGAGCCAGGCCGACGCGGACCGGTTCCTGTCACTCGGCGCGAGTGAGGAACGCACGCGGGTCACCGGCAACATCAAGTTCGATATCGAACTGCCCGCTGACCTCGTCGAACGCGGCGTTGATTTCCGGGCAGCGACCTTCGGTTCCCGCCCCGTCTGGATTGCGGCAAGCACTCACGAGGGCGAGGAGCAGCTCGTCCTCGACGCGCATGCGAAGCTGCTGGAGTCGCATGCCGATCTGCTGCTGGTGCTGGTGCCGCGGCACCCGGAACGTTTCGCCGGCGTCCGCGAGCTGCTCGACCGACGCGGCATCCCGACGATCGCGCGCACCGAGGACCGGCGAGCGACCGCGGACACAAGCGTTTTCCTCGGCGACACGATGGGGGAGGTGCCGCTTTTTTACGCGGCGACGGACATTGCCTTCGTCGGCGGCAGCCTGGTGCCGATTGGTGGCCACAACCTGCTGGAGCCGGCCGCGCTCGGCAAGCCGATCGTGACAGGGCCGCACGTCTTCAACGCCCAGGAAATTGCCGACCGATTCCTGACGGAAGATGCCTGCCGCATGGTCGACGATGCGGCCGAACTAGCCACGGCCGTTGCCGAGCTGCTCGACGAGCCTGGTCTTGCAGCGCAGATGGGCGCAAATGGTCTTGCGTTGCTCGAAAAAAACAGAGGCGCCCTGGGGCGCCTCCTGGAAATGGGCCGGCCGCTGATCGGCGGCGACTAACTTACTCACTTTCGCCCTCGGATTCGGCGCGTGTCTCGGGATCGTCGCGCACCTCCAGGAACGGCTCGAGCCGCTCGAGGTCCTGGATCTGTAGCGTACCGGCCGCCTGCTTGAGTCGCATGACGTTCAGGATGTAGTCGTAGCGGCTCTGGTAGTAGTTCGTGACGGCCTGGTAGAGCTGGAACTGGGCGTTGAGCACCTCGACGATCGTACGCGTGCCGACGTCATAGCCGGCCTGGGTCGCCTCGAGCGCCGTCTGGTTGGATTCCACCGCGCGTTCCAGCGCGCTGACGCGGCTGATTTCGGCTAGGACGCCGAGATACGCGTCGCGCGCGGCGCGCTCGGTTTCGCGCGTTGTGCGCTGCAGGACTTCCCGCGACGCCCGGTGCAGGTAGACGGCTTCCTTGACCCGCGACGTCGTCCTGCCACCCGCAAACAGCGGCAGGTTGAACTGGATGCTGATGCTGTCCGCATCGAAGTCTCTGTCCGCGGGCAGCGGGCCGAGGCCGGTAAAGGTGTCCTGTTCCGATGTGACGTCGGTATTGCTCGTGCTCGCCACGAGGTCGATTGTCGGGTAGTGGCCGTTGCGGCGGAACGAGATCTCGTCGCGCGCAAGGCGTTCGTCGATGCGGCTCGCAACCAGCGCGAGGTTCTGGTCGAGCGCAAGGTCGACCCAGGACTGCTCGCTCGTTGGCTCCGGCGAGTTGAGCGGCAGCTCGCTGCTTGGCGCTGACAGCGGGCCGACCGGATCACCCGTGATTTCCTGCAGGAAGTACTCGGCCGTTGCCAGCGCGCGCTTGGCGGCGATTTCGTCGGCGACCGCCGAGTCGTAGCGCGCCTGCGATTCCTGCACGTCGGTAATCGCGATCAGCCCCACGTCGAAGCGCTGCTTGGCCTGCTCGAGCTGGCGAGCGATCGCGCGGCGGTTGGCGATCGTCGCGGCCAGCCGGTCCTCGGCCGCCAGCACGTCGAAATAGCGCTGCGTGACGCGGACGATCAGGTCCTGCTGCGCGGCCTCGCGATCCGCTTCAGCCCTGGCGACGGTCTTGTCGGCGCGGCGCATGCCCACGATCTGGTCCCAGCGGAAGATCGTCTGCCGCAGTTGGAACTGCCACCGGGTCGTGTCCGACTCGGTCCTTGACTGGAACTGGACTGGCACGACGTCGACAACCGTCGGGGGGCTCGTCGAATCGTCCAGGATGGCCTGCTGCGTAACGCCCGAGCCGTCGGAAGTGTCGGATGTGTAGCTGCCGCTGAAGTCGATCTGCGGCAGGTACAGGCCGCGTGCCTGCGGCTCGGCCTCGAGCGCGGCGAGCCGCCTTGCCTCGGCCTCGAAAATGCGCGGGTCGCTTTGCAGCGCCTGCTGGTAGACCTCGAGGAGAGACTCGGCGCTGGCCGTGAGCGGCGCGGCGAAGGCGCATGTAAGCAGTAAAGCTATGATGCTCTTGAATTTTTTCATATTGTTTGCGTTCCGATGACGTCGGTTCCGGGACGAATTTCAGGTGTTATAGTCTACTATATCACTAAATCAGTTGGGTCGAGAACCCCCGGCAACCGGAAGCCGGATCATACCGGTTGTGCGTGTGGACCTTGAATAGATGCAGCAGGTTCCGAAGTAGTTTCAGGAATTTGGCCCTTAAAACGCGAACTGCGGCGGCAGCGCCCCGTTAACGAGCGATTGCAGGTCCGTCTCGAACAGGCTGGTGCTCTGCCAGTCGCTGTCGCCGGTGCGGGTCACGACGCGCGCGTCCATGACCGGGCTCGAACCGACGACCACGAACAGCCGGCCACCCATCGTCAGTGCCTCGACGAAACGCGGATCGAAGCGCTCGATCGAGCCGGTAACGGCGATGGCATCGAACTGCCCGGACGGCAGCTCCACGGTGGCGTCCATGTTGACGAGTTCGGCCGACTCGATCCCGACGTCCTCGAGAGCGGTGCCAGCTCGCGCGAGGAAGTCCTCGTGGATATCGAGGCTCGTGACCTTGCGCGCGAGGCGCGTGAGGCATGCGGTCAGGAAGCCTGAACCCGTGCCGATCTCGAGAACGTGCTCACGCCCGGTCAGCTCGAGTGCCTGCAGAACGCGGCCCTCGACCGTCGGCGTCATCATCGACTCCCCGTGACCTATCGGGATCTCGGTATCGGCGAAGGCGAGGATCTCGAAGCCGGCCGGCACGAAGCGTTCGCGCGGCAACTCGGTAAGCACGTCGAGTACGTCGTGATCCAGCACGTCCCAGGCGCGGACCTGCTGCTCGACCATGTTTTCACGGGCAATATCTATGTTCATTGGATCAGACTCTCGACGGGAATTTTCAATACAGGAACTACGCAAAGAAAGGTTCTAGGTGCGCCTGGCTCGGCTATTATGGTGAATCACGCGAGCCGAAGTAAGCCGCTGGGATATGCTAGGCAAAGCCCTGGTTTTAGGGCGCTTCTTTTACTTCGAGTCTCCGCGCGGGGGGCTTGGATTACGCATGCAATAATAACAAATGATCGTTGTGCGGCATCAATGGGGAAATTGCTGAATGGCGTCGCCTGATCCGACGCTGCTGCTGCTGGCCGGTGTCTCGGCCCTGCTCGTTATCGCGCTGCTGCTGGCATTGTCGCAGTGGCGTGGCCGCGTGCGAGCGTCCCGGCGAATCAGTCTTTTCAATCGCGAGCTGCACGAGGTCGCGGCCGACGCGTCGGTCGGGCGCCGGCTGCCGGTCCCCGAGGATGGCGATGCCGCGACACTGGCGCTGACGATCAATCGCCTGTTCGATGCGCTGAGCGAACGCGACCAGAAGCTGCAGGGCCGCGATCGCCTGTTCCGCGACTTCTCGCGCACGCTGCCCGAGATCGTCCTTATTCACGACGACAAGATCATGCTGGCCAATGAGTCAGCGGCCGGGCTGGTCGGGCTCGAGCCCGCGCAGCTCATCGGCCGCGACGTAGCCGATCTCGTCAAGCCCGCGTACCGGGCGCTGTTTCGCAAGAACGTATCGAAGCGGCTGGCGGGCGAGAACGTGCCCCGCCGCCTCGAAATCCAGCTCATCAACGGCAACGAGGCGGGCCTCTGGGTCGAGGCGCAAAGCTCCAATATCGAGTTCAACGGCCAGCCCGCGATTCTCACGGTCGCCCGCGACGTCAGCCATCGCAAGAGTCTCGAGGTCTCGCTGTCGCGCTCGAAGCGGCAGGCGCAGTACACGCTCGAATCGATCTCCGAGGGTGTGATAACGACCGACAACGATGGCCGGATCGATTACATGAACCTCGCCGCTGAGTCCTTGATTGGCACCAACCGCGATGACGCCGCAGGCCACCGGATCGGCGAGCTGTTCACGCTCGTCGATGACGCCGACCGGCGGCCGCTCGGCGATCCCGTAGAGCGCTGCCTGGCGATGCGCCGGCGCGTGAACATGGGGCGCCGCGCGCTGATGGTGAGCCAGGACGGCGAGCAGGAGCATTCGGTGGAGATCACGGCCTCACCGATCCGCGGCCCTGGCAACAGCATCTCCGGCACGGTGGTCGTCTTCCACGACGTCAGCGAGATACGCGGACTGACGCGGAAGATGAGCTACCAGGCGACGCACGATCCGCTGACCGGCCTGATAAATCGCCGCGAGTTCGAGCGCAGGCTCGACGAGGCGATGGACTCGGCGCACGCCGAAGAGGCCGTGCACATGTTGTTTTACATGGACCTCGATCGCTTCAAGGCCGTCAATGACAGCTGCGGTCACCTGGCCGGTGACAACATGCTTCGCGAGGTCGCGGCGCTGATCAAGGAGCAGGTGCGCGACTCGGACTTCGTCGGCCGCCTCGGCGGTGACGAGTTCGGCGCGCTCCTGATCGGCTGCCCGATCGATAAGGCGCGCCAGATCGCGAGCGACATCATCCAGGCCATCGACGAGTACCGTTTCGTCTGGCAGGACAAGATCTTCAACATCGGTATATCCATTGGCCTGGTCGAGATCAGCCACACGAGCGGCTCGCTGCAGGACGTCATGAGCGCTGCGGATTCGGCCTGCTACGTCGCGAAGCAGGAAGGCCGTGGCCAGGTCCACGTCTACTCCGCGCGTGACGAGGCGATCGCGCGGGAGCGCGGTGATATCCAGTGGCTGCGCGCGCTGCAGGCGGCGCTGCACGAGGACAGCTTCGAACTGGCGGTGCAGCCGATCCTCGCGATGGCGGGCGGCGTCGACACGGGGCCGTCGGTCGAGGTGCTGATACGCCTGCCCGATGGCCGCGGTCGCACTGCCGATACGGCCGAGTTCCTGCGGCCCGCGGAGCGCTACCAGCTCATGCCGCAGATCGATCGCTGGGTGGTCAACGCGACGCTTGCGGCGATTTCCGCGGGCGAGATCAAGCTGGCCGGCAACCGCAGCTGCGCGATCAACCTTTCGGGACAGACGATGGCCGACGACAGCTTCCTGAGCTTCGTGGTTGACGCGCTCGACCGCTCCGGCGTCGCGCCGGCGTCAATCTGCTTCGAGGTGACGGAACGGGCGATCCTCGCCAACGTCCAGCATGCACAGCGGTTCATCGAGGTACTCCACGGTATCGGCTGCGAATTCTCGCTCGACGATTTCGGCTCCGGTCTCGGCAGTTTCTCGAGCCTGAAGCACCTGCCGATCGACTACCTGAAGATCGACGGCACCTACACGCGCAACCTGCAGTCCGACCAGGTGAACCAGGAGATGGTGGCCGCGATGATCAAGCTCGCACGGACAATGGAGTTTCGTATCGTCGCCGAGCAGGTCGAGCACCAGGAAGACTTCGACTGGCTGCGTGATATCGGCATCGACTTCATCCAGGGGCATTTTGTCGATGCGCCCGTCACGCTCGGCTCCGGCACCACCGGAGCGTACCGGCTGCTCAATTCCCAGTAGCGATTCGGGGTTCGGCGGCGCCCTCCGCAGCCAGCGAAAAACAGTCCGAATCAGCGTGCCTCACCGTCCGGCCGCCAGGATCTTCTTCCAGCGCGCGATTGAAGAAACGCAGCGCGCGCTTGCGCAGGAACGGGATGTACACCGCCGATGCGATGTGCCCGGTCGGTAGCAGGATCGTCTCGGGCTCACGGAGCGCGTCGCGAAGTTCGCGTTGTTTCACGGTCGGGACGGCCTTGTCGAAACGCGCGATGATCATCTGCACGCGTGCCGGATCGATGTACGGGGCGAGGTCGAGAATGCTCGTATCGATGTTCTCGCGGAGGTGGCCTTCCAACTCGTCGGCGCTGATCCGGCGTTCCTCCAGTACTCGGTCGACGGCAGCCTTAACCCGTCGCTCGGTCGAGTTGGCGAAAACGTAGGGGAGGTCGCTGGCCGCGAGAGCCGGCACGACCGCGGCAATACGTCCATCAATCGCTGACAGGTACATAGCATTAAAACCGCCGAGGCTCGCGCCGAAAACGACAATTCGGCTTGCATCGAGCCCACGCTGCTCGGTGACCCAATCGAGCATGCGCCGATTGCGCTGGACACTTTGCCTGATAGCCTTGTCGGGTTCGAGCAAGTCCATTGCCAGGGTCTTGCGTTGCGTCGTGTCGACGATGATCGAGGCATAGCCGTGCCTCGCGAAGTACCGCGCGAACGGCCGAACGAGATCTTTCTGGCCATTCAGGATGGTCAGGACGACGGCAACCGGTGCATTGTCGACATCGGGCAACTCGTAGTACTCGAATGTAATGGGCGACGGGTCGTCATCGTCGGGAAGGCCACTCTCGAACGAACCGTAAAGGACGTTGAAGTGCTTTTTCTGGTCGATGAGCTGCAGGTCCGCGTTGATGGGCGCGCGCGGATAGCAGAAGCGCGCCGTGACGGCGGAGGGCAGCGGCGGCGGCTCGGTCTCGTCGCCGGCATACGGCGTAACGCTCGCGCAGCCCGTCATTGTGGACAGCAGCACGACGAACGAGGGCAAGCACCTGAGGGTTGCCCCAATCGACTGTCGACGAGTGGCTAAACGCACCGGATCGGGAATTTCCAGGTTCATCAGCATCAGGACTCGCGAGCAGCATAACAGCCAGCTCGTGCCGCAAAAAGATCGCGATCCGCTGCACATTGCCGTGACCTGATATCGTTGCCGGATCCATGAAAGCTCTCGTCTACGAATCGTTCGGCCAGATGCCCGAGATTCGCTCGGTACCCGATCCGGAACCGTTGCCGCATGGCGTCGTCGTGCGGGTCACCGCGACCGGTGTGTGCCGCAGCGACTGGCATGGCTGGGTTGGCCACGACCCGGGCATCCCGCTACCGCACGTGCCCGGCCACGAGTTTGCCGGCGTGGTCGAGGCGGTCGGCAACGACGTGCGAACCTGTCAGCGCGGCAACCGCGTTACGGTTCCGTTCATCAACAGCTGCGGCCGCTGCGCCGAATGCGCATCCGGCAACCAGCAGGTCTGCCGCAATCAGATGCAGCCCGGCTTTACTCACTGGGGCTCGTTCGCCGAGTACGTCGGCGTGCATCATGCCGACGTGAACCTCGTTGCTCTGCCGGAGAGCCTCGATGACGTCACGGCGGCCAGCCTCGGCTGTCGATTTGCGACTTCGTTCCGGGCGGTCATCGACCAGGGCAGGGTGGGCGCAGGCGAGTGGGTGGCCGTGCATGGCTGCGGCGGCGTCGGGCTATCGGCCGTGATGATCGCCGCGGCGATCGGCGCCAACGTCATCGCCATCGACGTAGCAGCGGATGCGCTTGAACGCGCACGAGCGGTCGGCGCCGTCGCGACAATCGACGCAGCCGGGGTCGACGATGTCGCTGAAGCCGTTATCGATATCACGCAAGGGGGCGTCCACGTATCGCTCGATGCGCTAGGCCATTCTGTCACCTGCAGGAATTCCATCCTCGGGCTCAGGCGCCGCGGCAGGCACGTGCAGGTCGGATTGCTGGTCGCCGAACACGCGACGCCGCCGTTACCGATGGAGCGGGTCGTCGGTCACGAACTGGAGATCGTCGGCAGCCACGGCATGCAGGCGTGGCGCTATGACGCGATGCTCGCGATGATTCGGTCCGGCATCCTGGCGCCGCAGAAGCTCCTCGGCCGTACGATCAGTCTCGAGCAGTCGATCGAGGCGCTGACCACGATGGACCGGCCAGGCTCGGACGGTGTGACGGTGATCACCGGGTTGGGAACCGCCTGAAAAAAAGGGCGCCCGAGGGCGCCCTTTTCGTCGTTCCATTTCCGCCAGTCTTAGCCGAGCAACGGCACCATCAACAGCGCGACGATATTGATGATCTTGATCAGCGGGTTGATCGCGGGGCCGGCCGTATCCTTGTACGGGTCGCCCACGGTGTCACCCGTGACGGCGGCCTTGTGTGCCTCCGAGCCCTTGCCACCACAGTTGCCGTCCTCGATATACTTCTTGGCGTTGTCCCAGGCACCGCCGCCGGCAGTCATCGAGATCGCGACAAACAGGCCCGTTATGATCGTGCCGAGCAGCAGGCCGCCCAGCGCCTTCGGACCGAGCAGCAGGCCAACGGCCAGCGGGACCAGGATCGGCAGCAGCGACGGGACGATCATTTCCTTGATCGCGGCTTTGGTCAGCAGGTCGACAGCACGGCTGTAGTCAGGCTTGCCTGTGCCTTCCATAATTCCGTCGATTTCCTTGAACTGGCGGCGCACCTCGGTGACAACCGAGCCGGCGGCACGGCCTACGGCCTCCATTGCCATCGAACCGAAAAGGTAAGGTACGAGCCCGCCGATGAACAAGCCGATGATCACGAGGTGGTCATCCAGGTGGAACGTCTCCGTGATGTTCACCTGCTCGAGCGCATGCGTGTAATCAGCGAAAAGGACCAGGGCCGCGAGACCGGCAGAACCGATTGCGTAGCCCTTCGTAACGGCCTTCGTCGTGTTGCCAACAGCGTCGAGCTGGTCCGTGATATTGCGCACATCGGGCGGCAGTTCCGCCATTTCGGCGATTCCGCCGGCGTTGTCGGTAATCGGGCCGAAGGCATCGAGCGCAACCACCACACCGGTCATTGACAGCATTGCGGTTGCAGCGATGGCAATATTGTAGAGGCCTCCCATCGGGTCATTGTCCGCCAATGCGAATGCGCCCCAGATGCTGAGGCAGACGGCGAGCACCGGTAGTGCCGTAGCCTTCATCGAAATACCGAGGCCCGCAATGATGTTGGTTGCATGGCCCGTCAGCGATGCATTAGCGATTGTTTTGACAGGCTTGTAGTCAGTACCGGTGTAGTACTCGGTAATGACGACCATGGCGGCTGTCAAGGCGAGGCCGATCAGCGCCGAGAAGTAGATGCTCATTGACTGCCCTGTGTGTCCCAGCATCAGGTCGGTGATGAAGTAGAAGGCAATCGCCGCCAGTATGCCCGAGACAATCATGCCCTTGTAGAGCGCGCCCATTATCTTGCCGCCATCCGAGGTCTTGACGAAGAAAGTGCCGATGATCGATGCGACGATCGAGACGGCACCGAGCACGAGCGGGTAGACGATGGCCTCCGCACCATAGGTGGTAGCGACGAGCCCGCCGAGCAGCATCGTGGCGATGATTGTAACCGCGTAGGTCTCGAAGAGGTCGGCGGCCATGCCGGCGCAGTCGCCGACGTTGTCGCCCACGTTATCGGCGATGACGCCCGGGTTGCGCGGGTCGTCCTCGGGGATTCCGGCTTCCACCTTGCCCACGAGGTCGGCACCGACGTCGGCGCCCTTCGTGAAGATGCCGCCGCCGAGACGAGCGAAGATCGAGATCAGCGAGCCGCCGAAGGCGAGGCCGACCAGCGCGTGAATCGCATCATCCGTCGATGCACCCATCTGCAACAGGATGAAGTAGTAACCAGCCACGCCGAGCAGGCCGAGGCCGACGACGAGCAGGCCCGTAATCGCACCGCCGCGGAACGCGACGTCCAGCGCCGGGTTCACACCTTTCCTGGCCGCTTCGGCCGTACGCACGTTGGCGCGCACCGACACGAACATGCCGATGTAGCCAGCCAGTGCAGAGAAAATCGCGCCAATGGCGAAGCCGATCGCGGTTCCCCAGTCGAGGGCGAAGCCCAGCACAACGAACAGTACGGCACCGACGATGCCGATCGTCGTGTACTGGCGGTTCATGTAAGCGGCCGCGCCTTCCTGGATCGCAAGTGCGATCTCCTGCATGCGCTCATTGCCCGCAGGCTGTTTGAGAATCCACTGCCTCGAGATCACGCCGTACAGAATGGCAAGCACGCCGGCGCCGATCGAGAGCCACAGGGCCAACTCGTTACTCATTTGTGTCTCCTGGAATATTGCGTCGGAGTCGAACGCTCCGAAGTGCCCGGGCATCGTCGCCGGGCAGGGTCCGCGTTCGGTTTAATCCTTGGTTTGTTGTTTTAAAGGCTGCCTGCAGGCGCGCCCGATCCCCAAAAAGCTCGTAACCCCGCCCGCAGATGGCCGCGCATCATACCACAAATTTCGTGCCGAGCTTCGCCGGCACGGAGACGTTCTTGAGGGTCGGATATTTCGGTAAGCCTTTGACAAACGGCGGATAATCCTCGCCAGCGATCAGCGGCGCCAGGTACCGCCGGCACGCGTTCGTGATACCGAAGCCGTCCTTGGTGATATAGCGTTTCGGCAACATCTTTTCCTTGTTGGCGATTCTCGACAGCGGCGCTGATTCGATCTTCCAGCGGTACGGCGAATCCGAGGTGCGCTTGATGACCGGCATCACCGCCGTCTTGCCGGCGAGCGCGAGTTTCACTGCCTCGCGACCGACCGCGTAGGCCTGCTTCAGGTCGGTGGCCGAGGCGATATGCCGCGCCGAGCGCTGCAGGTAGTCCGCGATCGCATAGTGGTATTTGAGGCCGAGGTTGTCGCGCACCATCTGCGCAACGACGGGGGCGACGCCGCCGAGCTGTGCATGACCGAACGCGTCGCGCGTGCCGGCCTCCGCCAGGAAGGTACCGTTCTTGTACGCCGCGCCCTCGCTGACCACGATGACGCAGTATTCGTACTTGTCGACGGACTCCTTGACGCGCCGGAGGAAGGCCTTCTTGTCGAACGGCACTTCCGGGAACAGGATGATGTGCGGGGGCTCGCCCGGGCCTTCTCCGGCCAGGCCGCCCGCCGCGGCGATCCAGCCGGCATGGCGCCCCATGACCTCGAGGATGAAGACCTTGGTCGAGGTCTTGGCCATCGACGCGACGTCGCAGGCGGCCTCGCGAGTCGAGACCGCCACGTACTTGGCCACCGAGCCGAAGCCCGGGCAGCAGTCCGTGACCGGCAGGTCGTTGTCGACGGTCTTTGGAACGCCGAGACAGGTGACCGGGAATCCCATCTTCTTCGAGATCAGCGACACCTTGTGTGCCGTATCCATCGAGTCGTTGCCGCCGTTATAGAAGAAGTAGCCGATATTGTGGGCTTTGAAGACCTCGATGAGCCGCTCGTACTCGGCCCTGTTTTCCTCGATGCCCTTGAGCTTGTAGCGCGCGGATCCGAAAGCGCCGCCCGGCATGTCCCTGAGCGCCGCGATAGTGGCGGCGCTCTCGCGATTCGTGTCGATCATGTCCTCGATGAGCGCGCCGATGATGCCGTTGCGGCCGGCGTAGACGTTGGCGATCTTGTTTTTGTGCTTGCGTGCCGTCTCGATGACGCCGCTGGCGGTCGCGTTGATAACGGCCGTGACGCCGCCGGACTGGGCATAAAACGCGTTCATTGCGGGCATGGGCTGCGGTCCCCTCGATCGTTCGAAAGGATCGCAGCATAGCGGAATCCGGTTACCGCTTCACGAGCGCGGCGGCGCGATTGACGTGCGGCAGCATTGTGGGTAGCGTACTTCGCCGCGGCTTCGCACATCCGGGCGAGGCTACTTATAATCTGCAAACTAGAGACTCTATCGATGCGAATCGTACTGCTGGGCGCACCGGGCTCCGGAAAGGGCACACAGGCCAAGATCCTGGCCGCAGCACGCAACATTCCGCATATCTCAACGGGGGATATGCTGAGGGCGGCCGTCGCCCAGGGAACGCGCTTCGGTCAAAAAGCCCAGGCGATCATGGAGGCCGGCCAGCTCGTGTCGGACGAAATCATGCTGGGCATTATTGCCGAGCGGCTCGCGGCGCCCGATGCCGCCGACGGCTTCATCCTCGACGGCTTTCCGCGAACCCGCCAGCAGGCCGCCGATCTCGAAGAGCTGCTCGACCAGCTCGGCGTGCCCCTCGACGCCGCGATTCTCATGGATGTCGATTTCGACATCCTGATGAAGCGCCTGACCGGGCGCCGCACCTGCTCGAAGACGGGCAAGCTCCTGAACGTCTATTTCTCACCGCAGGCAGAACTCGATGCGGTCGTCGAGGCCGGCGGCGAACTCGTGCAGCGCGAGGACGACAACGAGGAGACGATCAGCAACCGGCTCAACGTTTATCGTGAGCAGACGGAGCCGGTCGTGGAGTTCTATCGCAAGCGGGGTCGCCTGACGACCGTCGATGCACAAGGCAGCATCGACGAGGTCAACGAGCGGCTGGTCGGCGCCGTCGCCTGAGACGCTAAAGCAGGCTGGCGAGCTGGTCGCCGACCAGGTCCTTGCGCCAGCCGGTCATGACTCGTGAGTCGCGGTTGCCGCCGATGATGACCGACGACAGTTC
>JASJBG010000078.1 GCA_030066625.1 Woeseiaceae bacterium
GTATTCGCCATGGAGCTCGGCGGACCGGAAGTCGGCCGCGGCTGCGGCGGTCGTGGAATCATTCACGGCTTCGAACTCCTCGAAAAGCTTGGCTTCCACGACTGGGACTTCGACTACGTGCTGCTCGACTTCCTCGGCGACGTTGTCTGCGGCGGCTTCGGCCTGCCGATTGCCCGCGACATGTGCCAGAAGGTCATCGTCGTCGGTTCGAACGATCTGCAGTCGCTGTACGTCGCGAACAACGTGTGCTCGGCCGTGCAGTACTTCCGCAAGCTTGGCGGCAACGTCGGCGTGGCGGGCATGGTGATCAACAAGGACGACGGCACGGGCGAAGCACAGCGCTTCGCGGAGTCCGTCGGCATTCCGGTTCTGTCGGCGATCCCCGCCGACGATGACATCCGCCGCAAGAGCGCCAACTACGAGATCGTCGGCCGGCCCGACGGCCAATGGGCGCCCTTGTTCGAACAACTCGCAACCGGGGTGGCTGAGGCGCCGCCTCTGCTGCCGACGCCTCTCGAACAGGACGGTCTGCTCGGCCTGTTCGACGGGGATGACGACGGCAGTGGCGCTCAACTGGTGCCGGCAACGCCCGAAGACATGTGCGGAAAGGAATTTATAAAACGGCCGTCGCTCGAGGTGGTGTACGACGAAGCCTGAACACTCGACGACGCCTGAGACAACAAGAAGAGAATGGCAGACGGGGAAGACAAACAAGCGACCAGCACAGAAGTGGTCTACGAGTCGGTAGCCGAGGTACCGACCTCGGGCACGGCTGCGCCTGAATCGGCCGGCGGCTGCCACGCGACCGACGAGATGAAGGCCGCCGCCGCGAAAGCGGGCAAAAGTGCCGTGCTGGAACAGTACGCGAAGGACTATCCGACTGGTCCGCACGACCAGCCGCAGAGCATGTGCCCGGCATTCGGCAGCCTGCGGGTAGGGCTGCGCATGAAGCGGACGGCTACGATCCTGTCCGGATCCGCGTGCTGTGTTTACGGCCTTACCTTCACGTCGCATTTCTACGGCGCGCGACGCAGCGTCGGCTATGTGCCATTCAATTCCGAAACCCTGGTCACGGGCAAACTCTACGAGGACATCCGCGACGCCGTTCACGAGATGGCGGATCCGGAACGCTACGACGCGATTGTCGTGACCAACCTGTGTGTGCCGACCGCCTCCGGGGTGCCGCTGCAGATGCTGCCGAAGACGATCGACGGTGTTCGCATCATCGGCATCGACGTGCCCGGCTTCGGCGTGCCGACGCATGCAGAAGCGAAAGACATCCTGGCCGGCGCCATGCTCGCGTATGCGCGCGAGGAAGCGGAGGCAGGGCCCGTGGCGGCGCCGGACCGGCGCGAAGACCGGCCTACGGTGACGCTGCTTGGTGAGATGTTCCCGGCTGATCCGGTGAGTATCGCGCAGCTGCTCGAGCCGCTCGGCCTGGCGCCCGGACCGGTCGTGCCGACCCGCGAATGGCGCGAGCTCTATGCGGCGCTCGCAAGCGACGTAGTCGCCGCAATTCATCCGTTCTACACGGCGTCGGTTCGCGAGTTCAAACGCGCGGGCCGCAGCATTGTCGGCTCGGCACCGGTTGGTCAGCACGGCACCGCCGGCTGGCTCAACGCCATCGGCGATGCCTATGGCATCAGCAAGGCGAAGGTCGACCAGGCGAAGAATCGCTTCATTCCGGCGATCGCCGCGGCCGTCGCGCAGGCGCCGATCAAGGGCCGCATCACGCTGTCCGGCTACGAAGGCTCCGAGCTGCTCGTTGCACGCATGCTCGTCGAGAGCGGCGCCGACGTTCGCTACGTCGGCTCGGCCTGCCCGAAGACCGAGTGGTCGGACCCGGACAGGGAGTGGCTGGAGTCGAAGGGTGTGACCGTGAACTTCCGAGCCTCGCTCGAGGAAGACCTCGCTGCGATGGAGGCCTTCGAGCCCGATCTCGCGATCGGTACGACGCCCGTCGTGCAGAAGGCCAAGGAATCGGCCATACCCGCGCTGTATTTCACCAACCTGATTTCGGCACGCCCGCTCATGGGGCTGCCGGGCCCGGGATCGCTGGCGCAGGTCGTCAACGCGGCGATGGCGCAGCAGTCGCGCTTCGACACGATGCGCGAGTTCTTCGACGACGTCGGCCACGACGACACGAGCGGCATCTGGCAGGACCTGCCGCCGGCGGCATCACGTAACGCGGAGGCTGGAACCTGATGCTGGTTATCGATCATGACAGGGCTGGCGGATACTGGGGCAGCGTTTACGTGTTCGCCGCGGTCAAGGGCCTGCAGGTCATCATCGATGGCCCGGTCGGCTGCGAGAACCTGCCCGTGACGTCGGTGCTGCACTACACGGATGCGCTGCCACCGCATGAACTGCCGATCGTCGTGACCGGCCTGTCCGAGGAAGAGCTCGGCCAGCACGGCACCGAGGAAGCGATGAAGCGTGCCCACGGCACTCTCGATCCTTCAATGCCCAGCGTCGTCGTCACCGGCTCCATCGCCGAGATGATCGGCGGCGGCGTCACGCCCGAGGGCACCCGGATCAAGCGCTTCCTGCCGCGGACGATCGACGAGGACCAGTGGCAAAGCGCCGATCGCGCCATGTACTGGCTGTGGACCGAGTACGGCCCGAAGAAGGGCAAGGTGCCGCCGCGCAAACGCAAAGACGGCGAGAAACCGCGCGTCAACATCATCGGACCGAGCTACGGCAGCTTCAACATGCCATCGGACCTGGCCGAGATTCGCCGGCTGGTCGAGGGAATCGGTGCCGAGGTGAACCTGACGTTCCCGCTCGGCTCGGACCTGAAAGACGTGCCGAAACTCGCGAACGCAGATGCAAACGTGTGTATGTACCGGGAATTCGGCCGCACGCTTTGCGAGGCGCTCGAGCGACCGTATCTGCAGGCGCCAATCGGACTGCACTCGACGACGAAGTTCCTGCGAGAGCTCGGCGACATTCTCGGGCTCGACCCGGAGCCGTTCATCGAGCGCGAAAAGCACACGACGATCAAACCGCTGTGGGACCTGTGGCGCTCGGTGACCCAGGACTTCTTTGGTACCGCGAGCATCGCGATCGTTGCGAGCGAGACCTATACGCGCGGGCTCGCGCATTTCCTCGAGAACGATCTCGGCATGCCCTGCGCCGTCAAGTTCCAGCGCAAGGCCGGCGTCAAGCCGGACAACGAGGCGGTGCGGGAAGCGCTCGAGGAGCACAAGCCACTGGTCGTATTCGGCAGTTACAACGAGCGTATGTACCTGGCGGAATCCGGCGCGGGCGGCATCTATATCCCGGCTTCGTTCCCGGGTTCGATCATCCGCAGACACACGGGTACGCCGTTCATGGGCTACAGCGGGGCGACCTACGTCGTGCAGGAGGTCTGCAACGCCTTGTTCGATGCGTTGTTCAACATCCTGCCGCTCGGCAGCCAGCTGGACCAGGCGGACAGTACGCCGTCGCGATTGCATCGCGAGCTTGCCTGGAGCGACGAGGCACAGGCGGCGCTCGAGAAGATCGTCGCCGCACAGCCGGTGCTCATCCGGATTTCTGTGGCCAAACGAATACGCGACGCGGTCGAGGCACACGCGCGCGACCAGGACTTCGACGAAGTCACGGTCGATTGCGTTCGACACGTCGCATCACAACAGGCGGGCCGGGTGGCTGCCTGATTGTTATTGGAGGAAGACACTGTGAACAGCAAAAACAGACTGACGCACGGACTTCGTAAAGACGAAATCTGGTCATGCCGTTTGATGTGGCTGATCTGCTTTTCGGTATTGCTGCCCGTCGCGATCGTTGCTCGGCTGTCCGGGTGGCGCTGGCGACCGTGGCCGGCGAAATCGGACAGCGGTCGCTCGGCGATTCGCGAAGCGAGCGCAATGTCGGAGACGGTCGTCGGCACTGTGTTTTCCGTTTAACCCTTTTTGCGCGTTCGGCCTCGGCCGCGCGTGCGAAAACCCTGGCCGCGAGGGGGTTCGCGGTAACCACAACCATGTCGACTTGTGTTGAGGAGTAAAACTATGTCTGAAGAATCAAGATCTGGAACAGGTCTTACATCAAGGGAGGCCAAAGAGTTCCACAAGTACTTCATGCAGGGAACGCTGGGCTTTATCGCACTGACCCTCGTCGCTCACATCCTTATCTGGATGTGGCGTCCGTGGTTCTAGGCCCGTCGATTCACTTTTTGTATAGGAGTACCAAATCATGTGGAGAATTTGGCTAATGGTCGACCCACGCCGTGGACTGATCGCGGTTCTCGCGTTCGCATTTTTCATGGTGTTGGTCAATCACTTCGTGCAGCTCAGCACGCCGCGTTACGGCAGCTGGCTGTCTGGTGAGCCCTGGGAGGGCACTGCAGCGGTTCAAGAGGCCAAAGACGAAGAGGTCATGGTTGCCGGAAGGCAATAATTGAATCGCTCGCTCGCTTCGTCGGTCCGGCAGGTTGCGGACGGGACGCCGTCCATAATCTGACGGGCCGGCGAAGCAAGCATTCGGCATATAGAGGTTATCGCTATGTCCATGCTGAGCTTTGAAGAAAAATATCGGGTACGCGGTGGAACCCTGATCGGTGGCGACCTGTTCGACTTCTGGGTCGGGCCGTTCTACGTCGGTTTCTTCGGAATCACCAGCGCATTTTTTGCGCTGTTGGGGACCGTGTTCATTTTTTACGGGATCGCGACAGGACCGACCTGGAACATCTGGCAGATCAATATTGCTCCGCCGGACCTGAGTTACGGACTCGGTTTCGCACCAATCGATGAAGGCGGACTCTGGCAGCTGATCACGATCTGCGCGATCGGCGCGTTCGTGTCATGGGCGCTCCGGCAGGCGGAAATCAGCCGCAAGCTCGGTATGAACTATCACGTTCCGATTGCGTTCGGTTTCGCCATTCTCGCCTACGTCAGCCTGGTCGTGATCCGACCCGTACTGATGGGGGCGTGGGGGCACGGCTTCCCGTACGGCATCATGAGTCACCTCGATTGGGTGTCGAACACGGGCTACCAGTACCTGCACTTCCACTACAATCCCGCGCACATCATCGCCGTGACGTTCTTCTTCACGACCGTGCTCGCGCTGGGTCTGCACGGCGGCGCCATCCTGTCGGCAGTCAATCCGCACCAGAAAGGCGACACCGTGAAAACGGCGTATCACGAGAACAGCTTCTTCCGCGACACAATCATGTATTCGATCGGTTCGCTCGGTATTCACCGGCTGGGGCTGTTCCTCGCGCTCAACGCAGGTTTCTGGAGCGCGGTCTGCATCATCATCAGCGGACCGTTTTGGACCCGGGGTTGGCCCGAGTGGTACGACTGGTGGCTTTCGCTGCCCATCTGGAGCTAGGGGGTCGTAGTCATGGCTACGTATCAAAATATCTTTAACCGCGTGCAGGTCCACGGCGAGCCCGACATGGGCGTACCGCTGCCCGACGGCACGATCTGGGAGCGCGGCAAAGCAAAGTTCTCGCGCTTGTTCGGCCTGTTCGGCGAAGCCCAGGTCGGCCCCGGCTACCTCGGTACGACCGGTCTCTTGTCGCTGTTGTTCGGCATCGCGGCCTTCGAAATCATCGGCTTCAACATGTGGGCCTCGGTGGGTTGGGACCCGGTGCAGTTCATACGACTGCTGCCGTGGCTCGCACTCGAACCGCCGTCACCCGAATGGGGCCTGCGGATTCCGCCGCTCAACGAGGGTGGCTGGTTCATCCTGACGGGTCTGTTCCTGTTGATCTCGGTGCTGCTGTGGTGGGTGCGTATGTACCGCCGCGCGGTCGCGCTGGGCATGGGCACGCACGTCGCCTGGGCGTTTGCCTCGGCGATCTGGCTGTTCCTCGTGCTGGGCCTGTTCCGGCCGCTGCTGATGGGCAGCTGGAGTGAGGCCGTTCCGTACGGCATCTTCCCGCACCTCGACTGGACGACGGCATTCTCGTTGCGCTACGGCAACCTGATGTACAACCCGTTCCATATGCTGTCGATTACGTTCCTGTATGGCTCGGTGCTGCTATTCGCGATGCACGGTGCAACGATCATCGCCTCGGGTAACTACGGTGCCCACCGCGAGATCGAGCAGATCGTGGACCGCGGTACGGCCGCCGAACGAGGCGCGATCTTCTGGCGCTGGACGATGGGTTTCAACGCGACGTTCGAGTCGATTCACCGCTGGGCCTGGTGGTTCGCGGTGCTGACGACGCTGACGGGCGGCATCGGCATCCTGCTGACCGGTACGGTCGTCGACAACTGGTACCTCTGGGGTCTCGAGCACGGACTCGTGCCGCCGTACCCCGAGGTGTATCCCGCCATGGCTGATCCGGCCGCAACGCCTTGAGGAGCGAGAGTATGAAGAGTATCCATCGCATACCGGTTGTTCTGCTCGCCGCGCTCACGCTGCTTACCGCCTGCGAACGGCCGCCGGTAGAGTCGACCCAGGTCGGCTTTCGCGGCATGAATATGGCGGATATCCAGAACCCGCGCGCCGAGATGGGCGAAACGGGCTATCCGGCGGCGCTGCCGCCGGCATCGTCCAGCGGCCCGAAGGCCGGTGAGGTCTACCAGAACGTGCAGGTGCTCGGCGATCTCTCGGTTGCCGAGTTCACGCGCCTGATGACCTCGATAACGGCTTGGGTGTCGCCGGAAGAGGGCTGCAACTACTGCCACAACCCGGCCAATCTCGCGAGTGATGACATCTATACGAAGGTCGTGTCACGGCGGATGATCCAGATGAACCAGCACATCAACTCGGAATGGCAGGATCATGTCGGCGCGAACGGCGTCAACTGCTACACCTGCCACCGCGGCAAGAATGTGCCCGAGTACATCTGGTTCTCGCAGGGCGACTCCGGAGATGGCAATCGCCACTTCATGGGCTGGCTGAACGGCCAGAACCAGCCGGGTGAGGACATCGGCCTGACGTCGATGCCGCAGGACGTGTTCACGCACTACCTGACGTCGACCGATGCGCCGACGGTGAGACTGGCGTCACTTCAGCCTGGTGTGGACGAACCGTCGCCCGGAACGAAGAATGCCGAGAAGACCTACGCGCTGATGGTCAACTGGTCGCAGTCACTCGGTGTCAACTGCACCTATTGCCACTACACGGGCTCATTCCAGGACTGGGAAAACAGTTCGCCGTACCGCATCACGGCCCACTATGGCCTGAACATGGTGCGCGGGCTGAACGCCGAGTACTTGATACCGCTCGAGGGTGAGTACCCGGACTACCGTCTAGGGCCGCATGAGGGTGACGCGCCCAAGGCTTATTGCGCAACCTGTCACCAGGGACAGAAAAAACCGCTTGGGGGAGCTGACGCCATATCTGCCTATCCCTCGCTGGCAGAGTAGCTGCTTCGACCCAATAGCTTCCCCTGGCCCTGCCCGGCTCACGGCTCCCCGCTGTGAGCCGGGATTTTCTGTTTCTCGTCTGTGTTCGGCTCGAGGCCGTAACGCTGGACCAGCCGCCAGACATGTGCGGGCAGCATGCTCTTCAGGCGTCGCGGCTGCTCGTGGCGAAGATGTAGCACCGACTCGATGGCTTTCATCTCGACGCGTGCGCGCGCGAATTCGAGGCCGCGCGGTCCGATGCGCGGCATGAGCCAGCCCATGAGCCGCCGCAGCCAGTCGGGCATGCTGCGTAGCGGCAGGCCGCCCGCAGCCCGCTCGACGTTTTTCAGGAAGCCTCGAACAGAACCAGAGCGCCGACCGGCGCTGCCGGGTGACGACACGCGCAGTTCGGCATCCAGCAGGTCGATCAAGGCCTCGCCGCGTTCGTTGCGGACGATGAGCCACTGTTCCCCCTCACCACCCATGTAGCCGACCGTGACGTCAGCCAGAACGTTTGTGTAGTCGACGCAGGTCCGGCAGGTCAGCGGGAAAAAATCGGCGGGCAGCTTCGATATAGGCAGTTTAAGGAACGGGATCTCTTCGACCCGCCCGTCGCTGAATCGCAGTTCGACATGGTAGTCGGCGCGAAACTCGAGGTACTCGATCGTTTCCGGGCGATCGGAGAGCAGCGCAAGAAACTCGTGAAAGCGCTCGGTCGTCGTGTTATCCGAACACGGCGTGCCGATGACGTACAGCTTTTCGATACCGAGTTCACGTTCGAGCGCTCGCAGCGCATAGACCTGGCACGGAATGCCGATAATCGCGAGGCGCTTGTAGCCTTTGGCGATCGCCGGTTCCAGCAGTGCGAGCAATGGCGCATAGCCCATGCGCATGCCGCGGCACTGCGCCATGTCCCCGGCCCGGGTGACGAGCACGGGCTCCGGCCGCCAGCGATCATCCGGATGCGGGCGCACCGTCAGCACGGCGTCGACCATGGATTCTTCGAGCAGGCGTTCGCCGAGGCGGGTAGTAATGCCGGTCCACTGTGCGTGCTCCCGCGGTTCCGCGAGTGCGGCACGCAGCATCCGCCGGTGTGGACCGAAGTGCAGTTCGTCGGCTCGCGACGGATCGCGATCGCGGCCGTGCACCTCGCGTTCCAGCGACGGGTAGTCGGGTTTGATGAACTGGCAGGCGCGACCGCAGCGCGCCGGGTCATCGGTCCGGGAAACGCCGCAGTCGGTGCAGAGCTCGCGCGCGGGTGGCGGCGCGTCGAAGTTCCTGGTCACGTCACTCTGCCTGTGACAGTGACGGCGCTGCTTCGAGAAACTCCGCGAAGCGGTCCAGAAACAGCGCTGGTTGTTCGAAGTAGGGCAGCGCACCCGTCTCGAAGGGCGTCACCCGCCAGTTGCCTCGCTGCTGCGTCCAGGCCGCTTCGCTGAAGTCGCTGAAGTCGCCGCGTGTGCCGTGGGCGAGCCAGACGCGCATATCGAGAGCCTCGTAGACGTTGCGAATGTCCTTGCTGAACAGGCGGCCGGACAGGAAGGCGAAGGGCGCATTCTCGGCGCCCGGTTGATGCGTCGTCAGGTCGTCGTAGGCGGCAAGCTCGGTGTCGATGTCGGCGGAACCGAATGTGCGGCGCAGAAAGTAGCGAATCGTCCCGGGGCGGGTGAGCAGACGGTAGAGGCCGCTGCGCCAAAGGGGGAATTCGAGCACCGCCGCGAGCCGACGCATCTCGCGCGTACTGCCTTCGGCTTCGGTCAGTGCGGCGGAACCGCGCCTGAAGCCGGTCGCCGAGACCAGCGTCAGCGATCGAAAACGCATCGGCCGGTCGCGCGCTGCGCGCGCCAGGAATTCCGAGGCTAGCGACAGCGCAAGTGCGTCGACAGCCACGCTCCCACAGTCGCGCTCAATGAGATCGAGCATGTCGTTGATGGCGTCGACGTAAAGGCCAACCGTGTACGGCCTTCGCGAGCGGTCCGAATGGCCGAAGCCGGGCAAGTCAGGCGCGTAGACGCGGTAGCGTTCGCGGCAGGCTTCAAAGACGGGGCGAACCTCGAACACCGAGCCGGCTGCGTTGATGCTGTGGACGAGCAGCATCGGCGGGCCGTCGCCGCTCACGTAGTAACTCATGCGGCCGGCGTCGCCATTTATCTCGTGGCGATCGGCGTCGACAGCCGGCGGCAGCGTTACGGTTGACATGGATGGACCGGTCGATTGATGAAGATCATGCCGACAGGTTACCGCAGGTCCGTCAGATATCCAGTGGGCCGACCGCCAGCGGCAGTGACTCGTCAAGCGCTGCCGGCGCATTGAAGGCCTGGGTCATCACGATGACCCGCTGCCGGGTGGCCGCCGAGAAGCGGCCGAACAGGCCACCTTCCTCGAGCAGCTGGCGCGCACGCGAGCGCGGGTCGAGCAGGAACATGGCCATGTGCGCATCATGCCGCGCGAGCAGCGTCGGCAGCAGCTCCCGCCATGCGCGTTCATGGCCCTCGCGTATGACGATGTCGCTGAGCCTCAGGTAGGTAAAGTTGCCCGGGTCGTAGCGGCGCCGCGCCGCAGGGGCCAGCTGGAGCATCGCGCCGTAGCCACGTTCGAGGATCGAGCCGCTGCGCATGTCGACGCGTGTGAGAGCCGCGCGTGCTCCGGCGACGATGCCGCGTTCGTCGGTCAGCGCGTAGTAGGGGGCGTTAGTCTCGAAGCCCGGTCGCAGCGCGCAGTCGGCGTAGGTCTCGGCGAGCGCGGATTCAACAATGGACCGCTCGGCTTCGCCGAGCTCGTCGACCCCGGCCCGCCGCCGGGGCCATTGGCGATAGACCAGCAGCGATTCGAGTTCGCCAGCCGGCCTGGCACCCAGCGATTCGAGGAGACGGAGCGACCGCTGGTTCTCAGCGTCGATGCAGCCCCACGAGAGTGTCGCGACGTCCTGGCGCGCCGAACGTTCGGCAAGCATGTCGAGAGCCGCAGCCGCCAGCAGCCGGCCAAGACCCTGGCCCTGGGCCTCCTCCGCCATAGTCAGGAGTCCCCGGTAGATGCCCGCCGCCGGGCCGGCAGGCGTGTGCACGGTTCGCTGCGCGAGAACATAAGTACCGAGCAGGCGATCGTCCTGCATGAGTTCCAGGAACACTGCGTCGGACAGCCGCTCCAGCTGCTCCTCGATGTTGAGGCGCCGGTAGCGGACGCCGGTCGTGCCGAAACGGACATCAGCGAGGTGACGGCGGAATTGCTCGCCGGCCTCCGCACGTGCGACCAACCGCAGGCCGCGATCCTCGTCGCTCAGAAGCACGGACTCTGTCGGCAGCGTCAGCATTCGCCCGGCTCCGCACGCCATTCGATATCCAGCATCGCAGCGGCAGGCGGCGACAGGCCCCGCCGCATCGCCCGCCACAGGATCGGCCAGGTGTTGATCATCATTAGCAGGAACGGCCACGGGTCCTCGTGCCGCCAGCTTACGTCGTGCGCCGCGCGCAGTTTCGCCATGGCGGCAAGGAAATGACGCGGCCTCGCCAACTGGCCGAGCGCTGCCGTGTAACAGGACCAGGACTCCGTAAGTGCCGTCTCCTCGCGCAGCGGCTCATCGACGCGCCGGCCGGCTATGAGCGCGGGCAGCGAGTCACTCTTTATATAGTGTATGCCGCTGGTTGCCCGCGGGTTGCATTCGATCGCGCGGGCGACGCCCTCTTCGTCGACGATGAAATCGAACGCGATAAAGCCGGTGTAGCCGAGCCTCGCGATGAAATCATCGACCCAGCGCTCCACCGTTTCGGCATCGTCGAGGCGCTCGAAGCACACCGCGACGCTCCCTGACATCACGGTTCCCCGATACACCGAGGTCGCGAGGCTCCTGCCGTCGCGTGCGATCGTGAAGCTCGATACGTGTTCGCCGTCGAGTCGCTCCTGGACGACGGCGTTGGCGCCGGCTTCGCAGTCTGTCCCCGCCCGGTAGTACTCGACATGTCGCCCCGAACAGGAATGGCGCGGTTTGACGACATAGGCACCGGCCTCCGTGATGCTGCCTCGCTCGGGATCGTCGCCCGCGGTGCTGCGCGGCGCCGGCAGGCCGAATTCGCGCGCTGTTTCGGAGAAGCGCAGCTTGTCGTGCAGCGCCAGCAGGTTCTTGAGGGGTGGCGCGAACAGTTCGACGCCGTCAGGCAGGTGATCGTGCAGGGCGGCGACGTACGGCGATTCCTCGGAAACCGGCACAACCAGCCTTATCGCGAACCTGTCGATCACGGCGAGAAGCTCGCTCGCAAAAGCGTCCGGGCTGGTTGCCGGTGCAGTCACTCGCACGCAGCGGTGCACGGCCTTCGACATGCGGGCGAGATGCATGCCAAGAGGATCGGCGACGATGACCCGCCAGCCGGCATTGTGGAAGCCGTGCGCGAGGTCGAGCGCGACGGGCAGCCGACCGAGCGTCAGCAGAACGGTTTTGGTTGTCGATGTTCGCAATCGCCGCACCGGCGTCAATCAGGCGCTTATAATAGGCGTTTATAACTCCAAGTTCTGCATGAGCGAATTGTACCGACCGCCCGCGCCACGACCGCTGACGCCGATTCGGTCCCTGATACGGGTGATCAGCCAGGGTGACGGCGACCTGCTCAGTCTCGTACCGGTTGCGGCGTACACCCGACCCTATACTTACCTCGGCTATTCCCGGCGGTCGATTCTGCTCATCAACGATCCGGACATCGCCCGCGACATCCTGACGGATCCGCTCGACATCTTTCCGAAGAACGACCTGATGGTCGGCGCGCTGGAGCCGCTGGTGGGCGATTCGATATTCGTCTCCAGCGGTGAGCGCTGGCGGCGGCAGCGCGCAATGATCGACCCGGCCTTTTCGCATATGCGCATCAACAAGGCCTTCCTGTCGATGTCGGAAGCCGTCGATGATTACGAAAGCAAGCTGGACGAACGGTCCGCGCGCGGCGAGGCAGTATCGCTGGACCGAACCATGACGGAGCTGACCGCCGACGTTATTTGCCGGACGATTTTCTCATCGACGCTGCGCTCGCAGACGGCGCGTGATGTCTTCGATTCCTTTGCCGAGTTCGAACGCAGCGTCGCGAGCGTCAACCTGCGGCAGCTGATATTCGGCCGGCCGTGGGCGGACGTTCGGCAGCCTCGGAACGTGCTCGCCGCCTGTGAGCGAATACGCCGCCACATCGGTGACCTCGTCGATCCGCGGCTCGGCGACACGGCGAACGGGAAAGACGACATCGTTTCCGCGGTCATCGCAGCGCGCGATGCCGTCACCGGGGAGGGCTTCACTCGCGAGGAATTGATCGATCAGGTGGGGGTTTTCTTTCTCGCCGGCCACGAGACGACGGCGAGTGTGTTGACGTGGGCGTTCTACATCCTCTCGGTTAACCCCGGCGTGGCGGCGCGAGTCCGCGACGAGGTGCGCGCAGCTGTGGGCGATGGACCAATCGACTTTGCGACGGTCAAACAGCTCGGCTTCGTGCGTAACGTGTTTCGCGAGGCACTCAGGCTGTATCCGCCCATTACGTTCATTCCGCGCGTTGCTGCCGAGGCGACACGTATCGGGGATTACGAGGTCAAGAAGGGGGCCATGATCATGGTGTCGCCGTGGACGTCGCACCGCAACGCCGCCTACTGGCAAAACCCGGATTGTTTCGACCCGGACCGTTTCGACAAGGAGCGCAGCGACGAGGATGACGGCGCGCTGATGGCGTTCGGTCTCGGCCCGCGCGTCTGCGTCGGTGCGGCGTTCGCAACGATAGAGGCCAGTCTGATCATCGCCAGGCTCGTGCGGCGCTACGATTTCGAAATCGAGGCCCCCGAGACTGTCCGGCCGGTTTCGCGGCTGACCACGCGCCCCGCGCGCGAGATTCGCTGTCGTGTCCGCCTCAGCGGGGGAGACGCATGAGCCCGCCGCGGGTCGTCATCATCGGTGCCGGCATCGGAGGCCTGTCTGCAGCCATCGACCTGGCGTCGCGGGGCGCATCGGTGAGCGTTGTCGAACGCCAGCCAGTTGCCGGTGGCAAGATGCGCGAGATCGATGTCGGCGGCGTCTCCGTCGACTCGGGTCCGACCGTATTCACCATGCGCTGGGTATTCGACGAACTGTTCAAGGCGGCCGGTACCGAATTCTCCGAGCGCGTACCGCTGTCAAGGGCCGACCGTCTTGCGAGGCACTCCTGGCTCGATGGCAGCCAACTCGACCTGTACGCCGATGTCGAGCGCTCTGCCGAGGCCGTCAGCGAGTTGGCGGGACGGCAGGAAGGCGATGCGTACAGACGCTTCGCGGCCAGCGCGGAGTCGATGTTCGCGACGCTCGATCACTCGTTCATGCGCAGGGAGCGGCCCGGTCCGGTCGGCCTGACGCTGTCGCTCGGGCTTGCCGGCGTACCGCGCCTCGCCGCGACCAAGCCGTTCACGTCGATGTGGGCGGAGTTGGGGCGGATATTCTCGGACCCGCGCCTGCGGCAGCTGTTCGGCCGCTACGCGACGTACTGCGGGTCGTCACCTTTTTCGGCACCCGCCACCCTGATGCTGATCGCGCACGCGGAGCGCGCCGGTGTCTGGCTGGTCGATGGCGGCATGCAGCGGCTCGCCGAGAACATGGCGGCGCTGGCGAAAGAAAAAGGCGCTGTCTTTCGCTACGGCGAATCGGTCGCGGCGATCACGACGACAAATAACCGTGTGACCGGCGTGGCGCTTGCTGACGGCACAACCATTGAGGCGGACGCCGTCGTCTTCAACGGCGACGTCGCGGCATTGGGCAGCGGCCTGCTCGGTGAAGGCGTCACCACCGCAGTCCAGCCACGACGAGACGAGCCGCGGTCGCTGTCCGCAATCACCTGGTCAATGCGTGCCAGGGTGCGGGGCTTTCCGCTCGATCACCACACCGTGTTCTTCGGCGGCGACTACGCCCGTGAGTTTTCCAGCATATTTGACGACGGTCGCATCACTGACGAGCCGACCGTCTATGTCTGCGCGCAGGATCGGGGCCACGGGCGGGCGTCCGCGGACGGGGACAGTGAGAGGCTCCTGCTGCTCATTAATGCGCCACCGCGACCGATCGCAACGGAAGAGGTTGAGGAAAACACGAGCCGCGTGTTCGCGCTGCTGGAGCGACACGGCGTCGAGCTAAGCGACACGGGCACACCGGTGGTCTCAACGCCGGGCGACTACGCAGATCGGTTCCCAGGCAGCGGCGGTGCCATCTACGGCTGGCCCACGCACGGCTGGTCGGGCTCCTTCAAGCGGCACGGATCGCGTTCGCGAGTCCGCGGCCTGTACCTGGCCGGCGGCACGGTGCACCCGGGACCGGGCGTACCCATGACGGCAATTTCGGGGCGGCTTGCGGCGCGCTCGCTCGCCGACGACCTGAAGCTCTAGCCAGGTTCCGGCACGACTTCGTCCAGGACCTTGGCCGAGGACAACACGCCGGGTAGTCCGGCGCCGGGATGCGTGCCTGCGCCGACGAGGAACAGGCCGTCGACTTCCTCGCTCTTGTTGTGCGGCCGGAACCATGCCGTCTGGGTCAGTACCGGCTCCAGCCCGAAAGCGGCGCCCTTGACGGAAAACAGGCGGTCGCGAAAGTCGAGCGGCGTCAGCATGTGCGACGTCGCCAGGTGCGACTCGAGGTCCGGCAGCACCGTATCGCTGAGCGCCTTGGAAATGGCGGCACGGTATTGCTCCGCCATGACGGTCCAGTCGTCGCCGCTGTCGAGATGAGGCACGGGCGACAGGACATAGAACGCGTCGCAGCCTTCCGGCGCCAACGACGTGTCGGTTGCCGTCGGTCTGTGCAGGTACAGGCTGAAGTCATCCGCGAGCTTCTTGTTGGTGAAGATGTCGTCGAGCAGTTCGCGGTAACGCTCGCCGAGCAACATCATGTGATGTGGCACATCGGGATACTGACGGTCAGTACCGAAGTA
>JASJBG010000079.1 GCA_030066625.1 Woeseiaceae bacterium
AAGTGAGTCCCTTACCGGCCGCAGGATAAAGTAGGCCGTCATTAGCAGGAACACGAAGAGAAACGACAGTACTGTCGCTTTCAGCTCGTTCGGTTCTACCTTGAAAATGCCGCGCAGCAGCTTCGCGGCTGTACTTTCCCGCCTAATCGAGTCCAAGTTCGGACCCCGCCGCGCTGAAGTGGACTTCTACCGTAACCATGCTGGTCGCTCTCGCCCTTATTGTTATCGGGAGCGAGAGCGTACCATCTGGCCGGGCCCTGCTCTACGCCGCGGACCGGGCGAGGACCTCAGGA
Organism: Woeseiaceae bacterium; assembly: GCA_030066625.1. Lineage (GTDB taxonomy): Bacteria > Pseudomonadota > Gammaproteobacteria > Steroidobacterales > Woeseiaceae > UBA1847. The sequence continues at coordinate 294 of JASJBG010000079.1, forward strand.
TCCGGCCAGCGACTTCGCGACGTCGAGCAGCTCGTCTGCCGGCAGGCGGACCTTGTAGTCGGGTACGACGTGCGCGTAGGTCACGATGCCATTGGCGTCGATCGCGAACACCGCGGGGACCGGGAGCACGCCGCGCTTGGCCATCGACGATCCTTCGACGTCGTGGCCGCGCTCCTTGCGCCGCTTCAGCGTTGCGTCGGAATTGAACGCAATCCCGAGAGCGATGGCAGCATTGGCGTTGGCATCCGACAGGATCGTGTAGTCGAGACCCTCGATGTCCTCCTTGGTGTCCATGCGCAGACTCGAGTAAAGCTGGTCCGGCCGGTCGCCGCTCAGGAACAGCACATCGATGTCCATGTCGCCGATTTCCGGCAGGACGTGACGCAGTTCGGACAGGTGCACGTTGCAGTACGGGCACCAGCCGCCGCGGAACGTGATCAGGATCGCCGGCCGCTCGAGCTTGCGCGGGTCGAAGTCGACGTTGTCGCCCTCGACCGTCTGCACGACGAAGCGCGGCGCGGTCTCGCCAACCGCAACCGGCTGTACGCCGTCGGCCGTGGCGGCGATGGGCGCGTCGGCGTGCCCGTAGCGAATCGACTGGCTGCACAGAAGCGCCAGCGTCATCATTGTGGCAATTGTCGCCAGGACGAGTGAACGGGGGTCCGCGAAGCGGATTCTCGAGCGTGTCATTGGGTTGGAACTCCGGTCAGGTACGTTAACGAGACCGGGCGGTGCCCGCAGTTATTACAGGCTGTCAGATTGCCTTTTCGAGCAGGTCGTCAGCGCCGACGTCGGGCTCGTCGCGGCTGCGCTGCTTGGCGCGGTACATGGCCTGGTCGGCCTCGCGGAGAAGGCCGGTCAGCGTATTGGCATTGTCCGGGTAAAGCGCCAGACCGATGCTCGCCGAGCAGCGCAGCTGCTCCTCGCCGATCATGTACGGCTCCTCGAGGGCGTTGGTGAGCCGCTTGGCGAGGCGGTCCGCGATGTCGGCGGTGACGTCGGGAACCAGGGCCACGAATTCGTCGCCGCCGGGCCGGCCGATGATGTCGCAGGACCGGAGACTCTTTTTGAGCCGCTGCGCCGCGATGGTCAGCAGTTGGTCGCCGACCTCGTGACCACAGTGGTCGTTGATCTGCTTGAAGTCGTTCAGGTCGATGAACAGCAAAGCGCCGGTGGCGTCGTCATTACTCTCGGCTAGTCGCCGTGACGCGTGCCGCTCGAAGCCGCGGCGATTCAGTACGCCGGTCAGCGGATCCGACCACGCAATGGATTCCATCTGCTTCTCGCGGGTCTTGCCGTCGGTCACGTCGATGAAGGTCGCCGCGATATCGTCGCCGACCGGCTCACAGATCATCCGCAGCCAGCGACCCGTTGCGCCACTGCGCTGGCATACCTCGATATCGAGACCCTCGCCCCGGCCGGCCTTTGCCTCGAACCGCTCGAGCACGTCCTCCGCATCGCGCCTGTCCATGCCGGTGGTTGCGAGGTCGACGATGTCGCTGGCCGCTCGATCGATCAGTTCCTCCATATCGATGCCGAGCAGCCGCCCCGCCGCGGCGTTGGCGAATATGCAGCGCAGCTGTTTGCCGGTCGTCTCGTCTTCCACCCAGCGCATCCGGATGATGCCGTTAACGGAGTGGTCTATCAGCGTACGCAGCAGCTTCTCGCTTTTTCGAACTTCGCTCTGGGCTCGTTCGACGTCGCTGACGTCCCTGAACATCAGCACGCGGCCACCGCGTGCCGAGGTTCCGCTGGTATCAATGGACGACACCTGCACGTGTAGGAAGCGTCCCGAGTCGGTCAGCATCCTCTTCGGCTCACCCGTCTCGAGAACTTCGAATACCGTCGTGGACCCGAGGCCGAAGACCGTCTCCAGCGGGGAGCGCAACGCCTGTGTCTCGTCCATGGACAGCATGTCCTCGGCGCCCTGATTGAGGCCGAGGATGCGCTGCTGGTCGTCGATGACAACGACCGGATCCTGCATGTTCTGAAATACCGTCTCGTAGGCCAGCGGCGAGAACTCGACGATTCGCTCGACAACAATCAGCCAGGCATAGATCGGCAGCATGGCCGCGAGCGCGATCGGAACATAAGACAGTGTCCGCGGACCGACGCCGAAGTCGTACAGCAGGGTCGCACTGATCGGCGCCATGCAGGCGGCAGTCAGCAGGAACAACCCTCGGCGGTGCGCCGGCGCCACGGCCGAGCTGTGCACGAGCAGCGAAAAGATCGCCGCGCCCATGACGGCGTAGCTGTACGGCGCGTGCACGAACAGGAACCACGGTCCCCACTGCCCGGGACGCGCGAGATATTGGCCGTTCGCGCTCACGTTCGGCAGGTACCACATGAACTCGTGCAGCGAGTTGGTCGCGGCGAGCACGATTGAAGCGGCCGGGATGAGCAGCATGGCCACAACCAGGCGCATCGGCGTATCGCTGCCGGTGTACTCGCGGAAACACACGAATGCGACAACGGGCACCAATGCGGTTGCGACGAAGTGACCCATTCGGCCGACGAGGAAGACTTCCAGCGACGGCGCCAGCAGCTCGATTGCACCCCCGGCAACCCAGATACTCATGATCAGGAACAGGAGACCGATCGGCAGGCTGCCGATCTCGCGACGTGCCGCAACCAGCCGCGCGCCGAGCAGCAGGTAGCCCGTTGCGCCCAGCAGCAGGACGATCGACAGGAAGGTATTCAGGCTCATCGAATTCGAGAAGCTCGCAAAGTCCCGCTCATGGTACCTACCGGCCCCCTGAGTGACCCGGAACTGTTTCTCAGCTTTGCCGGCAAAGGCATCAGCATATGCCCAATAAGTGTTTGTTTTCACAAGGAAAGAGCTTATGATGTGCGGTGCGTCACATACCCCTCTCGTCTGCGGAGGCCTGGAGTATGAGCGACAAGCTGAACAAGACCGTACGCATCGTTCGACCGGCGAAGGTCACAACGGACGATCGCGGCCGAACCGTCTGGGACGGACCCGTCGAGGAGACCGAGCTCGAGCTGGTCTCGACGACGATGCTCAAGAAAATGCTGGACTCGGACGATGCCCAGAATCGAAAGCGACTCGAGGAGGCCGCCGACGGCAAGGATGGCGTTCTCGCGCAGAACCTGACGAGCGGCAGTTTCGAAATCATCGACGACGACGACCTCAAGGCTGCGCTCGCGAGCGCCGACGATGACAGCAGCGTGCCGGCAGCCGACGTCACCTACGAACCGCTCATGGAACAGGCGGATACTGGCGACGAAGAGCTGTCGCTGGTCAGCACGCAGGCGCTCAAACGAATCCTCAACACCGGCGACGCCGGGGATACGAGCGATGATGATCCCGTTGAAGACGAACCGTTCGCCGGCGGCGGAGGCTTTGACCCCTACAACAGCGCCTGACGATCACAGGCGCGCTTGAGCTCGGCGGTGAACGCGGCCCTGCCCAGGCCGTCGAGCCGTTCGGCGAATTCGGCGGCGGACGACTCGGCCGCGAGTGTCTGCCGCCGATACGGGTCGTCCGGGTCCTTTTCCCTGAGCCGCCACCACAGTAGCGCCGTCGTCGTCGCCAACCGCAGCCGCACAAGATCATAGAGCAATGCGAGCTCCGCATCCGCGAGGGGCGACTCGGCGTGATACGCCGCCACGAACGGCGCAATCAGGGTCAGCGGGTCGCCGTCCAGCTGGCGCAGGTAGCTCGCCGCAATGGCAACCTCGACGATCAGCGGCGCGATCAACATGTCGCCGAAGTCGAGCAGGCCGCTGACCAGCCCGTTCTCCGCGTCGGTGAGCACGTTGCCGGGATTGACGTCGCTATGAATCAGCTGGCGACGCAGCGTCGCGAATGCAGGCTCGAGTTCGGTCTCGAAGCGATCGATCGCGTCGGCGACGAGTTCGCGCTGGCGCTGATCCGTGATGCAGTCGATGACCTCGCGGAGTTCGCCGGCACGCTGCATGTCCCAGATGAGCACCTGGTTGTCTGCATCGACCGTCACGCCCGCGAGCGCCCGGTCGAGAACCGCAAGAGTCTTGCCGAGGCTCTGCGCGCCCGCGGGCGTCGACTCCGCGGAAGCCAGTGGCGTGCCCTCGAGCCAGGTCACCACGCGTGCGGCGTGCGCGCCCTGATCGCTCCGGACGGTGACCAATGCATTGTTGTCGCGCGTACGGACGATGCGCGGCGCGGGCACCCGCGCCTCTCGAGCAATATTTTCGAGCGCCCGGACCTGGAGATCTGTCACGTGCTCCGGCTCACTGGCTGCCGCAATCTTGAGTACGAAGCGATCGCCGTTGGCGCAGCGCACGCGAACGTTCTGGTCCCGCTCGCTGACCAGCGGCTCAAGATCGCCTTCCAGGTCCCAGCCGTCCGCCAGCAGCCGGCGGAGCTCAGCCTGTGACAAAGCCGGCGGGGTTGCGGCAATCGCGTACAGCGCGGACCGGCCCGCGGCGGTATGGTCAGGATGATCGGCCATGGCCGTAATGTATAGTCCCGGAAGGCTGCTAGCCACGTGACGGGGGAGAACAACAATGCCACTCGAAATAACCTTCACTCTGAGCGACGACGACCTGGGCCGCTTCCAGGCAATTGTCGACACGGCGCGCGACGCGATGGACAGCCACCAGACGCGCGAGCAGATCGAATCGGCGGCGAAGGAGCTGATTGCAAAGACCGGCGAGGGCGAGCTGCCCGAGTTCATCGCCGAGCGCATGCAGAAGCTCGAAGTCGTGCTGAACATGATCAACGACGATGAGTGGCAGCTCAGCGAGGACGAGGTCAAACGGGTCTTGAGTGCGCTTGCGTACTTCTGCGACCCCGAGGACATCATTCCTGACCAGGTGCCGGGCCTCGGTTTCCTGGACGACGCCATCTATGCCGAAATCGTGCTCAGCGAGCTGCAGAACGAAATCTCCCTGTACGAGGAATTTTGCGCGTTTCGCGATGCCGAGGAAGCGCGCCGAAAAGCGCGCGGCGACGACATCAAGGTCGGCCGCGAAGCCTGGCTCGCGGACAAGCGCGCCGCACTGCACGCGAAGATGCGCAAACGCCGCATGGGCAGCGCCTCACGTGCCGGCTGGCGGATGCGCCTCTGGTAGAGCCCCAGGCGCGGGCACAACGGCCGAAAACCCGGCTCCCTTCACAGACCCCGGACGCCGAATCGGCGAAAATGGTGGGTCGATGGACAGGCTCGCCAAAATCGCTCGCTCAGCGACGCCGTCGACCGGCGTCCAATTCCGCCAGGCCGCCTATGGCGCCTCGGGCGCGCGTGACTTCCTGCGCGACGTCATAGCGCTTGCGAATGCACCGGTCGAAGGCAGCCGCTACATCGTGGTCGGCGCCGGCGTCGACCGCCGCGGGCAGAAGCAGTTCGAAGACGTGGCGGATCTCGACTTCGCGGGCAAACCGTCCTATGCCGCACTGGCCGGCGAATTCATCGAGCCCCCCGTGCGCATCCGCTACCAGCGCGTGTCGGTCGAGGGTCACCAGCTCGGCGTCTACGAAATCGCCGACTGCCAGGACCGCCCCTACATGATGCGTATCGACCATTCGGAGTCGCTGCGCCGCGGCGATGCCTATGTCCGCATCAACGACTCCGCCATCAAGATGGGCCGCCGCCAGCTGCAGGCAATGTTCGAACAGAAGTTTCGCGATTCGGTGTCGGCGGCCGACATCGAAGTCGGTTTTCCCGGTGAGATCATCCACAAGGACCATGCGCTGCAGGTGCAGGATCTCGAGGAGCTGCCTTCCGCCGTGGCCGGCTCGAAGCTGCGTCAGCTGATCAGAATCAAGAGCGGCTTCAAGACGCCCGGGTCGACGTCGATGCTCGCGCGCCTGACGCATGCCCGACTGTTCGGTACCGAAGATCCCTATCAGGATCGCTCGAAGGAAGAGCTCATCTCGGAGATGCGCAACATCGAGAAGCAGTACCGGCGGGCCGATGCCCACTTCCTGTTCGAGGAACACGCCGAGCCCCTGCAACTCGTCGTCTACAACCAGGGCGAGGAAGCAATTTGCGACGCCTCGGTATCTATCGTCATGCCGAATCACGATGCGTTTTACGTCGCCAGCCAGCTGCCGCCGGTGCCGCAGGACGGTACCTTCATTGGCCGCAGCCTCGGCGAGCAGGACAGCTACCCGTCAGTGAACCTGAGTGACGATGCGGTCCACGTCACCTGCAAGCTCGGGGATATTCCGCCCGGTGAGTTCGTCGACGCATTCGAAACGCCGCTCAGGATCTGCGTCGGCAAGTCGCTGGAGGGCCGCCGCTTTGGCGTCCAGTACGCGCTTTTCGCCCAAAACCTCCGCAGCCCCGCGAAAGGCAAGCTCAGGCTGCTGTTCGGCGACTGACTACTGCCACTTCTCGACGCGCGGCGCGGTATACCGCTCGAACTGGCTGATCAGACCCTGCGGCTCGGGGTCGCTCATGAGCATGCGCCGGTTTTCGCTCTTCAGGAAGGCCTCGCTCTCCGCATGGTCGAGGAACGCCAACAGCTGGTCGAAATAGCTGTCGGTGTTGAGCAGACCGCAGGGTTTGTCGTGAAACTGGAGCTGCCCCCAGGTCACGATCTCGATGATCTCCTCCAAGGTCCCGAAGCCGCCGGGCATGGCAATGAAACCGTCGGAGAGTGCCGCCATCATCGACTTGCGTTCGTGCATCGAGGACACGACGTGCAGCTCGGTCAGGCGGGTATGGGCGATCTCTTTTTCTTCGAGGAGCTGCGGAATGACGCCGTGAACACGCCCGCCCAGTGCCAGTACTTCGTCAGCGATAATGCCCATGATGCCCTTCGACGAGCCGCCGTAGACAAGCTCCAGCTCGTGGCGTACGAGGACATCGGCGAGCTCCCGGGCGGCATCCGGGTAGACTTCGCGCGCGCCGGTCGATGAACCGCAGTAGACACAGATCCGCTGCATTCGCGTCAGGCGCCGGCCTTGACGCTGTCAACGATCCCGGCGATGCCCGGCCGCGCCTCGCGGAGTTCCTCGGGCGTCAGCGCATCGAGTTCGTGCGGGAACACGAGCCACTCGGCCGTTTCATGCACATAGTAGTCGGGAACGTAGTCGGTCTCGTTGCGCGTCGGCTTGTACCAGGGAACGGCGACCCGGATGTCTTCGGGCGTGTTGCCGCGCGCGCGCCGCTTGAGCTCCTCGATCACGGCGACGATCGTGTTGCCCGTGTCGAAGACGTCATCGACGATTAAGACCCGGTCGTCGTGACAGATCTTCTTGATGATGTAATTGAGGCCGTGGACCGCAACCTCGCCGCGTGCATCGACCCCGTGATAGGACGAGGTTCGGATCGCGATGTGGTCGGACTCGACGCCCGCGTAAGCGAGTATCTCCTGCACGGCCATACCGACCGGCGTGCCGCCCCGCCAGATCGCGATGATCAGGGTCGGCCGGAAGCCGTCTTCGAGAATTTTCAGGCCGAGTTCAAAGGAGTCTTCCAGCAGTCTCTGGGCAGACAGGACGGTCTTGTCCATGCGTTTTTTTCTCTTGAGTGCAGACCGAGCAGTGGTTTTATAATGGTTTTCGGAAATACTACCGCAGAGCAGGACAAGAAGAATGAAAAATCGCCTCGTCGCCGCCGATGATCTGCTCGAAGATTCTTTCCAGCTCGCGGCCAATATCTACAACGACGGCTTCGAGCCGGACTTTCTCGTCGGTCTGTGGCGCGGTGGCAGCGCCGTCGGCATCGCGGTCCAGGAGGGACTCGAGCACTTCGGCGTCAAGACCGACCACATCGCGATCCGGACCTCGTACTCGGGTGCCGCGCGCTACTCCGAGATGGTGAGCCGCGCCGACCAGATCCGCGTACACGGTCTGCAGTACCTGCTCGAAAACCTGTGCGCGCACCATTCCCTGTTGATCGTCGATGACGTTTTCAGCACCGGATCGAGCGTGGCGGCCGTCATTGACCAGCTCGCCCGGAAGACGCGTCGTAACCTGCCGGGCGATATACGAACCGCAAGCGTCTGGTATCGGCCGACCGAGCGGACGCTCCGGCCGCCGGACTTCTTCGTACACGAAACCAGCGACTGGCTGGTCCTGCCCTACGAGCTGACGGGCTTCTCGCTCGACGAGCTCAAACGGTACCGGCCGGAACTCGAATCGATCATCGATCGGCTCGCGCCTTTCGTCGATGCCGAACAGGGCAAACCCGCGGCTTAAGGTCCGCTTGCGCTAGTAAATTCGTCCGCCGATCCGGACACTCGTCCCGAAGCCGCCGCCATAGCCGCCCGAGAAATTGCTGTAGCCGACGCTGCCGTACACCTGTGGCTGCTCGCAGGATGCCAGTGTCGCCGCAAGCATCAGTATCGTGGCGACCCGGCTGAGCCGGTAAACCAGGTTCCGAATGTTCATTCCGTTTCCTCCAGGGGCCAGGTTTGCAGGGCGATGCCGGCGCCCGACGGGCCGGCGACCAAGGCAACGAACCCGCCGATGTCGCGGGGCTGCGCGTCGACGATGACGCGGCCGCCGAGCGACTCGACACGGGCCGTAATGGCCGCCGGGTCCGCCACCCGCAGGTAGTTGATCCAGACAGGCTTTTCGCCCTCGAACGGGTTGGCCACGATCCCCGATTGCGGCCCGTTCGCGTTCGCAAGCAGCCGGAAGTCGCGGCCGGCGCCAGGTATTTCGCGATCGTCTCGGGTCAGGCCTGCCACGTCGACATAGAAGGCAGACGCGGCGTCGACGTCGTCGGTCCACAACTCGTTCCACAGGAATCCGTCGATCACCGGCTCGCGCGCCGCCGGGTCGCCGCCTCGCGCCGTGATCAGCGCGAACAGCGCTCCGTCGGGATCGCGCAGAACCGCAAGTCGGCCGCGCGATGCGAGCTCCACGGGTTCGGTGACAATTTCGGCGCCGCGGCTGCGTGCCCGCTCCACTGCGGCGTCGACATTGGACGTGGAGATCATCGTAATCCACTGCGAGACGTTGCCTTCCGCCTCGAGCTCGCGCGCGTCGAGCATGCCGCCGATCAGCTCGCCCTCGTGACGGATCAGCATGTAGGTTGCATCGCCACCGAAGCCCAGATCGATACCGGGCCGCTCGAAGGTCCAGCCGAACAGCGTGCCGTAGAACTCGCGGGACGCTTCCGGCGTGGTCGTCAGCAGGTCGTGCCAGACGACGCGGCCATCGTCATGACTCCCCGTCGGCGACTCGGTAATCGCCGGCAGGTCCGGCGTAATCGCTGCACAGGCTGCGATCGACGCGGCTGCGAGCAGAAGAAACAGGTGTTTGCGCATGGCGGTTCTTCGTTGTTGTCGAGCGCGCATCCTACCTTACTACGCAACGCTTGCCGCGTTATCGGGGCTGCTCCGCGCGTTTCTCGTTGATCAGGAGCAGCAGCTCCGCGGCAGCCTCGGCGTCACAAAGCGCACGATGGTGCTGTTTCAACGAGATGTCGTATTCCGCACACAGCGAATTCAATGCATAGGAACGATGCCCGGGATACAGCTTGCGCATCGACGCGCAGGTGCAGAGCTTCGGATGCCGGAAACGCCGTCCGAGGCGGCGAAACTCCGCCGAGATGAAGCGGTAGTCAAAGTCCACGTTGTGGGCAACGAAGATCGCGTCTCCCATGAACTCGGCGAAGGCGTCGGCGATGTCGGCGAAGTACGGCGCGTCAGCGACCATCTCCGCCGAGATGCCGGTGAGCCGCGTGATGCCTGCCGGAATCGTGCGCTGCGGGTTGACCAGCGTCGAGTAGCGATCGATGACCTCGCCGTTCCTGACTTTGACGGCGCCGACCTCGGTGACCCGATGATTCTCGCCCTTGCCGCCGGTCGTCTCGACGTCGACGACGACGTAGACCTGCTCCGGGTCCAGCGTCCAGCGTATCCGCACAACGTCGGCGGCGAAGCCGGCCTCCTTGAGCTGTTCGAGCTTCAGGAGCTGGTTGCGGCGCAGCGAATCGCCGTCCGTCTTGATCTCGACGAAGCGTGGCCGGCCGGCCTCGATGACGAGCAGGTCCGGGTAACCGTAGCGCATCGACTTGTAGTCCGACGCGATGCGCTCGAGCATGGCTCGCATCGCATCGGCATCCGCCACATCGACGAACTCGAACAGCGCGTCGAGTATCGACCGCCGCCAGCGAAACACGCCGTTGGCGGTGCCGTAGTGGCGCGTGCTCACCTTCAAGAGTTCGCGCTTCAGGCTCGCGGCATCGTCGAGCAGCGCGAGCCGTGCGTCTATTGATTCGCGCTGACTCTCCCTGAAGCTGCCATCCGAAAGCGAACTCGGCAGGAATTCGAACGGAGAGTGCAGCGACGCCGTATCGGAAGCGAACAGGCTGTCCCAGAACAGCACGCCGAAGAAGGTCCGCCAGAGCGCGTTCTCTGCCCGAAACGCGCGAGCGCCCTGCCGCTCGAAGTACGCCGCGGCCGCGCGTTCGGGCGCCCCGTTCTGCGACTCGTCGATGTCGATCGTCTCGCCGGCACGCAGTGTGTCGGTAAGCGTCGACGTCCGCTTCGCGTTGAACTTGCGTGCGTACAGGTCTGAAGCGAACAGCTGCTCTTCGTCGCTACGCGGCAGCTCGATACAGCGTTCGAGAAACGCCTTTGCTTCGTCGCGCCGATCGCTGGCGAACAGCAGGCGGACTACCCGCTCGGTCGCCTTCGCGGATTCGCCCTGGCGATAAACCTCGAGCGCGAGATCGGCGGCGCCCGCCTTTTCCAGCCGCGCGCCCAATCGCTCGGCCAGCTTGTCGCGAAGCGTCGCCGCGGCTGGCCACTGCGGTACCGGCCACCGCGGTACCTCCGCGGCGAGCCTCTGCAGTTCGTGCACATCGGCACGCTCGACCGCCTTCAACCGCGTCGCAAAAAAATAGTGCTCGAGCGCCTCATCGCGATCCTGGAAGCGTGCCTCGAAGGCCTCGCGAAAGTCGTGAACGCGCACGAGTCCGAGGTCGCGCATCGTGAACTGCGACAGGCCGTCCTGGACCTTGCCGAAATACAGGAACGACAGGAAGCGGACCTCCTCGGCGCGACGCTGCACGTGCAGACTGCGGCCTGCCGGTGTCGCAAGCAGCGCGTCGACGAATCGTCCCGGCTCGCAGTTGGTTCGGGCGAACTCGACCAGGTCCGCCTTCTTCATCGAGCGACCGAGGCCCGCGAACTGCAGGCTCAGGATATCCAGCAACGTGCCGCGGTTGAGATGGCCGAGCAGGTCACCGAAATGCTCTGCCTGCGGTGCGCCGAGCCAATCGGTCTCGCGCAGCTCGTCCAGCAGTCGCGGCAGCTCGCCGAGCTCCGGATAACGCAGGCCCTTGCCAGCGAAGACCCGACCCTTGCGGTTCGCGAGCCGGACGTAAAGGCACTGCGCCTCGTGGCCCAGCGCCTTGTAGTCGTCGAGAAAGCGGTGGTGCGGCTCATCGAGAACGTGCGCGTAGTGGTCACCGACAAAGCCGAGCATTTCGACGAAGTGGCCGTGATAGTAGAAGGTTGGCAGGTCGCGTACGCGCCGTTCCTGGCCGACCAGCGACTGGTCGAACTCGATGTCCGGCTGCAGGTCAGCCACTGACGCGCCTGCCGTCGACGTAAGTCGCGACGATGTGCCGGTCGTCGCCAAGCGTCAGCAGCGCAAACAGTCGCTCCTCGATCGTCTCGAGCTGGGTATCGCGGCGCGCGCCGATTGCGGTGGCCGCCGGATCCGCAACGACGAAGTCGGCCTCTTTGCCGGGCAGGAAATTGCCGATGTGCCGGTCGAGCCCGAGCGCTTCGGCGGCGCCGAGCGTCGACAGGAACAGCGCGCGACTGGCCGGCAGGGACTGGCCGCCAAGCTGCAAAACCTTGTAAGCCTCAGCCATTGTCCTGAGCATCGACAGGCTCGTGCCGCCGCCGACGTCCGTGGCGAGGCCCACCCTGACCTGTGCGTCACGCATCGACGCGAGGTCGAACAGGCCGCTGCCGAGGAACGTGTTCGACGTCGGGCAAAAGGCGACCGAACAGCGTTTCTCGTGCAGCTGCCGTCGATCCGCGTCGCCCAGGTGCAGGCAATGCGCGAACAGCGAACGCTCGCGCAGCAGGCCGAAATGATCGTAGACGTCGAGGTAGCTCGGACTCCATGGATAGAGCTTCCTCACTTCCGCGATCTCGTTGTCGTTCTCGGCGAGGTGTGTGTGCACCCATGTGTCGGGATGCTCGCCGGCCAGCCGGCCGGCCGCCGCAAGCTGCGCCTCGGTCGACGTGAGCGCGAAACGCGGCGTGATGGCGTAGCCCAGCCGGCCATTGCCGTGCCAGCGTTCGATCAGGCGCTTCGAATCCGCGTAGGCGGACTCGGCATCATCGCGCAGATTTTCGGGGCAGTTGCGATCCATGAGCACCTTGCCGGCGACGAGGCGCATGCGTCGCGTGGACGCGGCCTCGAACAAGGCCTCAGCCGAATGCGCGTGAACGGTCGCGAACACCGCCGCGGTTGTCGTGCCATTCGCGAGCAACTCATCGAGGAAGAACTCCGCGGCGGACCGCGCATAGTCCGCGTCGGCGTACCGTGCTTCGCCCGGATACGCGTAGTCCTCGAGCCACTCGAGCAGCTGATCCCCGTAGGACGCGATGACGTCGACCTGCGGGAAGTGCACGTGGCAGTCGATGAAGCCCGGCATGAGCAGTTTGCCGCGATGATCCACGACCTCGACGTCCTGGCGCCCGCCGAGCACCTCGGTCGCGTCGCCGACCGCGACGACCCTGCCGGCATCGACGACCAGTGCGCCATCGACGAAATACTCGTAGCGTGCCGAATCGCCCGATTCGCCGGGATCGCCGAGGCAATGAACGATCGATGCGCGATAGGCCGTCGGCATCGGCACTCAGGCTTCGACGAGCGTCACGGGCTCATCGAGCTCGTGGACATCGCAGTTCGGCCGATCGGGCGCGCGGTCGATGACGAGAAAACGCTGACCCGGCTCGAGCGCGATCAGCGGCATATGCCAGGTCCCGACGCGGTAGTTGATGCCCTGCCGGCCGTTGGACTCGAAGGCTTCGAGGTCTGCAGCCGCGACCGCTTCGCCGGGCGGAGCAACGACGACGAGCATGCGGCACGGTGACAGCGGGACGAACGCCTGGCTGCCGAGCGGGTGGCGCTCAACCAGTTCAATGACGTACGGCAGCGACGTCGCGACGCGACTCGTGGCGATGCTGACGGCGACGCGACCGTCGCCCGGATCGACGCCACACAGGTCGTCGAAACGATCGAAACGGGCATCGTTCATGGCCGTCGTTGCGGCGGGTCCCCCCTCGATGACCTCACCATATGCCGCGAAGCGCTCGCGAGTCAGCGGTCGCGGGGTCAGCGTGATCCCGCTCACTCGTCATCCTCGCTGGCATGACCGAAAAGCCGCAGCCGGCTGATACCGCCGTCCGGAAAAATCGACATGCGCACGTGCGTGATGCTGCCGAGCGCCTCGAGTTCGGTCTCGAAGAAGTGCTGCTGGTCCATTGACAGCTTCGCCTCCGGCAGCAAGACCCGCCACTCGTCGCTCTCGTTCTGCGCGGCCTCGTTGGAATCAAAGCTGCCGCCCTCGAGCACCACGTGATCCGGATAGTTGCCTTTGAAATGCCCCGTATCGATCTCGGCGCGTTCGACGGTGCCGGCACGGCCCAGCGCGACGATGACCCAGTCGTTGCCGGGGCCGCGGCGGCGAGCGGTCTCCCAGCCATCGCCCATGTTGATGCCACGCCCCGGGAGATTCAGGTTGTGCATGCTGCCGAAATGCGCGTCGCTCGCGGCCAGCGCGCGACCGCCGTGTCGCAGCGCGAACAGGTCGATCATGCCGCTCTCTTCGTCCTCGTCGAACGACAGCGGCCGCACTTCGCCGTAGACGCGCAGCCGGGCGACGCCGCCATCCGGGAAGATGTTCAGGCGCAGGTGCGTCACGCTCGCATCGACATCCACGGGCAGGTAGTGATGACTGTCGGCTTCGAGACGGGTACGCGCGAGTAGCGGCTCCCAACCCTCCTCCGGGTTTTCGTCTTCCGAAATGCAGGCGTCGATCGACGCCTCGGGAGGGTAGTTGCCCGTGAAGTGGCTGGTGTCGATGTCGACGCCGCGGACGACGCCCGGAATGCCCAGTCGAATCACGGCAAAGTCGTGACCCGGCGTGCGCCGGCGACGGCTCTCCCAGCCGTCCATCCATTTGCCGTGCTCGTCGTACTTGTCGGCGATGAACACGGGTTCGACCGGATCGATCAGGCGCTCCTTTGCACCGAAGAAATCGTCGCTTGCATGAACGACACGCGAACCGAGGCGCGGCTGATCGAGGCGGATGTATGCCTGGAACGGGTTCGCCACGCTCATGCCAGCATCTCGAGCCGCAGACGCGCAATCCTGTGGATTTCGACGAGGGCGGTCTCGAACTCGGTCTCGTAGTCGTTGTCGAGTCGCTGTTCGAACGCGTCGAGGATTTCGACTCGTGAGCGGTCACGCACCGCCATGACGAACGGGAAACCGAACTTCGTCGTGTAGCGCTCGTTCAGGTCCTGGAAGCGCGTGTACTCTGCTTCGCTGCAACGATCGAGACCCGCACTTGCCTGCTCCGACGTGGACGCGGGCGTCAGCTCGCCCGCGATCTGCGCGCGGCCGGCGAGGTCAGGGTGCGCACGAATCAGTGCGAGCTGCTGCTCTGGCGATGCATTGTCGACGCAGTCGGCCATGCAGGTCGCGATCGACTCGAGGCTCGCGTCGTCCTCGAGCCAGCGGCGGGCCCGTTCGGCCACCCACGGCGAATGCTCGTAGATGCCGCCGTAGCGTTCGATGAAGTCGCTGTCGTTCATAGCTCGTCAGCCGGGTGTCTCTCGCGCCAGTGTCGCGCAATGTCAATGCGCCGCGCCACCCAGGCATCGTTGTGAGTCATGACGTAGTCGACGAAGCGCTCGAGCGCAGCGGTCCGGCCCGGGCGGCCGGCAAGCCGGCAG
>JASJBG010000087.1 GCA_030066625.1 Woeseiaceae bacterium
CTGCAAGTCTACTCCGGAACCAAGGGACTCGGCACGGACGCCTCGGTCAGGTTTCTCGGCCACCCGATGCAGGCTCTGTACTCCCCCAACATCATGGGCCGGGTATTCTCGGGTGCCGGCGTTCCCCTCGACGGCGGCCCGTCACTGACTGACGAACCGCGAATCGACATCGGCGGCCCGTCCGTCAACCCGATGCGCCGCATCGTCGCGTCCGAGATGATCCGGACCGACGTACCCATGATCGACGTGTTCAACTGCCTCGTCGAAAGCCAGAAGATCCCGATCTTCTCCGTTGCCGGCGAGCCCTTCAATCCGTTCCTGGCCCGCATCGGCATCCAGGCCGACGCCGACGTCGTGATCTTCGGCGGCATCGGGCTCATCTTCGACGACTATCATTTCTTCCGTACGGCTTTCGAAAACGCCGGCGTATTCTCACGCACGGTCATGTATGTGAACCTGGCCTCGGACCCGGTCGTCGAACGCCTGCTGGTTCCCGATATGGCGCTTGCTGTCGCCGAACGGCTCGCCGTGCAGGAAGGCAAGCGCGTACTGGTCCTCATGACGGACATGACCGCTTTCGCGGATGCACTCAAGGAAGTCGGTATCTCTATGGAGCACGTGCCGTCGAACCGGGGCTACATCGGCGACCTCTACTCGCAGCTCGCCCGGCGCTACGAGAAGGCCTGCAACTTCGACGGCGCCGGCTCGGTCACGATCCTGACCGTCACAACGATGCCGGGCGACGACGTGACGCACCCGGTGCCGGACAACACCGGCTACATCACGGAGGGTCAGTTCTACCTGCACGACGGCATGATCGACCCGTTTGGTTCACTGTCGCGTCTGAAACAGCACGTCATCGGCCACGTCACGCGCAATGACCACTCGCAGATCATGAACACGATGATCCGCTTCTACGCGGGCGCACGTGACGCAGAGCAGAAGAAAGCTATGGCCTTCGACCTTTCGGCCTTCGACCACAAGCTCCTGAAGTTCGGCGACCTTTTTCGCGAGCGCTTCGCGGACATCAACGTTTCGATGCCGCTCGAGACCGCGCTCGACCTGTGCTGGCGGACCCTTGCCGAGTGCTTCGATGAAGAAGAACTCATCATGAAGCAGGAGTTGATCGACACCTACTTCCCGAAGGACGTCGCAGGAGACCGTGCCGATGGCACAGCTGGCGCTTAACAAGACCTCGCTGACGCGTGAGACCCGCCAGCTCGGGACCTACGAGCGCTTCCTGCCGTCGCTCGACCTCAAACGCCGTCAGCTCATTGCCGAACGCAATACGGCGCGCCGCAGCATGCAAGCGATCGACAACGATATAGCGACACGGGAGTCGGGCGTCGGCACACAGCTGCCGATGGCTGCCGACGAGCGACTGAGCCTCGACAACATCGTATCGGTACGTTCGGTCGACATTGGCGAAGAAAACGTTGTCGGTCTGCGGCTCCCGGTCCTGCAGGGTGTCTCGATAGACGTCATGCCCTACTCCATGCTCGCCAGGCCGCACTGGGTGGACGCACTGGTTGGTGAACTGGAGACGCTGGTCGAACTGCGCATCCGGGCCCAGGTGCAGACACGCCGGCTCGACATCCTCGAGCAGGCCGTCAAGAAGATCACGCAGCGCGTTAATCTGTTCGACAAGGTCCTGATACCGCGGACTCGTGAGAACATCCGCCGGATTCGGATCAGCCTGTCGGATGCGGAACGCGCGGCCGTCGTGAATGCCAAGATCGCGAAACGCAAGCGGCAGGCATCATGAGCATCGTCGAACTCAGGAAGGTCACGGTTCTCGGCCTCGCGCGCGAGAAGACCGAGGCGCTCGAGGCGCTGCAGCGCGCCGGCTGCGCGCATCTCGTTTCCCTGCGGCCGGACACCCGGGCTAAGGACGACAAACCCACCGAAAGGCCCGAGGATTGCCTGCAGGCACTCAAGTATCTGAAGGCGTCGGGCCGGCGTCGCCACCAGGTCGTCGATGTACCGGACTTCGACGTCGACCGCACCGTGGCCGAAGTTCTCGACAACCGCCAGCGCGTACGCGAAACCGTCGACCGACACGACATGCTCGCCAAGCGCATCAAGGATCGTGAGCCCTGGGGCGACTTCGAGTTTCCCGATCGCGACGACCTCGGCGGCTATCGCTTCTGGTTCTACATCGTCCCGCTGAGCAAGAAGTCGGCGCTCGCCGGGCTGGAGCTTCCCTGGGAGATCGTCTACCAGGACAACCTGTCGGCCTATGTCCTGGTGATTTCGCCTGATGAACCGCCCGCTTCTCTGCTGCCCGTAGCGCGCATTCACACCGGTTCGGAAAGCCTCGCGACCCTCAAACGCCAGCTCGAAGAGACCGAGATAGAACTCGACGCCCTGAAGGCCAATCGCGACGGCCTTACGCGCTGGATCCACCTGCTTGAACAGAACATCGCCAGCGCCGAAGACTCCGCCGCGCTCGGCTACGCGCAAAGCCTGACGCGCGATGACGATGCGCTGTTTGCCGTGCAGGGCTGGGTGCCCGTCGACAATCTCGATGACATGCAGGCGTACGCCGATGAACACGGACTCGCGCTGCTCGTCGAGGAGCCCAGTAAAACCGACGAACCGCCAACGCTGCTCGACAACGCGGATGCCGTCGCCGGTGGCGCCGACCTCGTGTCGTTTTACCAGACGCCCGCCTACTCCGGCTGGGATCCATCGACGATCGTGCTGTTTTCGTTCGCGCTGTTCTTCGCGATGATCCTGGGCGACGCCGGCTACGGCTTGCTGCTGACGGGCCTGCTCGGCATGTTCTGGAAGCGCATGGGTGGCTCCGATATCGGCCGCCGCATGCGCTCGCTGTTTGCGGTAATCACGGTGCTGTCGGTCGGCTATGGCGTGCTGGCCGGCAGCTACTTCGGTCTCAACCCGGCACCGGACTCGGTGCTCGGCTCCTTGCAGGTGCTCGAACTCGACAATTTCAACGCCATGATCCGGCTGTCCGTCATCATCGGTGCGCTACATGTCGCACTGGCCAACGTCATGGCGGCACGGGTACATCGCCGCTGGCGCGATCGCGTCGTGCCGCTGTCCTGGAACGCGGTGATTGCCGGCGCCCTGCTGCTTTGGCTGTTCGGCATGGGCGATAGCGGCAGCGAACCAATGGCTATCCTTTCCTGGCTGCTCATGATTGCGGGTGCACTCGGCGTGCTCGCCTTCGGCAGCGACCGCGAGGTCAAGACGCCCAAGGATGCCCTGTTCCGCTTCCTCGGCGGCCTTTTGTCACTGACAAACATCACCAAGGTATTTGGTGACGTACTAAGCTACCTGCGGCTTTTCGCGCTGGGTCTCGCCAGCGCGTCGCTCGCCATCACCTTCAACCAGCTTGCCGACGACGCCGCGGCCGCATCGCCGGGTGCCGGCCTGCTGCTCAAGATTCTCATCCTGACGCTCGGGCACGGCCTGAACCTGGCGCTCGCGATCGTCTCGGGCGTCGTGCACGGCCTGCGTCTTAATTTCATCGAGTTCTTCAACTGGGGAATGGAAAAGGAGGGCTATCCCTTCCGCCCGTTTCGCAAGAAGGAGATTGAACTATGAACGACTTCATCATCATGCTCGGTCGCGCCGGCGTCTACGCGCCGGTCGCACTCGGGGCAATCGGCAGCATCATCGGCTGTGCGACCGCCGGGCAGGCAGCGATCGGCGCAATGCTCGACACGGAGAGCGGCTACGGAAGATACGTTGGTATCTCCGCCATGCCATCGTCGCAGATTATCTACGGCATCGTCGTGATGTTCACACTGAACCAGCCGATGACGGTGGAAAACGCAACCGGCGCATTCGGCATCGGAATCCTGTCGGGACTGGCGCTGCTGCTCAGTGCAGCGTACCAGGGCAAGTGCTGCGCCTCGGCGATCCAGGCCGCGAAGGCGAAGCCCGAGATCTTTGGTCTCGCGCTCGCACCCGCCGCCATTGTCGAGGGTTTCGCGGTGTTCGCCTTTATCTTCGCCCTCGTCCTGAGCGCCGGCGCCTAGGAGCGAAGCGATGAATGGAAAGAACGGCACGAAGCGAGACCGCGAAGCTGTCGCCTATGGCGTCGAGGAACTGATCGACCGACTCCGGGACGAAGGTGTATCGCGAGGCCGGGAGGAAGCCGAGCGCATCGTTGCCGACGCCGAATCGCGGGCCCGCTGGCTCGTCAGCCAGGCGCAGGACGAATCCACGGAACTCGTCGACAAAGCACGCGCGGAGGCGAAAGCGCTGACGCGGTCCGCGGAGGATGCGCTGCAGGTCGCGGCGCGGGACATGCTCCTGTCGCTGCGCGAGCGCCTGTCGCACCGCTTCGCCGGCGAAGTGCGGCGACTCGTCCGCGACCAGATGCGCGAGCCCGACATGCTTCGCAGGCTGATACTCGCGGTTGCCGCGCGACAGGGCGAACTGCTCGGCGAGGACAAGGACGTCGAGCTGCTGCTGCCGCGCGAGGTACTCGAGGTCGGCGAAATGAGCAATGACCCGGGTGAACTCGCCGAGGGCGAACTGACCGCCGTCGTGCTCGGCCTGACGGACGACATGCTTCGCGACGGCATCGCGCTCAAGGTTGCCGAAGGCGACCAGGAGGGCATCCGTGCGCGACTCGTCGACGATGAGATCGAAGTCGAGGTAACCGCGGACGCGGTTGCGTCATTGCTGCTCGAACACCTGCAGCCGCGCTTCCGCGCCCTGCTCGAGGGCATCATCCGTGGATGAGCCCCGCTACGTCACGCTCATGAGCAGCCTGCCCTACCATGGCCGGCTGTTCGGCGCCCGGCAGACGCCGCTGTCGCGCTTTCAGCTCGACAAGCGGCTGGCATGGCTCGAGCCCGAGCACGCCGATACGCTCTCCCGTATCGAGCATGTACTGCGCTGGCGACGTATCGCGCTCGGCGAGTCCGACGCCGGCTTCCTCGATCGGGCCGACACGCTCGTCGCCTCGCTGACCATCCCGCTGCTTGCCGAGGTCGTCCGGACCCGACTCGAGGCTCGGACGCTGATCGCCGCGCTCAGGAAACGCAAAGCCGGCCAGTCGGCGCCGGGTCCGGGCGAGCGCTGGGGCTACGGACGCTGGACCAACGTGATCGCTCGCCACTGGTCCGACACCGACTTCGGCGTCCAGCGCGTGTTCCCGTGGGTGCTCGAGGCGGATCGCCGCCTTCGGGAAGGTGACGCACTCGGCGTCGATCGCCTGTTCATGGAGTACGCCTGGCAGGAGCTTGGGCGCCTCGGAGCGGGTCACTACTTCGACTTCGAGGCCGTCGCCATCTATGTATTGCGCTGGGACCTGATCGATCGCTGGACGCATTACGATGCCGAGTCCGCGCGCGATCGTATCGTCTCGCTCGCCGATGCTTCGCTCGGCGACTACCAGGAGATGTACGCCTGAGCCATGATTGCCAATCCTAAAGACAGCATTCCGGACGCACCGGCGCGCATCGTTGCCGTGCAGGACGATCTGGTCGTCATCGAGTCCGTCGGCGCAGATACGCCGATCGTCAAGAACGAGGTCATCTACGTCGCACCCGAGGACAGCGATGAGCGACTCAAGGCTGAAGTCCTGCGCGTCGAGGGAAGTACCGCGGTTGCACAGGTCTTCGAGGACACGCGCGGCATACGCATCGGCGACCCGGTGCTGCAAACCGGTCGCATGCTGTCGGTCAAACTCGGACCCGGCCTGCTGGGCCAGGTCTACGACGGCCTGCAAAACCCGCTGGAGCAGGTCGCGAATCGTTACGGGTTCTTCCTGAAGCGCGGCGCGGAGGTCGATGCGCTCGACAACGCCCAGCAGTGGTCTTTCCAGCCGCAGGTGGCTCACGGCGCGAAGCTGGTCGCGGGCGACGTCGTCGGTACGGTTCAGGAAGGCCGTTACGAGCACAAGATCATGGTGCCCTTCGATCTGCGTGGCCAGTGGGAACTCGACTGGGTGCAGGAAGGCAACGTGACCGTCGACCAGCCGATCGCGGCAATTCGCGACGCGAAAGGCAGGGAGCGCGAGCTGACGCTGTCGCAACAGTGGCCGGTGCGCGTGCCGCTGCCGGAGCGACTGCTCGCTGAGCGCCACTGCGAACGCCAGTACCCTGATACACCGTTGATTACTCAGCAGCGGCTCATCGACACCTTTTTCCCTATTGCGCGCGGCGGCACAGGCTGCATCCCGGGTCCGTTTGGCGCGGGCAAAACGGTGCTGCAGAACCTCATCTCGAAATTCTCGGCCGTCGATATCGTTATCGTCGTCGCCTGCGGTGAGCGCGCCGGCGAGGTCGTCGAGACCATCTCGGAATTCCCGCAGCTCAAGGACCCGAACACGGGCGGCTCGCTGATGGACCGCACCGTGATCATCTGCAACACGTCGTCGATGCCGGTCTCGGCACGCGAAGCATCGATCTACACGGGCATCACGATCGGCGAGTACTACCGACAGATGGGTCACAATGTCCTCATGCTCGCCGACTCGACCTCGCGCTGGGCTCAGGCCATCCGCGAGATCTCGGGGCGCATGGAGGAGATTCCGGGCGAAGAAGCGTTCCCGGCCTATCTCGATTCGGCAATCCGCGGCGTCTACGAGCGCGCCGGGATCATTGCCGGTGGTGACGGCCGCAACGGCAGCCTGACGATCATCGGCACCGTATCGCCGGCGGGCGGCAATTTCGAGGAGCCCGTCACCCAGTCGACGCTGTCGACCGTCAAGACCTTCCTCGGCCTGTCGGCGGACCGCGCTTACAAGCGCTTCTACCCGGCCGTCGATCCGCTGCTTTCCTGGACCCGCTACTCCGAACAGCTCTCGGACTGGTATGACCACGAAATGGAGGCCGGCTGGACCGTGCGCGTAGCCGAGCTGCTCGAGCTGCTCAGGCGCGGCGACTCGGTGCTGCAGATGATGCAGGTGACCGGCGAGGAAGGCATTACCCTCGACGATTTCGTGACCTTCCACCGGGCGCAATTTGTCGACATGGTTTACCTGCAGCAGGATGCCTTTGACGAGGTCGACGCTGCGACGCCAATCGATCGCCAACGCGAAATGTTCAACCGCATCTACGCGCTGGTGACCGACGACTGCCAGTTCGACGACAAGGAAGCGGTCCGCGAACACTTCACCCGCCTGACAGGACTGGTCAAGAACCTCAACTACACGCGGCGGGATTCGCCGGGCTACGAGGAACTGCTCGCACAGATCGAGTCGCTCGCCGAGAGCGTGCGAGTCCCGGTACCGGCGGGCGAGTAAGCCGCCAGGTTTCTAACGCCCGACTGGCGCGTGATAGGCTCGGATCCTCTTCGGCCACGAGAGCCCTGCGCTGCGGATCCATTGAATTTCGACACGATCAGCCTGGATGCCTACCGGCACGGCGATTCGGCAGCACGTCGTGCGATCGCCGCGGATGTCGACCGGATTCTGCGGTCGACCGGCTTCCTCGCGATCACCGATCACGGTGTCTCCGCGCAGCTCATCGACGACGTTTGGGTATCGGCGCGAGCATTCTTCGACCTGCCGCTCGAGGAAAAGCTCCTCGTTCGACCGCCCGTGGGCGACCCTTACGGCTACTTCCCGGCTACCGCGGAAAGCCTCGCGCGCTCGATGGGTGAGGAGCAGCCGCCGGACCTGAAGGAGAGCTTCAACATTGGCCCGCTCGACACGCCGGATGGCCTCGATGCCGATGGTGCTGCCGGTTTCTGCTACGCGAAGAACTACTGGCCGGAGCGACCAGCCGACTTCGAACAGACATGGCGTCGGTATTACGCGGCGATGAACACGCTTGCGGGCCACATCATGCGGCTGTTCGCAGACGCACTCGACCTCGAGCCCGACTGGTTCGACGACAAGATCGACCACGCAATCAGCGCGATGCGCGTGCTCAACTACCCGGACATCGGCGCTGACCCATTGCCTGGACAGCTGCGCGCCGGCGCACATACCGACTACGGCAGCCTGACGATCCTGAAGCCCGACGAAGCTCAGGGCGGACTCGAGATTTACACGGCGTCCGGCAACTGGCGCACGGTCCCTGCCATTCCGGAAGCCTTCATCATCAACATCGGCGACCTCATGGCGCGCTGGACCAATGATCGCTGGGTGTCGACACTGCATCGGGTCGCAAACCCGCCCGCGGATACCTCCGGATCGACTCGCCGGCAGTCGATCGTGTTCTTTCACCAGCCGAACTGGGACGCGGAGATACGCTGTATCGACAGCTGCCTGGGTGGCGGCGAGAGTCCGAAGTACGCGCCGATCGCCTCGGGCTTACACCTGATGCAGAAATTCACCGATTCCGTCGTCAACGCCGAGGCTGTGCGTGGCTGAGGTTTGCTGCATCGGCGGCATGACCCTGGACCGCACGCTGAAACTCGACGAGTCCGCGGTAATGGCAAGTTCGAACCCGGCAACGATGCGGACTGCCCCGGGTGGCGTCGCGCGAAACGTGGCAGAGAACCTCGCCCGGCTGTCGGTGGCTACGTCACTGTTTTCGCAAGTCGGCGATGACGAGCATGGCCGCGAAGCGGTCGCGGCGACCGCGCGTGCCGGCGTCGACGTGTCGCAGGTGCAGGCGCATCCGAGCTTGCCCACCGGTTCCTACACTGCGATTGTGCAGCCGGACGGGCAACTCCTTGTGGGCGCCGCCGACCTCGGAGCCTGCGAGGCGATGGACGCCGACTGGCTGGATACGCTGTGGCCGTCGATTTCGGCAGCCCGTATCGTCTTTGCCGATGCGAATCTCGCACCTGGTGTGCTTGAACAACTCATCAAGCGGACTCGCGGCACGGACGTCGAACTCGCCATCAACCTGGTCTCGGTTGCCAAAGCCCGTCGATTGCCACCCGACCTCACCGCCATCGACCTGCTGTTCTGCAACCTCGACGAAGCCCGGGCGGTTACGGGCGGCGCGGGCGATGCCGGCGAGGCGGCCGCGGCGCTCGGCGAACTGGTAGTCGGTGCGGCGATCGTCACCGCCGGTGCGGACGGCGCCTGGCTTGCCGGCGCCGGCCAGACCCGACACGTGCCCGCGCCCGCAAGCGACGTGGTCGACGTTTCCGGCGCCGGTGACGCACTCGTCGCGGGCTTCCTGTTCGGTCGGCTGCGTGGTCATGATGCGCTGGACGCCTGTCGTCTCGGCGTCGCAGCAGCAGCGGTGACAACCGCCAGCCACGAACGTACGACCTGTCTGAACGCGGAGCAGCTACTTGCGTCGCTGCCAGTAAGGCGCGTGTCGTGAATCTCGATTACGCGGCCCCCGTTCGGGAAGCACTGGCCAACGACCAGCCGGTCGTCGCGCTCGAAACGACGGTCATTACCCACGGCATGGAGTATCCGCACAACCGCGATGTGTCTCTCGCGATGATTGACGCGATCGGGGAGACAGGTGCCTGCGCTGCCATTCTCGCGATCGTCGATGGGCGCGTCACGGTCGGTCTCGACGACGAGCTGCTCGAGACGTTTGCCACGGCCGAGCGCGACTCGATCGCGAAGTGCAGCCGGCGCGATCTGCCGGGCATTGTCGGTCTGGGACAATCCGGATCGCTTACCGTCAGCGGCACGGCCATGGTCGCGCACGCGGCCGGTATCGATCTGTTCGCGACGGGCGGTATCGGCGGCGTCCATCGCGGCCACCCGTTCGACGTGTCCGCCGACCTGACCGAGCTCGGTAGAACGCCCGTTGCCGTGGTTTGCGCGGGCGCCAAGTCGATTCTCGACCTCGAGCTGACGCTGGAGGTGCTTGAGACCCAGGGCGTGCCGGTCGTCGGCTTCGGCACGGACAAGCTGCCGGCCTTCTACACGCGCAGCAGCGATTTCGCGGTGCCGACCGTCGCCCGCGACGTCGCTGAGGCAGCGGCGATCGTCCGTGCATGGCGGGAACTCGACACCGGTAACGGCATGCTGATCACGGTACCCGTCCCCGAAGACTCCGCTTTGTCGGAAGCCGATGCGGAGGCCGCCATCGTCAAGGCCGTAGCCGAAGCGGATGCAAACAGCATTGTCGGCAATGCCGTGACGCCCTACGTGCTCGGTCGGATCGTCGAACTGACGGACGGGCGTTCGCTGACCGCGAACAAGGCACTTCTGGTAAACAACGCCGGTGTCGCGGCGGCGATTGCCGTGGAAAGTATCAGAAGCTGACGCTGGCGGTGATGCCGAATCGGCGCTGCCCGTCGCTTGGCGAGCACTGCGTGGTCGAGGTCAGCGCATTCGGTGCCACAACCCGCGGATTGTCCACCGAGCCGATATCGAAACAGGTGCGCTCTTCGGTCAGGTTCTCGCCCCACAGCGAGATCTCGAACTGGCGCTCGGCGCCGAAACGGTAGAAAGCGCGAGCGTCCAGGAACGTCGTGCTCGCCTTCGTCGAGTAGGGGTCCTGTGCGAACAGCAGCGCATCGACGGCTTCATCGGTGTACAGGTAGTCGGCCCGGAGCGTCACCTCGCCAGCGGCGAGATCGATAGTCCTGACGATCGATGCGTTGAACGAGACCTCCGGGGCGTTCGGCAACGGATGACCCACGTCAACGCTGGACTGCAGCTCGCCGTTTTCCAGCACCTCGGTGTCCAGCAGGCCGACGGCTGCCGATATCGTCCAGTCCGGCGTTGGCGCCCACGCCGCCTCGATCTCGACGCCCTTAAGCTCCGACTCGGGGATGTTCGCGAAACTCGGAACGCCGTTGAGGACAACGAAGGTCTGCAGGTCCTCCCAGTCATACAGGAAGGCAGCGAGATTAAGTCGCAGGCGACCGTCTGCGAGCGTTGACTTCACGCCGATTTCCCAGGCGTCCAGCGATTCCGGCCCGACCGGCACCGACGGGTCGCCGCCCTGCAGGAACGCAATCGCGCGGGTGTCGAAACCGCCGGACTTGAAGCCCCGCGAGTACGAGCCGTACAGCATCGCGGAGTCCGTCAGCTCGTAGCGCAGCGCCAGCTTGCCGCCCAGGTCGCTGAACTCCTCTTTCAGGTCCGTCAGGATCAGTTCCCGCGGAACGATCGCGGCCGCTTCCAGCTCTTCGTTGGTGACGAAGCGCAGCGGGTCCGTAAATCCGTTGGGGCCGAGTGGCACGACCCTGAAGGCAGACGAGTCGGCGACCTTCTCGTTGTCCGTGTAGCGCAGCCCGACCGAGACCTCGAGTTTTTCGGTCCAGTCGACATCGAGCTGAAAATAGGCGGAGAGGTCTCGATCGTTCTGGTCGAGAATATTGGAGGCGAAAGCGCCGACACCGGCATTGCGGATGTTGGTCCCCTGGCGCATATCCTCATCGAAGTAGAACAGGCCTGCGAGCCAGCGAAAACTGCCGGCATCCGGTGAGCTGATACGAGCCTCGATGCTCAGCTGGTCGAACTCGCTGTCCTGCGTCGGCGTAAACCGGGGCACGTTGTAGCCGGCAGTGTCATCCGCCAGCTGCACGTTCGTCTTCGAGATCGCGGCAATGCCGGTAATCGTGTACTCGCCGACGTCGCTGTCGAGCCGCAGGAAGCCGCCCTCGATGTCGATGTCCGACTGAGCGCCCGAGCTGTTGTAGACGGTCCGCCAGTCGTCGGAGGACGGATTGAAACCGTTGCTCGCGACGCAATTGTTCCGTGCCTCGTGACTGCTACCGGCAACGACCTCGCTAAAGTCGCATTGCTGCCCCGGGTCGGCGGGATCACGAATACCGGTCGTCTTGTTGCCGATCGACGATCCGCGGTTGTAGCTGCCGTAAAGGTTCACGAGCAACTCGGTCGAGTCCGATGGCCGCCAGGTCAACTGCGCGCGACCGGAGTGCCTTTCCCGGTCGCCGAGCGACTCGCCCTCCCGACCGAGCGCCTGGTTCACGAACAGCCCGTCACGATTGACGGATTGCACCGCGATACGCGCTGCGGCTCGATCACCGAGGTCGAAGCCGAGCGCGCCGTCGACGTCCACCTGGCTGTCCTCGCCGAGCAGCAGTCGCGCGTAGCCATTGGGCCCGGCACCGATCTCCGGTTTGACGGTGATGTAGTTGATCGCTCCACCTGTGGTGTTGCGCCCGAACAGCGTGTTCTGCGGGCCGCGCAGCAATTCGATTCGCTCCATGTCGTAAACGCCGAGCACGCCGGTGTACGGCGTGTTGAGGGAGACCTCGTCCTGGTAGATGCCGACCGCGCGATTGACGTTGCCGTGAAAATTGTTGGTGCCGACGCCGCGTATCGTGAAGCCCTTGTTGACTTCGTTCGAACCGTTGATGCTCAGGTTGGACAATGCAAGAAGGACGTCCTCGGCGCTATCGATGCCGCGCGCGGCTATCGCCTCGCTGCCGATCGCCTGCATCGTAATCGCTACTTTGCCGAGCGACTCTGCTCGCTTGGTCGCCGTAACCACGACCTCGTCGAGTTCCGCGTACGCGGCGGGCGACGCGATGACGAGGATCGCCAGCCAGCGGCTGCATCCGGATGGACATTGACGACGACGCGCGAACGGACCCATAGAGAGGCGCTCTCGAACTAATCAAGATTACGCTGCTCGAACCGATGCAGCGCGGTCGGACGTCGTCAATGATAACGTTCAGTCGTCGGAACGGGAAACCCGACTCGCCGTAGCGGCAACGAATTTGTCGAGTTGCTCGAAACTCACCGGGCGATCCAGCGTGCCATCGACAAAAAGGCCGAGTGACGCCGCCCGAGCCTCGGCGGCTCGTGTCTGCTGGCGGTCGTCACCGGCAAGAAGAAGAATTCGTGTTTCAGGCGTGTGGCGAGCGGCAGCGACAAGCATGTCGTCGCCGTTCCCGGACAAAAGTTTCACATCGATGATCAGCCCGGCCGGAGCGAATTCCCGTATCACTTTTTCGTGATTGTCGACGTACCCGGTCGAGTAGAGGTCGCAGCCCATGTCGCTCGCGACCACGGCACAGTAGTCACGCACCGAGGCATCGGTCTCGAAGATCAGCAATCCGCAGCGGCCAGCAGCGTTCATCGAACTTATGCCGGTACGGATCCGGACCTCACGCCCACTTGTCGCGGGATGCACCACAGGCTGACTCCTCGAAAAACAGGACATGGCGCAGGACCTGGTCATCACTTACGGGCACGACCCGCAGCCTGGCGTGGAATTTGCGGCCGTCCAGTCCCTTCGCGAGCACCCGAAACTTGCACGGGTTGCTCGAACACGGTCCGCTGAGAATCTCCGCAATGTTCGGCGTGGGCATGCGCTCATCGACGACGTCCGTGATCAGCCACTCCACCTTCATTTGCTCGAGGCGCTCGGCCGGCCACGCAAACGCGCTCGACGCTGCTTCGTTGGCCTGGATAACGCGGCCATCAGCATCAACGGCCAGTACGCCGTCCGACGCCGTCTCGAATATCGATCGAAGTTTGCGTTGCCGGCGCCATGTTGCGCCGAGATTCTTCCACATGCGATCCATCGCCTCGCCAGGGCAGGCGGCCCGCCCCCGCGGACGTCGCACTCCCCGTGTAAACGGTGTAACGAGGCTTATGGTCACCCGTGGCGCTACGCCGCGGTATCGGGGAATCCCTGATTTTTCGGAAACCGTGAAACCGCCCCGCGATTGCCGGTCGCGATGGAAAACCGTACGCTCTGGCGACGCCATGAGTAACACGACGATCACAGGGCCCCTGTCGCCAACCGCTGCGCCCCGTCGCCTCAAAATGATGTGGTTACTCACCCTGGCGATGGCCATCGTCGTCCTGATTGCCCAGGAGGCCGACGTCGTGCTGCCCATCCCGTTCATGATGGTGATGCTCATCACGGTTGCCGTGTCCGGCGCAGCCGGGGGCTTCGTGTCCGGGCTGGTCTCGGGACTCCTGATGTCCGGCATGATCGTTTACTTCTACCTCAGCGAGCTCGGGCCGGCGCCGCTGACGGGAACGACCGCTCGGGCAGCAATCGGCGGTCTCGTCGCGGTAGGTGTTGGCGCCTACTTCGGGGCCCTCCGCGACCGTATCGTGTCGCTGTTCGAGGAAGTGCAGAGCAAACGCCGCGAGCTGGCCGCGATCAACGATGAACTCGCGGACCGGGTCGAACAGCGAACTCGTGAGCTCCGCCTGAGCGAGGCCCGGCTCAGACGCGTAACTCGACACTGGTTTGAAGCCGAGGAGACCGAACGGCGAAGCCTGGCCCGCGATCTCCACGACGACGTCGGTCAGTCGCTGACGGCGCTGCGTATGAGCCTCGAAGGCAGCAAACCTTCGGTAGTCGACCATCCCGAGCTTGCACAACTCTGCAACACCGCCACCGACCTCGTCCGGACCTCTATCGACAGTGTTAGGCAGCTGTCGCTCAACCTGCGGCCGTCGCTCATCGACGATCTCGGGCTGAGCGCTGCCGTCCGTGAGTACGCGACGCGGCAATTGGACGTTGCCGGCATCAAAGTACGTATCAGGAAAACTGGAGATGACACCGGTATCGACTCCAACACGAGCATCACGGCTTATCGACTCATGCAGGAAGCAGTTTCGAACGTTCTCAAGCACTCGGATGCAACGCGCGTCGACATCGAGCTGGCGGTCGCTGATCAGCAGCTTGAGCTGACGATTGCCGACAATGGCAAGGGCTTCGACCCCGATCTGCCGAGGCGCGAGTCGGACAGCTTCGGCCTCGTAAGTATGCGGGAGCGTGCCGGCATGATGGATGGCAAACTCGAGGTCAGTTCGTCGCCGGGAGATGGCACGACCGTGCGATTCACGCTGCCGACCACGCAGCAGCGAGATCCCGCATGAGCGTGCAGCGCGCGTTGCTCGTCGACGACCATGCGCTCGTGCGCTCGGGCATTCGCCGCATGATCGAGAGCATGACCGAGCGCACGATCGTCGTGGGCGAGACGAACAACGGCCGGGATGCGCTCGGACTTCTGGGCACGCTCGATATCGACCTCCTGATCACCGACCTGTCGATGCCCGACCTCGACGGCATCGGGCTGATCAAGGCAGCCCTAAAGCGCTTTCCGGACCTCAAGTGCATCGCACTCAGCATGCACACGAGTCCCGAGTACGTGGCAGCGGCGCTGCGAGCCGGCGCCTGTGGTTACCTGCACAAGGACGCGACGGCCGAGGAACTCGTGGAAGCAATCGACGCAGCGCGCACCGGGGCCAACTACCTGCACCCGAGTGTTGCGGGCTCGGTTACGTCGCTGCTTCGTGATTCCAGCGACGTCGTCAGTCCGCTCGACGTCCTGTCGGACCGGCAGCGAGAGGTGCTGCAACTGCTCGCGGAAGGCCACGGCACGCGCGCCATCGCCGATACTCTGAGCGTCAGCGTGAAGACGGTGGAAACTCACCGCGCCCAGCTCATGGACAAGCTCGACATTCGGGACGTTCCCGGGCTCGTCAAATTCGCTATTCGCCAGGGACTCGTATCGCTTGATGAGACACCCAAACCAGGGGAATCATGAAAAAGAACCAAAACCACCAACAGCATGAGAGCATCGACCGGCAGCGGCGGCGCCTGCTCGGCG
>JASJBG010000085.1 GCA_030066625.1 Woeseiaceae bacterium
CGGGCGATAACGTGCAGATGGTGGTCGAGCTGATTGCGCCGATCGCGATGGAAGACGGCCTGCGCTTCGCGATCCGCGAAGGTGGCCGCACCGTCGGCGCCGGCGTCGTCGCCAAAATCATCGAGTAAGTTGGACAGGGGTCCACGCGCCGAGAGGCGCGTGGAACTCTTTTATAAGAGCACAGGCAAGTCGGGCGCGAGAGGCCAGTAGCTCAATTGGCAGAGCGGCGGTCTCCAAAACCGCAGGTTGGGGGTTCGATTCCCTCCTGGCCTGCCACTCGAGCAAGACTTGAGGCATGAAATGAACGCACAGACTGAGACAAGCGGAGGCGGAATCCTCGACACGATCAAGCTGCTGTTGGCGGCCATCGTGCTCGTGGGCGGCCTGTACGCGTACTACTACTACGTGAACGAGGTCGCGCTGCCGCTGCGAGTGCTGATGGTGCTGGCTGGCACCGGTGTCGGTATCGCTATCGCGATGACCAGCACGCAGGGCCGCCGCCTCTGGCACTTCATCCAGGGGTCACGCGTCGAAATCCGCAAGGTCGTATGGCCGACCCGTCAGGAAACGACTCAGACGGCCATTGCCGTGTTCGTGTTCACGCTCGTCATGATGCTGTTCTTCTGGGCGCTTGATTCCGGCCTGCTCTGGCTGACGCGCAAGTTGGTCGGTTAATTGCAGAACGAAGCACTGGAGAATTCGGCAGTGGCGCTACGCTGGTACATCGTTCATGCGTACTCGAATTTCGAGCACCGCGTGAAAGCCGCGCTCGAGGAACGCATCGAGCGCTATGGTCTAGAGGACAAGTTCGGCGAGATTCTCGTACCGACCGAAGAGGTCGTCGAGATGCGCGAGGGCCAGAAGCGCCGCAGTGAGCGCAAGTTCTTCCCGGGCTACGTGCTGGTACAGATGGAGATGGACGACGAGACCTGGCATCTCGTCAAGGAAGTGCCGAAAGTGCTGGGCTTTATCGGCGGTTCGAGTGATCGGCCCGCGCCGATCACGGAGAAGGAAGCCGACCAGATCCTGCAGAGGGTCAGGGAAGGCGTCGACAAGCCGCGGCCCAAGGTGCTGTTCGAGCCGGGCGAGGTTGTCCGCGTTATCGACGGGCCGTTCAACGACTTCTCTGGGGTCGTCGAGTCGGTCAACTACGAGAAGTCGCGACTGCAGGTCGCGGTACAGATTCTCGGCCGGTCGACGCCGGTCGAGCTGGACTTCGGGCAGGTCGAGAAGTCCTGACAAATAATGTAGGAGGGCCTTCAGGCCCGATTTGTTAGCCCGATCAGGTCTAGGGCCGGATCGCGGCTGAAGCCGCTCCTACGAGCTGGGTTTTTCGCCGACCGGGGCTTCCGGCCGGCGCACATAAACGAGGAGCTGGAGCTCGACTTCAGCGTTTGAACTCGGAGGAAATGTAATGGCAAAGAAAGTAGCGAGCTACATCAAGCTGCAGGTGCCCGCGGGTCAGGCGAATCCATCGCCGCCGGTCGGTCCTGCGCTCGGTCAGCACGGCGTCAACATCATGGAGTTCTGCAAGGCATTCAATGCCGAGACGCAGAGCGTTGAGCCGGGGCTGCCCATTCCCGTGATCATTACGGTCTACAACGATCGTAGTTTCACGTTCATCTCGAAGACGCCGCCCGCGGCGGTACTGCTGCGCAAGGCGGCCGGCATTCCGAAAGGTTCCGGCACGCCGAACACGGCAAAGGTCGGCAAGGTAACCCGCGCACAGCTGGAAGAGATTGCGACCACGAAGATGCCGGACCTGACGGCGGCCGATATGGACGCCGCGGTACGGACGGTTGCTGGCACGGCCCGCAGCATGGGTATCGACGTCGAGGGAGTGAACTAATGGCTACTTTGAGCAAACGCCGCAAGGCAGCACGTGAAAAAGTCGACGCGAACAAGGCGTACGAGATCGACGAGGCACTCGCGCTGGTGAAAGAACTCGCCACGGCGAAGTTCCCCGAGAGCGTCGACGTATCGGTCAATCTCGGCGTTGATCCGCGCAAGTCGGACCAGGTCGTTCGCGGCTCGACGGTCCTGCCGAATGGCACGGGCAAGTCGGTCCGCGTTGCCGTGTTCGCGCAGGGCGAGAATGCCGAGAAGGCCACGGCCGCCGGTGCGGACATCGTCGGCTTCGAAGACCTCGCTGAAACGGTCAAGAAGGGCGAACTGAACTTCGATGTCGTTATTGCGACGCCGGACGCGATGCGCGTCGTCGGCCAGCTTGGCCAGATCCTCGGCCCGCGCGGCCTGATGCCGAACCCCAAGGTGGGCACGGTAACGGCTGACGTCGAGGGTGCGGTCAAGAACGCGAAGGCAGGCCAGGTCCGCTACCGGACCGACAAGGCCGGCATCATTCACTGCGCGATCGGCCGTGCCGAC
Organism: Woeseiaceae bacterium; assembly: GCA_030066625.1. Lineage (GTDB taxonomy): Bacteria > Pseudomonadota > Gammaproteobacteria > Steroidobacterales > Woeseiaceae > UBA1847. The sequence goes on from JASJBG010000085.1 coordinate 2,386, forward strand.
TTCGAGGTGCCGGCGCTCAAGGAGAACCTTGATGCGCTGCTGGCAGACCTCAAGAAGGCGAAGCCGGCATCGGCCAAGGGTGCATACGTCAGGAAACTGACGGTTTCCTCGACCATGGGTCCGGGAGTTTCGGTCGACCGGGGTTCCGTCGACGCGTAACGCACCACCGAATTTGTCCGGTCGCCTTCGGGCGGCCGGGTAAATAGCCGCAGGGACGCGGCAATCGTCGAAGACCGTAGGTGAGCAGCCTGACCGCTGTTCTTAATCACCGCCTACGCAGATGGTGAAACCTGAGCTAGCAAGGATCTGGCAACGGTTGCCATCCGACTGGGGACGGAGTCCCCGTGGGTGCAGGATAGGCGAAAGCCGTTCCTGCGATGTTTGTAACCGTTAGGCCAGGAGATATTCATGGCACTGAGACTCGAAGACAAGAAAGCGCTTGTCGAAGAGGTAAATGCGGTTGCGGGAGATTCGGTAACGGCCGTTGCGGCCGAGTACCGGGGACTCTCGGTTGCACAGATGACGGAGTTGCGGAAAGAAGCACGCAACGCCGGCGTATACATGCGTGTTGTCAAAAACACGCTGGCTCGCCGGGCCGTCGAAGGCACCGACTTCGAGTGTATGCAAGAGACGCTCAAAGGTCCGATCCTGCTCGCGTTCGCCAAAGACGATCCGGGTGCCGCGGCCAGAATCATCAAGGACTTCGCCAAGGAGCACGACGCTCTGCAGGCAGTCTCGCTTTCAGCCGGCGGGCAATTGTTGCCGGGCACTGATCTCGCGAAGTTGGCGGACCTGCCGACGCTGGATCAGGCGCGCGCAATGCTGCTGGGTGTGTTGAACGCACCGATGGGACAACTGGTACGCACATTGGCCGAACCGCCTGCGATGCTCGCGCGCACGATGAGTGCACGTGGTTCGCAGGAAGCGGCCTAGTCCGGAAATCGAATTACCTGACTCAGGTTTAAGTTCTTAAAGGAAACTGTAATGGCAATGTCAAACGAAGATCTGCTCAAAGAACTGAGCGCAAAGCCGATCATGGAAGTTGTCGAGCTCGTCAAGATGCTCGAAGAAGAGTGGGGCGTATCTGCCGCAGCACCGGTTGCTGTCGCAGCAGGCCCGGCCGCCGGTGGTGACGCCGGTGAAGCTGCAGCCGAGAAAGACGAGTTCGACGTCGTTCTCGCGAGCTTCGGTGGCAACAAGGTTGCTGTCATCAAGGCCGTTCGCACGATCACGGGTCTTGGCCTCAAGGAAGCCAAGGACGCGGTCGAAGGCGCTCCTTCCACGATCAAGGAAGGCGTTGCGAAAGACGAAGCAGAAGAACTCAAGAAGACGCTTGAAGAAGCCGGCGCTACCGTCGAGCTTAAGTAAGCGCTTGAGGCTTTTTTGCTTCGAGAAGACCCCGACGGATTACGCGTTGGGCGGGCAGCCAGTCGCAAAAGCGGCTGGCTGCCTGCGCGCGTGTGGAATCCGTGACTGATTAATACTTGAGGGTATCCCCTAATGGCGTATTCATTCACCGAGAAAAAGCGCATCCGCAAGAACTTCGGCAAGCGGCCGACGATTCTCGATGTCCCGTACCTGCTGTCTATCCAGGTAGATTCTTACAAGAAGTTTCTGCAGACGGACAAGACCGTAGAGGAGCGTGGCGATATCGGTCTGCACGCGGCGTTCAAGTCCGTGTTCCCGATCGTCAGCTACTCCGGCAACGCAGCGCTCGAATACGTCAGCTACCGGCTCGGCGAGCCCGTGTTCGACGTCAAGGAATGCCAGATGCGCGGCCTTACCTACGCGGCACCGATTCGCGTCAAGGTCCGCCTGGTCATCTATGACAAGGAAGCCAGCGGCACGCCGAAGCCCGTCAAGGACATTCGCGAGCAGGAAGTGTATCTCGGCGAAATGCCGCTCATGACCGATCACGGCACGTTCGTGATCAACGGTACCGAGCGCGTTATCGTCTCGCAGCTGCACCGCAGCCCGGGCGTGTTCTTCGACCACGACAAGGGCAAGACGCACAGCTCCGGCAAGCTGCTGTTCTCCGCCCGCATCATTCCGTACCGCGGTTCCTGGCTCGACTTCGAGTTCGATCCGAAGGACTGCGTATTCGCGCGCATCGACCGTCGCCGCAAGCTGCCGGTCACGATCATCCTGCGCGCGCTCGAAATGTCGAACGAAGAAATGCTCGACATGTTCTTCGAGACCAATGATTTCTACCTCGATGAGAAGGACATCAAGATGGGCCTCGTGCCCGATCGTCTGCGCGGTGAGACGGCGAGCTTCGACATCAAGCTCGGCCGCAAGACCATCGTCGAGGAAGGCAAGCGCATCACGGCGAAGCACGTTCGCGACATGGAGAAGTCGACGGTCGACAAGCTCGTCGTGCCCTCCGACTACCTGGTCGGCAAGATCCTCGCGCACGACGTAGTCGATACCGAGACCGGTGAGCTGCTCGCAGCGGCGAATGCCGAACTCACGGTCGAGCTCGTCGAGCAGCTGGTGGAGGCCGGCGTCGAGCACATTCGTACACTGTACGTGAACGATCTCGACCGCGGTCCGTTCATCTCGAACACGCTGAACATCGATCCGTCGACGACCCGCCTCGAGGCGCTCGTCGAGATCTATCGGATGATGCGTCCGGGTGAGCCGCCGACCAAGGAAGCCGCGGAGAACCTGTTCCAGAACCTGTTCTTCAACGCCGACCGCTACGACCTGTCCGGCGTGGGCCGCATGAAGTTCAATCGCCGCGTCGGTCGTGACACGTCAGAAGGTGAGGGCGTGCTCAACAAGGACGACATCCTCGACGTGCTGTCGACGCTGATCGACATCCGCAACGGCTACGGTACGGTCGATGACATCGACCACCTCGGCAACCGCCGCGTACGCTCTGTCGGCGAGATGGCGGAAAACGCCTTCCGCGTCGGCCTCGTGCGCGTCGAGCGCGCCGTCAAGGAGCGCCTGACACAGGCAGAGACCGAAGGCCTGATGCCGCAGGAGATGATCAACGCGAAGCCGGTCGCCGCGGCCGTCAAGGAGTTCTTCGGGTCGAGCCAGCTCTCGCAGTTCATGGACCAGAACAACCCGCTGTCGGAAGTGACTCACAAGCGGCGCGTATCGGCACTCGGCCCGGGCGGCCTGACGCGTGAGCGCGCGGGCTTCGAGGTGCGCGACGTGCACCCGACCCACTACGGCCGCGTCTGCCCGATCGAGACGCCTGAAGGTCCGAACATCGGCCTGATCAACTCGCTCGCGGTATACGCACGCACCAACGAGTACGGCTTCCTCGAGACGCCGTACCGCAAGGTCGTCAATGGCAAGGTGAGCTCGGACATCCAGTACCTGTCGGCGATCGAGGAAAGCCAGTACGTGATCGCCCAGGCGAACTCGGAGCTCGACAAGAACGGCAAGTTCGTCGAAGAGCTCGTGTCCGTCCGCCACAAGAACGAGTTCACGCTGTCGAACCCGGAAGACATCAACTACATGGACGTCAGCCCGCGCCAGATCGTCTCGGTCGCCGCGGCCCTGATCCCGTTCCTGGAGCACGATGACGCGAACCGCGCCCTGATGGGCTCGAACATGCAGCGCCAGGCTGTCCCGACTCTGCGTGCCGAAGCACCGCTGGTCGGCACCGGCATCGAGCGCGCTGTTGCCGTCGATTCGGGTGTCACCGTCGTCGCACGCCGCGGCGGCAAGGTCGACTCGGTCGATGCTTCGCGTATCGTCGTTCGCGTCAACGATGACGAGACCAGCGCTACCGAGCCGGGCGTCGACATCTACAACCTGACCAAGTACACGCGTTCCAACCAGAACACGTGTATCAACCAGCGTCCGCTCGTGAAGGCCGGCGATTCTATCGCGGCCGGCGACGTGCTGGCAGACGGCCCGTCGACCGATATGGGCGAGCTCGCGCTCGGCCAAAACCTGCTGGTCGCGTTCATGCCGTGGAACGGCTACAACTTCGAGGACTCGATCCTGATCTCGGAGCGCGTCGTCAAGGAAGATCGCTTCACGACGATTCATATCGAGGAACTGCAGTGCGTCGCTCGCGACACCAAGCTCGGCCCCGAGGACATCACCTCGGACATCCCGAACGTCGGTGACGCTGCGCTCGCCAAGCTGGACGAGTCCGGCATTGCGTTCATCGGTGCCGAAGTGAAGGCCGGCGACATCCTGGTCGGCAAGGTCACGCCGAAGGGTGAGACCCAGCTGACGCCGGAGGAGAAGCTGCTGCGTGCGATCTTCGGCGAGAAGGCGTCCGACGTGAAGGACACCAGCCTGCGCGTTCCGCCGGGCATGGATGGCACCGTCATCGACGTCCGCGTGTTCACGCGCGACGGCGTCGAGAAGGATGCTCGCGCCCTGGCCATCGAGAAGGCCGAGCTCGAAAGCGTTCGCAAGGACCTCGACGACACGCTGCGTATCCTCGAGGAAGACATCTATGAGCGCGTCGAGCGCATGCTCACGGGCAAGATGGCCCAGGGCGGCCCGAACAAGCTCAAGTCCGGATCGAAGATCACGAAGGCCTACCTCGACGAGGTGCCGCGCGAGCAGTGGTTCGAGATTCGCCTGAAGAACGACGAGGCGAACGAGCAGCTCGAGAAGGCCGCCGAGCGCCTGAAGGCGCAGCGCGAGGAATTCGATCGTCGCTACGACGAGAAGAAGGCCAAGATCACGGCGGGCGACGACCTGGCGCCGGGCGTACTCAAGATGGTCAAGGTCTACCTTGCCGTCAAGCGTCGCATCCAGCCGGGTGACAAGATGGCCGGCCGCCACGGTAACAAGGGCGTTATCTCGACGATCGTACCGGTCGAGGACATGCCGTACCTCGAAGACGGCACGCCGGTCGACATCGTGCTCAACCCGCTGGGTGTCCCGTCACGCATGAACGTGGGCCAGGTGCTCGAGACGCACCTCGGCTGGGCAGCCAAGGGCGTCGGCAAGCGTATCGACGACATGCTGAAGGCGCAGGAGACCACGGCGAAGATGCGTCGCTTCCTGGAAGAGGTCTATAACAAGACCGGCGGCAGGATCGAGGACATCAAGGGCCTGAGCGACGAGGAAGTGATCGAGCTCGCGGGTAACCTGACGCGCGGCGTGCCGACGGCGACGCCGGTGTTCGACGGCGCGGCGGAAGAGGAGATCAAGGGTCTCCTCGAACTGGCGGGCCTCGACAAGTCGGGCCAGTCGACGCTGTACGACGGCCGCACGGGCGAGAAATTCGATCGCGACGTGACGGTCGGCTACATGTACATGCTGAAGCTGAACCACCTGGTCGACGACAAGATGCACGCACGTTCGACGGGCCCGTACAGCCTGGTCACCCAGCAGCCGCTTGGCGGCAAGGCGCAGTTCGGCGGCCAGCGATTCGGCGAAATGGAGGTCTGGGCACTGGAAGCCTACGGCGCCTCCTACACGCTGCAGGAAATGCTCACGGTCAAGTCGGACGACGTTCAGGGCCGTACCAAGATGTACAAGAACATCGTGGACGGCGAGCACCATATGGATGCCGGCATGCCGGAGTCCTTCAATGTACTGGTCAAGGAAATCCGCTCCCTTGGCATCAACATTGAGCTGGAGACAGACTAATGAAAGATCTGCTTAAGCTTTTCAAATACCAGAACCCGGTTGACGATTTCGATGCGATCCGCATCGGCCTGGCGTCACCGGACATGGTCCGGTCGTGGTCGTTCGGCGAGGTCAAGAAGCCTGAAACGATCAACTACCGCACGTTCAAGCCCGAACGTGACGGCCTGTTCTGCGCCAAGATCTTCGGTCCGATCAAGGACTACGAGTGCCTGTGCGGCAAGTACAAGCGCCTGAAGCACCGCGGCGTGGTCTGCGAGAAGTGCGGCGTCGAGGTCACCCAGACGAAGGTTCGCCGTGAGCGCATGGCGCACATCGAGCTGGCCAGCCCGGTTGCGCACATCTGGTTCCTGAAGTCGCTGCCGAGCCGCATCGGCCTCATGCTCGACATGACGCTGCGCGAGATCGAGCGCGTGTTGTACTTCGAGGCGTTCGTCGTCGTCGATCCGGGCATGACCGAGCTCGAGCGCGGCCAGCTGCTGACCGACGAGATGTATCTTGACGCACTCGAGCAGTACGGCGACGAGTTCGATGCCCGCATGGGCGCCGAGGCCGTCCGCGAGATGCTGATGACGATCGACCTGCAGCGCGAAGTCCTGCAGGTTCGCGAAGACATCGACGCGACGCGTTCGGAGACCAAGATCAAGCGCCTCTCGAAGCGCCTGAAGCTCCTCGAGTCGTTCATCGAGTCGGGCAACAAGCCCGAGTGGATGGTGCTGACGGTCCTGCCGGTTCTGCCGCCGGACCTGCGCCCGCTCGTGCCGCTCGACGGCGGCCGCTTCGCGACCTCGGACCTGAACGATCTGTACCGCCGCGTCATCAACCGCAACAACCGCCTGCGCCGGCTGCTCGAGCTGAACGCGCCGGACATCATCGTCCGCAACGAGAAGCGCATGCTGCAGGAATCGGTCGATGCGCTGCTCGACAACGGTCGTCGCGGCCGGGCCATCACGGGTACCAACAAGCGCCCGCTGAAGTCGCTCGCCGACATGATCAAGGGCAAGCAGGGCCGTTTCCGCCAGAACCTTTTGGGCAAGCGCGTCGACTACTCCGGCCGATCGGTTATTGTCGTTGGGCCCACGCTCAAGCTGCACCAGTGCGGCCTGCCGAAGAAGATGGCACTCGAGCTGTTCAAGCCGTTCATCTTCTCGAAGCTGCAGTTGCGTGGTGAGGCGACGACGATCAAGGCTGCGAAAAGGCTGGTCGAGCGCGAGGGCGCCGAGGTCTGGGACATTCTCGAGGAAGTCATCCGCGAGCATCCTGTCCTGCTGAACCGTGCGCCGACGCTGCACCGACTCGGCATCCAGGCCTTCGAGCCGGTGCTGATCGAGGGCAAGGCAATCCAGCTGCACCCGCTGGTCTGCACCGCGTTCAACGCCGACTTCGACGGTGACCAGATGGCCGTGCACGTGCCGCTGTCCATCGAGGCACAGCTCGAGGCACGCGCGCTGATGATGTCGTCGAACAACATCCTGTCGCCTGCGAACGGCGATCCGATCATCGTGCCGTCGCAGGACGTCGTACTGGGTCTGTATTACATGACCCGCGAACGCGTCAATGCGAAGGGCGAGGGCATGTTCCTTGCCAGCATCGACGAGGCGCGGCGCGCGTTCGAGAACGGCGCTGCCGAGCTGCAGGCCCGCGTGAAAGTACGCGTGCCGCTGTCCGAGGCAAATGACGACGGCGACATGGTGCGCGTGATTCGGACCGTTGACACGACGATCGGTCGTGCCCTGCTGTCCGAGATCCTGCCGCACGGCCTGTCCTTCGATCTCGTCAACAAGCCGATGTCGAAGAAGGCGATCTCGAACGTCATCAATGCCTGCTACCGCCAGCTCGGCCTGAAGAAGACGGTCGTCTTCGCTGACCGGCTGATGTACACGGGCTTCCGTCTCGCGACGAAGGCCGGCATCTCGATCGGCGTGAACGACATGGTCGTCCCGCAGAACAAGCAGGAGATCCTGTCCGTCGCCGAGAGCGAGGTAAAGGAGATCCAGGACCAGTATGCATCGGGCCTCGTAACCGAGGGCGAGCGCTACAACAAGGTCGTGGATATCTGGTCGCGCACCAACGACCAGGTCGCCAAGGCCATGATGGACAAGCTGGGTTCCGAGACGGTCAAGGATGCCAAGGGCAAGAACGTCGAGCAGGAATCGTTCAACTCGATCTACATGATGGCGGACTCGGGCGCTCGTGGTAGTGCCGCGCAGATTCGCCAGCTGGCTGGCATGCGTGGCCTGATGGCCAAGCCGGACGGCTCGATCATCGAGACGCCGATTACGGCGAACTTCCGCGAGGGTCTCGACGTACTGCAGTACTTCATCTCGACTCACGGCGCCCGCAAGGGTCTCGCCGACACGGCACTGAAGACGGCTAACTCGGGTTACCTGACGCGTCGCCTCGTCGACGTTGCGCAGGACCTGGTGGTCACCGAGGTCGACTGCGAAACCCGCAACGGTATCGCGATGGCGCCGCTCGTCGAGGGCGGTGACGTTGTCGAGCCGCTGCGCGAGCGCGTACTGGGTCGTGTCCTGGCGGAAGCCGTTCTCGTCCCGGGTTCCGACAAGGTGGCATTCGATGCCGGCACGATGCTCGACGAAGCGACCGTGCAGGAGCTCGAAGACCTGTCGATCGACCACGTGCTGGTGCGTTCGCCGATCACCTGTGAAGTCCGCTACGGCGTGTGCTCGCAGTGCTACGGTCGCGACCTCGCGCGCGGTCACCGCATTGCGATCGGCGAGGCGGTCGGCGTTATCGCTGCGCAGTCGATCGGTGAGCCGGGCACGCAGCTGACGATGCGTACCTTCCACATCGGTGGTGCCGCATCGCGTTCGGCCGCGGTCAACAACATCGAGATCAAGTCGAATGGTGTCGCCAAGCTCAACAACATCAAGACCGTGGCGCACCACAAAGGCTATCTCGTCGCCGTGTCTCGCTCGGGCGAGATCTCGGTCATCAACGAGCTCGGCCGCGAGCGTGAGCGCTACAAGGTGCCGTACGGTGCGACGATTACGGTCGAGGACGGCGAGCAGGTCAAGCAGGGCCAGGTCGTCGCGAACTGGGATCCGCACACTCACCCGGTCATCACCGAGGTGGCGGGCAAGATCAAGTTCGAGGACTTCGTTGACGGCGTCACGGTTGCCGAGCAGGTCGACGAGTTCACGGGCCTGACGTCAATCGTCGTGCTCGATCCGAAGAGCCGCGGCAGCACCGGTAAGGATCTGCGCCCGGTTGCGCGACTCGTCGATGAGAACGGTGAGGACATCTTCTTCGCGAACACGGAAATTCCGGCGGTGTACGCGCTGCCGGTCGGCGCCATCATCAGCATGTCTGACGGCGCGGACGTGGCCGTGGGTGACGTTATTGCCCGCATCCCTCAGGAGTCGTCGAAGACCCGCGACATCACGGGTGGTCTGCCGCGCGTCGCCGACCTGTTCGAGGCTCGCAAGCCCAAGGATCCGGCGATCATGGCCGAGCATACGGGCACGGTCAGCTTCGGCAAGGAGACCAAAGGCAAGCGTCGTCTCGTGATTACGGACGAGAACGCCGAGAGCCATGAGGAGCTGATTCCGAAGTGGCGCCACCTGAACGTCTTCGAGGGTGAGCAGGTCGTCAAGGGTGAAGTCATCGCCGACGGCGAGCCGAACCCGCACGACATTCTGCGCCTGCAGGGCGTCGAGAATCTCGCCGAGTACCTTGTCAAGGAGATCCAGGACGTCTATCGCCTGCAGGGTGTGAAGATTAACGACAAGCACATCGAAGTGATCATTCGCCAGATGCTCCGCAAGGTGAATGTCGTGTCGGCGGGCGAATCGACCTACCTCCGTGGCGAGCAGATCGACAAGGCGCGCTTCCTCGAAGTCGCCGAGCAGCTCGAAGCTCAGGGCAAGGAGCCGCTGACCATCGAGCCGGTGCTGCTGGGTATCACGAAGGCATCGCTTGCGACGGAGTCGTTCATCTCCGCGGCGTCGTTCCAGGAGACCACGCGCGTCCTTACCGAGGCAGCCGTTCGCGGTCTCAAGGACGAGCTCCGTGGCCTCAAGGAAAACGTCATTGTCGGTCGCCTGATTCCGGCCGGTACGGGCTTTGCCCACCACGCCGAGCGGCGCCGGACCCGCGAGCAGGATCTCGCCGATCAGCTCAAGGAACTCGAGGAATCGCAGGCCGAGGCGGCCGCCGCCGAAGAGGCGGCGGGCGAGGCAGACGTCGAGGTACTCTCGGCGGATGCGGAAACGCCGTCGACCGACGCCGAGCAGGCGGCGACGTAAGTTATTAAAAAACAAAAGCTTAGGCGGTCATGGATGGCCGCCAGGCGGCTTGCTTGACAGGCCTCAGGCCGCGTCAATACAATGCCCGCCCTTAACCCCGGGGCCCGCCTTTCGCGGGCCCTGATTTTCTAGGCGGACCGCGACAGCCAGGAATGCTGTCGCCGTGTTTGAAAAAGTACGTTTTTCAGACACTTGAGGTCGAGCCTTACTGCCCGACAACTGAGCCTCGGCGGTTCGGCTGTCGGGTGCGCGCGTTTGAAGCGCGTACAACCGGATCAGACAAAAAGGTAAAGGCCCATGGCCACAGTAAATCAGCTAGTACGTAAGCCGCGTTCATCGAAGCGCGCGAAGAGCACGGTCCCGGCTCTCGAGGCCTCGCCGCAGAAGCGTGGCGTGTGCACTCGCGTCTACACGACGACGCCGAAGAAGCCGAACTCGGCCATGCGCAAGGTTGCGCGTGTTCGCCTGACCAACGGCTTCGAGGTGACGAGCTACATCGGTGGTGAAGGCCACAACCTGCAGGAGCATAGCGTCGTGTTGATTCGCGGCGGCCGTGTGAAGGACCTGCCGGGTGTCCGCTACCACACGGTTCGCGGCACGCTCGACTGCGCCGGCGTATCCGATCGCAAACAAGGCCGTTCAAAGTACGGCACCAAACGACCCAAGTCGTAAGCATAGAGAACAGCAATGTCCAGAAGAACACAGGCACCGAAGCGCACGATCCTGCCCGACCCGAAATACGGCAGTGAGCTGCTCGCGAAATTCATGAACATGATCATGAACGATGGCAAGAAGTCCGTCGCTGAACGCATCATCTACGGTGCGCTCGATCGCATCTCCGAGCGCGAGACGCAGTCCGACGACAAGGCACTCGAGCTGCTGGAAACCGCGCTCGAGAACGTCAAGCCCGTCGTAGAGGTGAAGTCTCGCCGTGTGGGTGGTGCGACGTACCAGGTGCCCGTGGAGGTTCGCCCCGCACGTCGCCAGACGCTGGCCATGCGCTGGGTCATCGACGCTGCGCGTAACCGCAGCGAAAAGTCGATGGCGCACCGCCTCGCGCACGAGCTGCTGGATGCCGCCGAGAACCGCGGCACGGCCGTCAAGAAGAAAGAAGACACGCACCGTATGGCGGAAGCCAACAAGGCGTTCTCGCACTACCGCTGGTAACCGGTCTCAAGAACCGAGTATCCCAGGATTTCGTCGTGGCCCGTACAACCCCCATCGAGCGTTACCGCAATATCGGCATCATGGCCCATATTGATGCGGGCAAGACGACCACGACCGAGCGCGTCCTCTTCTACACCGGTGTCTCTCACAAGATAGGCGAGGTCCACGACGGTGCCGCCGTCATGGACTGGATGGAGCAGGAGCAGGAGCGTGGCATCACGATCACGTCGGCTGCGACGACCTGCTTCTGGCGAGGCATGGACCAGCAGTTCGATGAGTACCGCATCAACATCATTGACACGCCGGGACACGTCGACTTCACGATCGAGGTCGAGCGCAGCCTGCGCGTCCTCGACGGTGCGATCACGGTCCTGAGCTCGGTCGACGGCGTGGAGCCGCAGACCGAGACGGTCTGGCGGCAGGCAAACAAGTACGAAGTGCCGCGCATGATCTTCGTCAACAAGATGGATCGTGTCGGCGCAGACTTCCTGTGGGTCGTTGAGCAGGTACGCGAGCGCCTCGGCGCGAATCCCGTGCCGATCCAGCTGCCGATCGGTGCCGAGGAGAACTTCCAGGGCGTCATCGACCTGGTTCGCATGCAGGCGATCTACTGGGACGAAAGCAACATGGGCACGACCTATGAAGCTCGCGAAATTCCCGAGGATATGCAGGCCGATGCTGAGGCATGGCGCGAGAAGATGATCGAGGCGGCCGCCGAAGGCGATGAAGAGCTGCTCGACAAGTTTCTCGAGCACGGCACGCTGAGCGACGACGAGATCAAGCGCGGACTGCGCGAGCGCACGCTAAAAAACGAAGTCGTGCTGACTACCTGCGGCTCTGCGTTCAAGAACAAGGGTGTGCAGGCGCTGCTCGATGCCGTTATCGACTTCATGCCCGCGCCGATCGACGTACCGGCCATCAAGGGTATCAACGAAGACGAAAGCGAGGGCGAGCGGCACCCGGACGACGAGGATCCGTTTGCCGCGCTGGCGTTCAAGATCGCGACGGATTCCTACGTCGGCAACCTGACGTTCTTCCGCGTGTACTCCGGCGTTCTGACCTCGGGCGACACGATTTACAACCCGGTCAAGGGCAAGAAAGAGCGCATCGGCCGTATCCTGCAGATGCACTCGAACGACCGGCAGGAGATCAAGGAAGTTCGCGCCGGCGATATTGCCGCTGCCGTGGGCCTGAAGGACGTTACGACCGGCGACACGCTTTGCGATCTCAAGAACATCATCACGCTCGAGCGTATGGAGTTCCCGGAGCCGGTTATTTCGGTAGCAGTAGAGCCGAGGACCAAGGCCGACCAGGAAAAGATGGGCGTTGCCCTCGGCAAGCTGGCCAAGGAAGACCCGTCGTTCCGCGTTGCAACCGACGAGGAGTCCGGCCAGACGATCATTTCGGGCATGGGCGAGTTGCATCTCGACATCATCGTCGACCGCATGAAGCGCGAGTTCAGGGTCGAGGCGAACGTCGGCAAGCCGCAGGTCGCGTATCGCGAGACGATTCGCAACGCGGTCGAGCAGGAAGCCAAGTTCGTTCGCCAGTCGGGCGGCCGCGGCCAGTACGGTCACGTGTTCCTGCGCATCGAGCCGATGGGCGCTGGCGAAGGCTACGAGTTCGTCGACAAGATCGTCGGCGGCGTTGTGCCGAGAGAGTACATTCCGGCCGTCGACAAAGGCGTCCGGGACCAGATGGAGAGCGGTGTGATCGCCGGGTATCCGGTCGTAGACTGCCGGGTCACGCTGTACGACGGTTCGTACCATGACGTCGACTCGAGTGAGATGGCTTTCAAGATCGCCGGCAGCATGGCGTTCCGCGAAGGCACGCAGAAGGCGAACCCGGTTCTGCTCGAGCCGATCATGAAGGTCGAAGTTGTGACGCCCGAGGATTACATGGGCGACGTCATGGGCGACCTTAACCGCCGCCGCGGCTTGCCGCAGGGCATGGACGAGGTACCGGCCGGCAAGGTTATCCGTGCCGAGGTGCCGCTCGCTGAAATGTTCGGCTACGCGACCGACCTGCGCTCGATGAGCCAGGGACGCGCCGTGTACTCGATGGAATTCGAAAAGTATGCCGAAGTGCCGCAGAACGTGGCCGAGGCAGTTGGTCAGTAGGCGCGAGGGAAGAGTACCTCGCAAGCGAAATTAAACTTGATACACCCACGAGATTAGGGACATGTCTAAAGAGAAATTTGAACGCACAAAACCGCATGTAAACGTTGGCACGATTGGTCACGTCGACCATGGCAAGACGACGCTGACGGCGGCGTTGACGAAGGTGATGGCGGAGCAGCACGGTGGTGAGGTTCAGG
>JASJBG010000086.1 GCA_030066625.1 Woeseiaceae bacterium
TATTACCGCACCCAGGACTGGACCAACGGCTGCATTGCCGTGTCGAACTCCGACATGATCGACATCTGGCTCATGACCGGCGGCAACACGCCGATCGACATCCGCCCCTGAACGCGCGCCGCCCCCGGAAACCGACAATGTCACTCAACAACAACGGCGCGGAGACCGTCGACGCCGAGGTCTGGCCCGAAGGCAGCCTCGAAGTTCTCTCACAGGTCGAGGTCGACCAGCTGCGCTCGAGCGGCGAGGGCGGCCTGTATCCACTGCTCAGGCGTTGCCTGCTGGCGGTCGTCAATTCGGGCAGCACGACAGACGATACGCGTGAGGTTCTCGAGTCCTACAAGAACTTCGATGTGGGTTTCCTGCAAAAGGACCGCGGCCTGAAGCTGTCGCTGACCGGCGCGCCCGGCCATGCGTTTGTCGACGGCAAGATGATTCGCGGCATCCGTGAAAACCTGTTCGCCGTGCTCCGCGACATTGTCTTCACCCGCAACGAGATCATTGGCGACGCGCGCTTCGACCTGGAAACCGGCGAAGGTACGACCAATGCCGTATTCCATATCGTCCGCAACGCGAGGCTCCTGACTTTGCCGGCCGACGTCGACCTGGTGGTCTGCTGGGGCGGGCATGCGATCAGCCGCATCGAGTATGACTACACGAAGCTCGTCGGCTATGAGCTGGGCCTGCGGGGTTACAACGTCTGCACGGGCTGTGGTCCAGGGGCGATGAAAGGGCCTATGAAAGGCGCCACGATCGGTCACGCGAAGCAGCGTATCGAGAACGGCCGCTACATCGGCATCACAGAGCCCGGCATTATCGCCGCCGAGTCGCCGAACCCGATCGTCAACAGCCTCGTCGTGATGCCCGATATGGAGAAGCGCCTCGAGGCCTTCGTGCGAGTTGGGCACGGGATTGTCGTCTTTCCGGGCGGCGTCGGCACGGCAGAGGAGGTTCTCTACCTGCTCGGTGTGATGTTGCACCCGGACAACGCGCAAATGCCCATGCCGATGGTCCTGACCGGACCGGCTTCGTCCGAACCGTACTTCCGACAGATCGACGGGTTCGTCGCAGCGTCCCTGGGCCCCGAGGCCCAGAAGCGCTACGAGATCATCATCGACGACCCGAGGGCGGTCGCGAAAGCCGCCCAGGCGGGCCTCGAGCGCGTGCGCGAGTTCCGCCAGGAGCACGGCGATGCGTATTATTTCAACTGGCGGCTAAAAATCGATCGTGAATTCCAGAAGCCATTCACGGCGACCCACGAATCGATGGCCGCGCTCAATATCAACGAGGATCTCGACACGCACGAGCTCGCCGCCAACCTGAGGCGGGTGTTTTCCGGCATCGTGTCCGGCAACGTGCGGGAGGATACCGCCGCCGCGATCGATCGCCACGGCCCGTTCGAGATCAACGGGTCCGGCCGGATTATGTCCCTGCTCGACAATCTGCTGGCGGCGTTCGTTGAGCAGCGTCGCATGAAAATTGCCAGCGCCGACTACGTGCCGTGCTACCGCATTAAGTAAAAAATCAAGTCAAGTTATTAATTTTATTAAAGAAATCGCTATCCGGCATTGTGATGCAGTTCCTGTGATTGGTGAGTCTCCGGACATAAGATTCATCGCACAGGGATTGATCGAGGCAGACTCATGCCTGACAGCAAGAACGTCAAATGGGTCGACGAGTACACGGAAGATAACTCGCCGACCACGCCGCCGGAACGCTCCGTCTCACCGGACGAGCCTGCCGCAAACGATGCGGACGGCTGGCAGCAATACCGTCGCTGGATTTCCAAGGCGCCTGCGCCGAAAGGCCGCCGCGTCGGTATCGATCCTTCGCTGTACACCTGGAAGGGCTATCGCAACTGGACTGAACAGGTGAAACGCAACTGGAGCGAAGGCGACGACGAATAGCTTGAGAATTCGCCCAACGATCGCATGTCTTCAACGCGTCGAAGTTTCTTCGGCGCGTTTTTCGTTGTGAAAGGCGAACCGGTACTACGTCTTGTTTTTGGCAATTGCTGCGCCTCCAGGACAACTTCTAAATCAAGCTGTGATGCGCCTCACGGAGGCTCGAATTCGAGCTGCCTATAGTCGTACACAGACTGTTACTCAAGGACTCAACGGTCAACGGTATGTCAAGGAAGCACACAGAAACCGAATCCCCAACGTCGGCTTTGAAGAATGAATCTGCTCGCCAGCGCTGGGAGCTGTTCCATCGCGCCATCGCGCACGCCAAGCAAACGAACGACGACGCGCTGCTCGAGTCGGACGACTCGTCGGACAGTGCGGGCGGCCCGCTCCTGTCGATCGTGCGCTGAATCGTGATAAAGCTGATCAAAGAACCGGAACGCCTTCTCGGCTGGTGGGACGATCTCGACGACCTCGTCGCTGTGGTAGCGCTCTCGGCTGAGCGGATCCGCCGTGTTGCGTTGCTGGTCGCCGGAGTTTTCGCATTCCTCCTGCTTTTCTCCGCAGGTATCCTGCTGGCCTTTGCCGAGCCGCCGCTGGCGCTCGCCATGGTGACACTGCTGTCCGTAACCCTGCTGTACCGAACGGCCACGCGGCCGCAGCTGCCGCAGGGCCTTGAAATCCAACTCTAAGTCCCCAGACACCCGATCCTGAGCGCGTCGCTTTCTTACGGCGGCGCTGTCGTGCACGACTGCCCAGGAGAGACCACGGCGTGACCCAGCAGACTGCGGCCCGGGAACAGGGTCCCGAAACACTCGGCTTTCAGACCGAGGTCCGTCAGCTCTTGCAGCTGATGATTCACTCGCTCTACAGCAACAAGGAAATCTTCCTGCGCGAACTGATATCGAACGCCTCGGATGCGGCCGACAAGCTGCGTTTCGAAGCGCTCGCCAGTCCGGACCTGCTCGCTGACGATCCGGAGCTCGGCATCCGTATCGAGATCGACAAGGACGCTGGCACCATCGCGGTGACGGATAACGGTATCGGCATGTCGCGCGACGAGCTTGTCGAGAACCTGGGCACGATCGCGCGCTCCGGAACGGCAGAGTTCCTGGAGCGGATGACCGGCGACGAGAAACAGGATGCGAGCCTCATTGGTCAGTTCGGCGTCGGCTTCTATTCCGCCTTCATCGTTGCTGACCGCGTGACCGTCGACAGCCGCCGCGCCGGCGTCGACGCGGCCGACGGCGTGCGCTGGAGCTCCGACGGGCAGGGCGAGTTCACGATCGAGCCCGCCGAACTGGAAGCGCGCGGCACGCGCGTGACCCTGCACTTGAAGGCAGACGAGAAGGAGTTCGCCGACGCATTCCGGGTGGAGAGCCTGGTTCGCAAGTACTCGGACCACATCAGTTTCCCGGTCACGCTGGCCGATACCGGCGGCGAGGAGCCGGAGCCGCGTGTCGTGAACTCGGCCACCGCGCTCTGGACGCGGCCACGCGGGGACGTCAGTGACGACGAATATCGCGAGTTCTACAAGCACCTGTCACACGACTTCGCCGACCCCTTGAGCTGGAGTCACAATCGCGTGGAGGGCAAGCGCGAGTACACAAGCCTCCTTTATATCCCGAAGAACCCGCCGTTCGACCTGTGGAATCGGGAGGCGCCGCGAGGCCTGAAACTCTACGTGCAGCGCGTCTTCATCATGGACGATGCGGAGCAGTTCCTGCCGCTGTATCTGCGCTTCGTCAAGGGCGTTGTCGATTCGTCGGACCTGCCGCTCAACGTGTCGCGGGAGCTGCTGCAGCAGGACCCGGACCTCACGGCCATACGCTCTGCGCTGACCCGTCGCGTGCTCGACATGCTAAAGAAGCTGGACGATGACGATTACCAGGCGTTCTGGGCGCAGTTCGGGAACGTCGTCAAGGAAGGCCTCGTCGAGGACCATGCCAACCGCGAGCGCATTGCCAAACTGCTGCGCTTCGCGACGACTGAAGACTCGAGCGAAACCCAGCCGCACTCGCTGGAGGACTACGTCGCACGGGCGGCCGAGGGTCAGGACAGCATCTACTACCTGTTGGCCGACAGTCATGCGACGGCCATCGCGAGCCCGCATCTCGAGCGGCTGCGCGACAAGGGCATCGAGGTGCTGCTGCTGACCGACCCGATCGATCCCTGGGTCGTCGATCATCTGCAGGAGTTCGACGGCAAGGCATTCGTCGACGTCGCTCGCGACGACCTCAGCCTGCCGGAGGGCGGCGAGGAGATGACCCGCGAAGCCCGGGAGGAGGAGCACAAATCGCTGCTCGAGAAGATCCGACAGGTGCTCGCCGACCGCGTGGAGAGCGTCAAGGTCAGCCAGCGGCTGGTCGATTCGCCGGCCTGCGTAGTATCCGCGGCCGACGAACTCAGCCCGCAGGTGCGGCGGATGCTCGAGGCCAGCGGCCAGCAAGTGCCGGCTTCGAAGCCGATCCTCGAAGTGAACGTCGAGCACCCGCTCGTGTCGCGGCTCTCGGCGGCGGCCGACGACGAACGCTTCTCGGCACTGTCGAATATCGTGCTTGACCATGCGCTGCTGGCCGAGGGGTCGCAGCTCGAAAACCCGGCCGATTATGTGCGTAGAATGAACGCCCTGCTGCTCGAGATCGACGCAGCCGGTGACTCGAAGGACGAATGATGAACAAGCCCACCGACGATGAGCTCAAAGCGAAGCTCGACAATGAGCAGTACTACGTCACCCAGCAGAAGGGGACGGAGCGGGCCTTCACGGGCAAGTACGTCGACCACAAGGACGACGGCAGCTACAACTGCATCTGCTGCGACGCGCCGCTGTTCAGCTCCGAGCACAAGTATGACTCGGGGTCCGGCTGGCCGAGCTTCTGGCTGCCGCTGGCTGGCGAGGCGGTGACTACCGTCCGTGATGCGAGCCATGGCATGATCCGTGAGGAAGTCGTCTGCTCGAACTGCGGTGCCCATCTGGGCCACGTCTTCGAAGACGGTCCGCAGCCGACCGGGCTGCGCTACTGCATCAACTCCGCGTCGCTGGATTTCGACGACGCCCAAAACCAGGAAAAGGCCGACAATCAATGACCCCACGCAACCTGATTGCCACTCTGCTCGTACTCACGCTGGCCACGGCCTGCGGCCAGTCCACCGAACCCGAATCCGCGGCCGACGCATCGCCGGAGTCCGCCACCCCCGCTGCCAAGGAGGAATCCGGTTTGCAGATAACGACTTTGAAGAACGGCTATGGTAAAGCCGCTGAAGCCGGCGACTTCGTCACGGTGCACTACACGGGCTGGCTGTACGACGAGGCGGCCGAAGGCAGCCGCGGTGAGAAATTCGACAGCTCGGTCGATCGTGGCGACACGTTCCAGTTCCCGCTCGGTGCCGGCCGGGTGATCAAAGGCTGGGACGAAGGTGTTGCCGGCATGCTGATTGGCGAGAAGCGCGAACTCGTGATCCCGCCTGAGATGGGCTACGGCGACCGCGGCGCGGGCGACGTCATTCCCCCCGGTGCAACGCTGGTATTTGAAGTGGAGCTGTTTGCCGCCGAGCCGATGAACCAGTGAGCTAGTCGGTCACGAGCTGAAACTCGATCCGCCGGTTCTGCCGGCGCCCGTGCCTTGTGGCGTTGTCAGCGATCGGCTGCGATGCGCCAGCCCCGGCGACGTCCAGTCGATCGGCGTCGACCCCGCGCTCGACGAGGTAGGCCGCGACCGACGCCGCGCGTCGCCGGCTCAGGTCGAGGTTGTAGGCGGAATCGCCGACCGAATCGCTGTGTCCCGTGATGGCGACCCGTGCGTCCGGACAATCCCCCGCAAAATCAACGAGCCGATCGAGCACGGCGTACGACGCGGTGCGGATGATCGCACCGCTTTGCTGGAATCGGATCGCCTCACGGGTCGAGGCGATGAACAATTCCCTGCACAGCAGCACGGCGGGTACGTCCGTGTCGATGACGAAAACGTCGATTTCCAGCGCAGTCCCCCCGAGCACTTGCCGCAGCGTTTCAATCGCGTGGTTCCACTCATCGTCGGCGCGGGCGACTCCGCTAATCCGTACCGTCGTAACGTCGGCCTCCGCGTGGCCGGAGTGCATCATCGCGAGAACGTTTTCGAGCGCGGCCTGAAAGTCGAAGCCCGGGTAGCCTGCCGCCACGAGCCCAGAAGCGGTCACCTCGATGCGTAGCCGATTCGACGGCGCCGCGGCCGGCGCCGCAACGCGCTCCGGAACGACCTGGGGCGTGTCGGGTGACGAAACAAGACGGCCAAGCAGCAGGTATGCCGTCATCGCCAGCACGGCAGCGAGCATCAGGAGCAATGGCCAGCGGGGCATGCCGAGCGGACCCGGGGATCAGGCGCTTTCGCCGGTCGTTTCTTCGAGCAGCTCGCGTGCCTGGCCGATCCAGTCCTCACGGTAGATCCGCGACCGGAACCCCTTGAGGCGCTTTGCGACGCGGTCGATGTCGTACTCGCTCATCTCGGCGATCTGGCCGAAGCGGAAGATACCGAGTTCGTTCAGCGTCTTCTCGATTGCGGGGCCGACACCCTTGATCCGCTTGAGGTTGTCGCGAAGCCCACCGGGACGTTCGTCCTCGGCGGCGTACGCTTCCTCGACGTCACTATCGTCGACTTCGTGCTGTTCATCATCATCGTCGCCGAACGTTTCGATCGCTTCGAGCGTGTCGTTGCTCGCCTCCAGCCCGGTGCCGAGCGTATCGGCCTCGATGGCATCGACTTCCGCGGGCTCGCTGTTCGCGCTGTCTTCCAGCTCCGCAATTCGCGCGCGCGCTTCATCGAGCTCCGCTTCCAGCTCACGGGCAGACTCGTTCTTTTCCCGGAACTTGTCCATCAGCGGCGGCAAACGGTTTTGCCAGCCCTCGAGCTCGCGGCTGAGCTTCGCGATTTTCTCGTCTTTCTTTTCGAGTGCGGCCGTGAGCGATGTGTCGCTATCCGACAGCGCCTGCATGTCGTTCTCGAGCTTGCGGCGTTCCGCGATGACGGCTTCGAGATTGCTGCGGATGTCCTTGATCTGTCGCTGCAGTTCGTCGCGTCGCTCGAATGCCTCCTTTAGCGCGCTCGAGAGTTCGCGCGCGCGATTGGTCGCGTCCTTGCCTGAGGCCTGGTACTGGCTGACCTGCTCCATCAGGTTCTTGTTCTGGTTCTGCAGGCGCGAGCTTTCGACGTTTCTTGCCTCGAGCTGCTCCTGCCAGCCGAGGTTGATCGCCGCCTTCTCCTGGTTGCAGCGGCTAGCGCGCATCACCCAGCCGACGATGATGCCGAGGAGGATCGCGCCCGTCGCGATTCCGATGTGCAGCAGGGTGATTGGTGGCATACGTCAGGAGGCGAGACGCAGAGCGTCCATTTCGCCAATGACCTCGGTGATTTGCTGAAGTGCCCAGTCGATTTCGGCCTTGGCGATCGTAAGCGGCGGTGCAAGCCGGACGACGGTCTCGTGGGTTTCCTTGCTCAGCAGCCCGCGCTGCATGAGCGCTTCGCAAACCTCGCGCGCCGTTCCGTGTGCGGGCTCGATTTCGATGCCGATGAAGAGGCCGCGGCCGCGGACTTCGCTGATCATCGGGCTGTCGATTTGCCCGAGTTTTTCGAGCAGGTAGCCACCGAGTTCGGCGCTGCGCTCGGCGAGCCCTTCCTCGACCAGGATGTTCAGAGCCTCGAGGCCGACCGATGCGGCCAGCGGGTTGCCACCGAAAGTGCTGCCGTGATCGCCCGGCGTGAACACCTCCATGACGTCGCGTCGTGCAAGGAACATCGACACCGGCAGAATGCCGCCACCGAGCGCCTTGCCGAGAATCAGGCCGTCAGGCCGGACACCCTCGTGGTCGCAGGCGAGCAGCCGGCCGGTGCGGCCCAGCCCGGTCTGGATCTCGTCGGCGATCAGCAGGACGTTGTGCTTTCGGCACAGCTTCGCCGCGGCGCTCAGGAAGCCATCGGGCGGCATCACGATACCGCCTTCGCCCTGGATCGGTTCGATAAGCAAGGCCGCCGTGTTGTCGTTGATGCACGCTTCGAGCGACTCGATGCTGCCGTAGTCAGCCAGCTCGAAGCCTGGCGGAAACGGCCCGAAGCCGTGCTTGTACTGAGGCTCATCAGACATCGCGACGATCGCGATCGTCCTGCCGTGGAAGTTGCCCGTGCAGGCGATGATCTCGGCCTGGTCGGCCGGAACACCCTTGACGGTATAAGCCCACTTGCGTGCGGCCTTTATCGCCGTCTCCACGGCCTCCGCGCCGGTGTTCATGGGCAGGGCCATATCCTGGCCGGTTAGCTCGCAGGCGCGGGCGAGGAACGGGCCGAGTTTGTCGGTGTGGAAGGCACGCGAGACGATATTCAATTCGCCGACCTGGCGAGCGACGAGCTCGACGAGCCGCGGATGCGCATGGCCGTGACTGACCGCCGAGTACGCGCTCATCATGTCCAGGTATTTCTTGCCGGAATCGTCCCAGACGAACACGCCTTCGCCGCGCGTCAGCACGACCGGCAGTGGATGGTAGTTCTGTGCGCAGTAGCGCGCTTCGTGATCGATAGGGTCGCTCATCGCATCACCTTTGCCCAAGGCCCCCGGCGGCTTGCAAGCGGCTTGCCGCATGCGTCAAAAGCTCTATAAGATCATCATATTACGCCAAGACGCCGCACGCCGGCCAGCCGCGATTACGTCCTATGTCAAAACCGCCCGTCAGCGAGACGTTCGATCTCCCTGGCCCGATCGGCCGGCTCGAGGCCATTCTCGAGGTGCCCGCCGGGTCGTCGCCGACCGCTGCCGCGGTCGTGCTGCACCCGCATCCGCAGCACGGCGGCACGATGCACAACAAGGTCGCGCACACGCTGGCCCGCGCCTTCGTGCGTTCTGGCTTCGCGACGCTCAGGTTCAACTTCCGCGGCACGGAGGGCAGCGAAGGAAGTTTCGATCATGGCATCGGCGAAAAAGACGACGCACTCGCGGGAATCGAGTGGATGCGCGAGCGTTTTCCGGACACGAGGCTCTGGCTCGGCGGCTTTTCGTTTGGTGCGGCAATGGCCGTCAAGGCCGCGGTCGAGACCGACCTCGACGGTTTGATCAGCATCGCACCCGCAATATCCCGCTTTGCCGACGGCTTGCCAGCGCAGCCTGAATGCCCGTGGCTCATCGTGCAGGGCGACGAGGACGAGCTCGTCGACGTCGCGGAGACCATAGACTGGGTCAACGGGCTCGAACCGGGTCCGGAGTTCCTCGTCATGAGCGGCGTCGAACATTTCTTCCACGGCCGGCTCGTCGAACTGCGCGAAGCCGTCATGGAATTCGTCGAACGCCACGCCGGTTAGCGAGGCCCAGGCCCAGGAAAAACACACAAAAAAAAAGCCGGGGCTCAACGCCCCGGCTTTTCGATCGACTGCCTTCAAAGGCCTAGACCATGTCTTTCAGACCTTTGAGAACGCGCGCCTTGACGACCTTGCTCGCCGGCTTCGCGGCTATGTCCATCAGCTCGCCCGGGCGGAACGGGTTAGGTACACCCTTCTGCGCCTTGCGCGCCGGCTTCTTCACGACAACCAGTTTCACCAGGCCGGGAATCGTAAACATGCCTGGGCCGCCACGGCCGCCGAGGTTTTTCTTGATCTGTCCATTGAGTGACTCGAACACTGCGGCGACGTCTTTCTTCGTCAGGCCCGTGTCGTCAGCGATCTTTGCAAAGATTTCAGACTTCGTCGGTGCCTTCTTCGTGCTTGCTGCCATGAATTTCTAACTCCCAGAAAAAAAGAAAACGGGCTCGCGCCCGCGCCAAAAGCAGCGCGACGATAGCACATGTTTTCCCGGTGCAAAACCGGAAACACGCCTTTTTGCCGGGTTTTTTCGGGTGTTTTTGCGTTCGGCGTTAGCCGTCCGTGTAGAACTGCCGCTTGAATCGCACGTCGGCCGATTCTTCGGCGCCTTCAGGCTTGACGCTAATGTCGAAGATCAAGGTTTCGCGGTTGGCGACCGGCGTGACACCGATGTAGTAGATCGCATCCTGCTCATCGATGCGTCGCATTGTCACGGTCTTCAACTGGCCGGTGAGATTCTGCGTCTTGACCGATACGTCCCCGGCGACGGGCACGCCGTCGGAGCGAATGATCGAGACGTTCAGCATCGCACGATTCTTGCTGCGGACAATGTTGTACGCACTGGCGATCTCGGGCGGTAACTGGTCTGTTGACTGGGCACTGAAATGGACGACGTGGTCGCCGATGTCGGCAGAGCTGGCGCCGGCCGGTTCTGCCTCGGGTATGTCGGCGTTGCCGCCCGGTCCCCCGCAGCCCGAAATTAGTCCCAGCACAGTCATCGTTATCAGTGTTGTTTTGACGTTCATATCCTGACTCCCGTTCGATGCGACTCCCCAAAGACGCGACGGTTGGCCGATGGCCCGCACGCCATCAACTATAAACCATTCGGGTTGCCCGATCAGCCTGCGAACAGGCTGACGACCCACAACTCCAGGTTGTTCAACACGATACCGGCCACGCCGAGTGCGGCAATTGCAAAGATTGGTGAGACGTCGAAGCCGCCGATGACGGGGACGACGCGCTGGAACGGTCGCAGTATCGGATCCGTGGCACCGCGGATGAGCATCGTCGCCGGATTGTAATTATCGGGTGCAATCCAGCTGAGCACGATACGAATGATGATCGCGATCGTCATGAGCTGCAGCAGGTGAGCGAACACGCCGAACAGGGCGCCGATGGTAAGCGGCAGCAGGCCGGGAAGCCGTCCCACCAGCAGGCCGCTGAGCCAGTCCAGAAGATACTGGATGCCGAACGCGACCATCAGCGTTGCCGTGTCGAGCTTGCCGATGGGGGGCAGCACCTTGCGTACCGGGATAACCAGCGGCGAGGTCGCGGCAAAGATCGCCTGCATCATCGGGTTGCGGTAGTTGTCGGGCATCCACGGCAGCATCAGCCGCAGCAGCAGCAGCAGGATGTAAAGGCCGCCGAATATCTGGAGGACGAACAGCAGCGATTGGATGAGGGTGTTGGTCATGATTCGGACTTCGAAGCTTCGTCGGCCAGTTCGATCGCGCGATCGCGGGCCGCCGTAATGGCGGCTGAGAAGATAGCACGAACATTATCCCTGTCCAGACTGTCGAGTGCGGCGGCCGTCGTTCCGCCGGGGGAGCGCACCCGGGCGATCAGCGCGTGCATCGATTCGTCCTCGGCGGCGGCGAGCGCCGCGGAGCCGATCGCCGTTTCGATCGCGAGTGTCCTCGCGGCGTCGGCATCGAGACCGAGTTCGACGCCCGTGCTGGCCACGATGTCGATGAGCAGGAAGAAGTAGGCCGGGCCACTTCCCGACACCGCAGTTACGGCGTCGACCTGGCTTTCGCTGTCTACGGTAACGACGGAGCCGACGGCGCCCATGATGTCCACCGCGCGACGCCGCTCTACATCCGACGTTCGCGAGTTGGCGAAGACGCCGGATGCGCCCAGCCTGAGCAGCGAGGGCTGGTTCGGCATAACTCGGACGACGGCAAGCTCGCCGCCCAGCCAGGTTTCGATGTCGTCGCTGCGGGTTCCCGCGGCAATCGACACGATCAGCGGCTTCGCGGCCTGCACGGTATCGCCAAGCTCACGGCAAACGGTGGGCAGAATCTGCGGCTTGACCGACAGTACGACGCAACCGGCGGCAGCCGCCATCGCATTGTTGTCGTCGCTGGTACTGATGCCGGGAAAATCCTGCTCGAGCGCCTTGCGCGTCTCGGCGAGCGGCTCCGATACGAAGATTTTCCTCGCGTCATAACCGCCCTCGATTAACCCGCCCGCAATCGCGCGAGTCATATTGCCGCCGCCGATAAATGCAATGTTGTCGTTCATTGTCACCTGCTTGTGTCAGTCCCTTGTATTATTCTCTGGGCCCGAAGATCGCCGTGCCGATCCGGACCATCGTGGCGCCCTCGGCGATAGCGGCCCGATAGTCACCGGTCATACCCATCGACAGGGTGTCCAGATCGATACCGTCGGCGCGTATCGATTCCGCGAGCTGGTGAAGCCGCCGGAACGGCTCGCGCTGCGCCTCGAATCCCTCGCGTTGTGCGGGCAGACACATGAGACCTCGCAGGCGCACGTTCGGCAACTCGCTAACGGCCCTGGCCAGCGCCGGTACCTCTGCAACGGTCGCACCGGACTTGCTCGCCTCGTTGTCGATGTCGACCTGCAGGCAGATATTCAGCGCTTCCATGCCCGCCGGCCGTTGATCGCTAAGCCGCCTCGCGATCTTCAGGCGGTCGATAGTGTGAACCCAGTCAAAGTGCTCGGCCACGGCACGTGTTTTATTGCTCTGCAAGTGGCCGATGAAGTGCCAGATCAGGCGTTCGGACCCGGCTGCAGCGATCTTGTCGAGGCCTTCCTGGACATAGTTTTCGCCGAAATCCCGCTGCCCTGCGGCGGCCGCTTCGAGGATGGCCTCGATCGGCTGTTTTTTGCTGACGGCGAGGAGGTGAACGGTCGCCGGGTCACGTTCAGCCTGATTGGCGGCTTCCGTCAGCAAATCTCTGATTATTGATAAGTTTTCCGTGACTCTAATCACGCTTTGCTCCGGGTGCTTCGCTATACTAAGCGACGATCGGTCCCGAGTTATGGTAAGTCGGTAACACCACGCGAGAGGGAGAAGTATGGCCGTCGACGTTGCCCAGCTGCTGTCGTTCACGGTAAAGAACAACGCATCTGACCTGCACTTGTCCGGCGGGGTCCCCCCTATGATTCGCGTTGATGGCGACATCAAGCGAATCAACATGCCTGCGCTGACCCACAAGGATGTCAATAGCATGGTGTACGACATCATGAATGACAAGCAGCGCAAGGACTACGAAGAATTCCTCGAGACTGACTTTTCGTTCGAGATTCCCAAGCTCGCACGCTTCCGCGTGAACGCTTACAACCAGAACCGCGGCTCAGCAGCGGTTTTCAGGACCATTCCTTCCGAGATCCTCACGCTGGAGGACATCGGCGCACCAGCGATCTTCAAGGACGTGTCCATGCACCCGCGAGGCATCGTGCTCGTCACGGGGCCGACGGGTTCGGGCAAGTCGACGACGCTGGCGGCGATGGTCGACTACATCAACGAGAACAAACCCGATCACATCCTGACGATCGAGGACCCGATCGAGTTTGTGCACGAGTCGAAGAAGTCGCTGATCAACCAGCGCGAGGTACATCGCGACACGCTCGGCTTTAACGAGGCGCTGCGATCGGCGCTGCGTGAGGACCCGGACGTCATCCTGGTCGGTGAGCTTCGTGACCTCGAGACGATTCGACTGGCGCTGACCGCGGCCGAAACGGGCCACCTCGTTTTCGGCACGCTGCATACCAGCTCGGCGGCCAAGACCATCGACCGTATCGTCGACGTCTTTCCGGCGGCGGAGAAAGACATGGTCCGCGCGATGCTCTCGGAGAGTCTGCGCGCCGTCATCTCGCAGACGCTGCTTAAGAAAATCGGCGGCGGCCGCATCGCGGCACACGAAATCATGATTGGTACGCCGGCCATTCGAAACCTCATTCGCGAAGGCAAGATCGCGCAGATGTACTCCGCGATCCAGACCGGCCAGGGCTCGGGCATGCAGACGCTCGATCAGAACCTGGCGGATCTCATGGCGAAGGGCCTGATCAACAAGGAAGAGGCCCGCTTCCGCGCAGTGAACAAGGAGAACTTCTAAGGCGCCCGCAGAGGTGTCGGGGAGAAGGAACGATGGAACGCGAACAAGCGGTACGACTGACACAGAACCTGCTTAAGAAGATGGTCGAGCGCAACGGCTCCGACCTGTTCATCACCTGCGGTTTCCCGCCGGCGATCAAGGTCGACGGCACGATCCACAAGGCAACCGACACGCCGCTGAGCGCGGACCAGGCGGCGATCATGGTCCGGGCGATCATGAACGACAAGCAGCTCAAGGAATTCGACGCGACCAAGGAGTGCAACTTCGCGATCGCGCCGAAGGGCATTGGCCGATTCCGCGTCAGTGCCTTCATCCAGCAGGGCAATATCGGCGCCGTGCTGCGTACGATTACCACCGAGATTCCGACTCTGCACGAGCTCGACCTGCCGCCGATTCTGAAAGACGTCGTCATGAACAAGCGCGGCCTCGTCATCGTCGTGGGTGGTACGGGCTCCGGTAAGTCGACGACGCTTGCCGCGATGATCGGTCACCGCAACGAGAATTCACGCGGACATATCGTCTCGATCGAGGACCCGGTCGAGTACGTGCATCCGCACAAAGGCTGCGTTATCACACAGCGCGAGGTCGGTGTGGACACCGACAGCTGGCACGCGGCGCTCAAGAACACGCTGCGCCAGGCACCGGACGTAATCCTGATCGGTGAGATACGTGACCGCGAGACGATGGAATATGGCATCCAGTTCGCGGAAACGGGCCACCTCTGCCTTGCAACGCTGCACGCCAACAGCGCGAACCAGGCGCTCGACCGCATCATCAACTTCTTCCCCGAGGAGCGGCGGCAGCAGCTGCTCATGGACCTGTCGCTGAACATTCGCGCCATCGTTTCGCAGCGCCTGATTCCTCGCGAAGGCGGTATCGGACGTATCGCGGCCATGGAAATTTTGCTTGGTACGCCGCTGATCCAGGACCTGATCTTCAAAGGCGAGGTCGGCCAGATCAAGGAGATCATGGCCAAGTCGACGCGCCTCGGCATGCAGACCTTCGACCAGTCACTCTTCGATCTGTACGAGAACGGCACGATTTCTTACGAGGAAGCCATGCGCAACGCGGATTCGAAGAACGAGCTGCGCCTGCGCGTGAAGCTCGAGAGTAAACGCGATTCCGCGATCGCCGATCAGCAGTCCGAGAGCCTGCGCATCATGGAAGAGGACACAGCTCAGACGTTCTGAGCCAAGGGATTTCGACGACATGAACGTCAAACCGCTGTTCAAATTGATGGTAGAGAAGAAGGCTTCGGACCTTTTCTTTGCCCCGTTCGCACCGGCCAAGATCAAGATCGAAGGCAAGATCATGCCGGTCAATAAGCTCGAGATGACGCCGAAGATGGTGAAGCAGGCGGCCATTGAGCTTATGGACGAAGAACAGATGGAGTACTTCAACCGCGAGCTCGAGATTGACTTCGCGCTGTCGGAGGAAGGCCTCGGGCGTTTCCGCGTCAACGTGTTCCACCAGCGCGGCAATGTCGCGATGGTGCTTCGCTACATTACGAACGAACTGCCGACGCTGGATGAGCTTGGCATGCCGCAGCAATTGAAAGAGCTCGTAATGCTGCGCCGTGGCCTGATTCTCATGGTCGGTGCCACGGGTGCCGGTAAATCGACGACGCTTGCGGCGATGGTTAACCATCGCAACGAGAAAACCTCGTCGCACATTCTGACGATCGAGGATCCGATCGAGTTCCTGCATCCCAACAAGCAGTCGATCATCAACCAGCGTGAAGTCGGACTCGATACGAAATCTTATGCACGCGCGCTGAAGAGTGCCGTACGCGCGGCGCCGGATGTCGTGCAGATCGGTGAGATTCGCGATACCGAGTCAATGCGCGCCGCCCTCGACATGGCGGGTACCGGTCACCTCGTTCTCGCAACGGTGCACTCGAACAACGCCGCAGAGACGCTCGACCGCATTATCAACCTGTTCCCGCAGGAGCAGCATGCGCAGGTGTTCATGGACATGGCGCATTACCT